>NZ_CP066356.1:8800926-9115474 GCF_023278185.1 Bradyrhizobium elkanii USDA 76 | reverse complement strand
ATGATTTCCAGGGCAGACTCATTTGACGTCATCGTCATCGGCGGCGGCCATGCCGGCTGCGAAGCCGCGAGCGCTTCTGCCCGGATGGGTGCAAAGACCGCCTTGGTGACCCATCGTTTCGCGACCATTGGCGCGATGTCGTGCAATCCCGCCATCGGGGGGCTCGGCAAGGGCCATCTGGTCCGCGAAGTCGACGCGCTGGATGGTCTGATGGGCCGGGTGGCCGACGCCGGCGGCATCCAGTTTCGCATGCTCAATCGCCGGAAGGGTCCGGCGGTCCGTGGCCCCCGGGCCCAGGCTGACCGCAAGCTCTACGCCGCGGCGATGCAGGCGGCGATCACCGAGACCGCGAACCTCAGCGTCATCGAAGGCGAGGCGGATGAACTGGTCGTCGCCGATGGTCGCGTGACCGGCATTTGCCTGGGCGATGGTCGCCGGTTGTCGGCGGGTGCGGTTGTCATCACGACCGGCACCTTTCTGCGCGGTCTGATCCATCTCGGGGAGAAGAATTGGCCGGCGGGCCGGGTCGGCGAGGCGCCGGCCATGGGCCTGTCTGCTTCCTTCGAACGGGCAGGGTTTGCGCTCGGCCGGCTCAAGACCGGAACGCCGCCGCGCCTCGACGGCACTACGATCGACTGGTCCGCGGTCGAAATGCAGCCCGGAGACGAGCCTCCGGAGCCGTTTTCGGTCATGACTGACCGGATTGCGACGCCGCAGATCCAGTGCGGCATCACCCGGACGACGCCCGCGACCCATGAGGTGATCCGGGCCAATGTGCATCGCTCGCCGATGTATTCCGGTCAGATCAAGAGCTCCGGACCGCGCTATTGCCCCTCGATCGAGGACAAGATCGTCCGCTTCGGCGACCGTGACGGCCATCAGATCTTCCTGGAGCCGGAAGGGCTCGACGACACCACGGTCTATCCGAACGGCATCTCGACCTCGTTGCCGGAAGAGGTCCAGCTTGCGATCCTCGCCAGCATCCCCGGCCTCGAGCGGGTCAGGATGGTCCGGCCGGGCTATGCGATCGAATACGACCACGTCGACCCGCGCGAGCTCGATCCGACCCTGCAGACCAAGCGGCTGCGCGGGCTCTTCCTGGCCGGCCAGATCAATGGCACCACGGGTTATGAGGAGGCGGCGGGGCAGGGCGTTGTTGCCGGGCTCAATGCCGCTCTCGCTGCCGGCCTCGCCGATCCGATCGTGTTCGACCGCGCCGACGGTTATCTCGGCGTGATGATCGACGATCTCGTGACCCGCGGGATCACCGAGCCGTATCGCATGTTCACCTCGCGCGCCGAGTACCGGCTGACGCTGCGGGCCGACAATGCCGACCAGCGCCTGACCGACAAGGGCATTGCACTCGGATGCGTTGGAACGGCGCGCGCCGAGCGCCATCGGACCAAGATGGCGGCGTTGGAGGCGGCCAAGCGGTTGGCGAAGTCGCTCGCGATCACGCCGAATGAGGCCGCCAAGCACGGGCTCGCGCTCAACCGCGACGGCCATCGCCGGTCGGCCTTCGAGCTGCTGGCTTACCCTGAGATAGAGTGGCCCGCGGTCCAGGCGATCTGGCCGGAGCTGTCGGCCATTGACCCTGCGATCGCGGTGCATCTCGAGATCGATGCCAAATACGATGTCTATCTGAAGCGCCAGACCGCCGATGTCGATGCCTTCCGGCGTGACGAAGGTCTGGTTCTGGCCGACGTCGACTATGCCGATGTCCCCGGCCTTTCGAACGAGGCACGCGCCAAGTTGCAGAAGGCGCAGCCACGGACGGTCGGCCAGGCGGGCCGGATCGACGGTATGACGCCGGCGGCGCTGGGTATTCTGGCCGCCTATCTGCGGCGCGAGGTGCGGCGGAACGCTGCAAAGGCATCGGCGTAACGTTTCACGTGAAACGAGAGGCGGCTCGGTCGTAGCGAGCAGCGGAAGCGACGAAGCAATCCATCGCTTCCTCAGGTGGCACCATGGATTGCTTCGCTTCGCTCGCAACGGCGAGCTCGATCGGCATTCCAGAGAATGGCTTCCAATTCGCAACCCGCCGAACTCAGCGTCTCCGCCAAGGACAAGGCCGCGGCGCTCGCGCTGACACCTGTTTCACGTGAAACAGAGGCGCGGCTCGATCGCTACATCGCCCTCCTCCTGGCGTGGCAGGCCAAGACCAATCTCGTCGCGCCATCGACGCTGCCCGCCCTCTGGACCCGCCACGTCTCCGATTCGCTGCAGCTTCTGAGCCTGGCGCCGACGGCGAAGTCCTGGGTCGACCTCGGCAGCGGCGGCGGCTTTCCCGGCGTCGTGCTGGCCTGCGCGCTGGCCGAGACCCCGGGGGCGTCGATTCATTTGGTTGAGCGAATCGCCAAGAAGGCGGCATTCTTGCGCGAGGCGATACGGGTGACGGCGTCGCCGGGGACGGTGCATCTGGCTGATATCGGGGATACTGTGGATAGAATCCCGGGGCCAATCGATTGCGTCACCGCGCGGGCGCTGGCTCCGTTACATCAACTCATCGGCTTTGCGGAGCCGTGGGTCAAAAACGGCGCCAAGGCGCTGTTTTTGAAGGGTCAAGATGTAGAGGCCGAATTGACCGAGGCCACTAAATATTGGATTATTGAGCTAAAGCTACACGCCAGCCTGACCGGCGGACAGGGCTGGATCGTCGAACTCGGGTCAATCGAGCGGCGCTAGGGGACTCCGCGAGAGCAAATGGTATTTTGGTATGACTGTGATGGACGAGGTTTATCAAGAGGATAAGGCGTCCCAGCCGCCTGGCCATCCGCGTATCCTGTCGCTCGCCAACCAGAAGGGCGGTGTCGGCAAGACCACCACAGCGATCAATCTTGGCACCGCACTCGCTGCGATTGGCGAGCGCGTCCTGATCGTCGATCTCGATCCGCAGGGCAACGCCTCGACCGGCCTCGGCATCGATCGCCGCAACCGCAGCTGCTCGACCTATGACGTGCTGATCGGCGAGGCGCCGCTGCGCGATGCCGTGGTCGCGACCGCAGTGCCGCGGCTGCATATCGCCGCTTCCACCATGGATCTCTCCGGTCTCGAGCTCGAGCTCGGCACCACGCCGGGCCGCGCGTTCCGGCTGCGCGATGCGATCGCAGGATTGAACAACAACGTCTCGCCGGAAGCCGACTACACCTATGTATTGATCGACTGCCCGCCCTCGCTCAATTTGCTCACGGTGAACGCGATGGCGGCGTCGGACGCGATCCTGGTGCCGCTGCAATGCGAGTTCTTCGCGCTCGAAGGTCTGTCGCAATTGCTGCAGACCGTGGAGCAGGTGCGCTCGACGCTCAATCCGAACCTGTCGATCCACGGCATCGTGCTGACCATGTTCGACTCGCGCAACAACCTCTCCAACCAGGTGGTTGCCGACGTGCGCCAGTTCATGGGCGACAAGGTCTACGACACCATGATCCCGCGCAACGTGCGCATCTCCGAGGCGCCGTCCTACGGCAAGCCGGTCCTGGTCTACGACCTCAAATGCGCCGGCAGCGATGCGTATCTCAAGCTCGCCACCGAAGTGATCCAGCGCGAGCGCGAGCTGCGCACCCTTTGACGATGCGCAGGATGGGCGCCGCGAAGCGAACTCCGTCCTGGCACGCAACGAGAGCGATGGGTTTTGCCGCGCGCGGCCCATCCTGTGATTCTGAAATTCAAGTCTGGAGTACTGCGTGTGAATTCAAGGGAGCTCGCAACAATGGCCGATGAAGCGCGTTCGCGACTGGGGCGCGGGCTGGCAAGCCTGATCGGAGATGTCGGCGGCGAGGCGGCCGCGCATGTGGAGCGGCCGCGCAACCAGCGCAAGGTACCGATCGAATTCCTCAAGGCCAACCCGCGCAACCCGCGGCGCACCTTCGCCGATACCGAGCTCGGCGAGCTCGCCGATTCGATCAGGCAGCGCGGCGTGATCCAGCCGATCGTGGTGCGCGCGATCAAGGGCGCGCAGGACCGCTACGAGATCATCGCCGGCGAGCGCCGCTGGCGCGCCTCGCAACTCGCCGGCCTGCACGAAGTGCCGATCGTGCCGGTCGAGGTCTCCGATTCCGACGCGCTCGAGATCATGATCATCGAGAATGTCCAGCGCGAAGACCTCAATGCGATGGAAGAGGCGCAGGGCTATCACGCGCTCGCCGACGAGTTCAAACGCAGCCAGGAAGACATCGCCAAGATCGTCGGCAAGAGCCGCAGCCATGTCGCCAACATGATGCGGCTGACCAAGCTGCCGGCCGAGGTGCAGGCGCTGATCTCGAAGGGCGATCTCTCCGCCGGCCACGCTCGCGCGCTGATCGGCGTGCCGGATCCGCTCACTGCTGCGAAGCGGATCGTCGCCGAAGGCCTCAACGTCCGCCAGGCCGAGGCGCTGGCGCATGAGGAGGGCGTGCCGGAGCGCAAGCCGCAGAAGGCGCGCAGTGGCAGCGCGGCCAAGGTGGACAAGGATGCCGACACCCTGGCGCTGGAGAAGCGCGTCAGCGATGCGCTCGGCCTTGCCGTCACCGTCAGCCATCGCGATCCCGGCGGCACCGTCCAGATCAGCTACCGCAACCTCGAGCAGCTCGACGAGGTGGTGCGGCGGCTGGAGGGTGGTTAGCGGTTTCGGCCGGGGTCACCCCCGCCGCTTTGCGTTCGCCGCGATCGAGAGCAGCGCGCGCTGCGCGATCACGGCGGCGAGCGAGGCCTGCTTGCGCATGTCCAGCGCCGCGGTGGCGAGCTGATCGATCACGTTCACCAGCCTAGGCGGTGTGAAATTGCGCAGCGCGATCTCGACCGCGGGTTTGCGTGAGAAGTGCAGCCGCGGAAATCCGCCGTCGAGCACGGCTGACGCCGGCGTGCCGTCCGCGATCGCCAGCGCCGATTTGTGCAGCCATGCCGCCTGGCGCTGCGCGGCCGAGATGATCACGCCGGGATAGGTGCCGGCGACCATTGCTTTCGTGAACTCGCTCTCGACCAGCGCGGCGTTGCCGGCGAAAGCGCCGTCGACGATCGGGTCGAGCTTCAGCTCGGAGGCGTCGGACACCACGGTCATGACGTCCTCGAGCGTGATCTCGCCCTTGCCGTGCGCGAACAGCGCAAGCTTGCGCAGCTCGTTGCGCGAGGCCATGCGGTCGCCGCCGAGCAGCGACATCAGCACCGCGCGCGCATCCTGCGCGAGCCGCAGATTCGATACGCGCAGCTCGTCCTCGATCAGCTTGGTCAGGTCGCGCTCGGTGTCGGGATAGCAGCCGATCGCCACCGCATTCTTGGCGCGCTCGCAGATCTTGCGCAGCGGCGATTCCGGCCTGAGCTCGCCGGCCTCGATCACGATGCGGCAATCCCTGAGCGCGGTGGTCTCGGTCAGCGTCTCGACGCCGCTTGAGAAGTTGCGCGAGCCGGCGCGGACGCGGATGGCGCGGCGGCCGCCGAACAGCGGCACCGTCATGGCTTCATCAACCAGCCGCGACGGTTCGGCGGCGAGCTCGTCGCCATCGAGCCGCACCAGCGAGAATGGGTCGTTGGGATCGTCGACCGCGGAGGCCATCAGCGCATCGGCGCGCTCGCGCACCAGGCCTAAGTCCGGGCCGTACAGCAGGATGATCGGACGGCCCGCGTCAGGCCGGGCGAGGAAGCTGTCGATCTCTTTTCCGCGAAGCGCGACCAATGCGGCGATCAGGTTCCGGTGGAGAAGAAGGAGGCGAGCCGGGTCTGGATGTTGTCGGCGATCTCCTGCGCGGCGCGGTCCTCGGCGTCGCGGAAGGCGCGGGCGCGGGCGAAACGCTGGTAGGAGCCGGGCATGTCGTAGGACACGCGCGAGAACGTGGTGCCGGTCATCACCGACTTGTTCGACGCGATCTCGATCAGGTTGAACTGGGCGTCGATGCCGTAATTCTCGCTGGTCGGCAGCGCGGTGGCCTGGTCGATCATCAGCGAGGAGCGGCTGGTGGTGAACCGCAGCACCAGCCGATGCGTCGGCGGTGCGCCGGTGGCGGTGCCGTAGAGCTTGAAGGCGAGGGCGTTGCGGACCTCGACGCCGACCCGGGCCTCGCGCGAGGCGTTCGGCTTGTCGACCGGCGGAACCTCGACGCCCATCAGCTTCTCGCGCAGGGCGGACGACTGGCCGTCGAGGGTGCGCTCGGCATACATCGGCTGGAAGCATCCGGCCGTCAGCGCGGCCAAGGAGGCCACGGCCACGAGCCGGGCGGCGATCCTGATCCTAGCCGACAACATTGACGATCCTCATGGGCACCACGATCACCTTGCGGACGGGTTTGCCGCCCAAGGCGGCTTTTACCGCATCGAGCGCCAAAACGGCAGCCTCTATATCCGCATTTTGCGCCGCCCGTGGCACGGTAACATCACCTCGTTTTTTACCGTTGACCTGGACGACCAGGGTCACGCTGTCCTCGACCAGCAAATCGCGCTCGATTTGTGGCCAATCGGCCTCGGAAACCAGCCCGGTCTGGCCCAGAACCACCCAGCACTCCTCGGCCAGATGCGGCATCATCGGCGAGAACAGCTGCACCAGGATGGTCGCGGCCTCCTTGACCGCCCAAGAAACATCTGGAGCGAGGTCCGACGCCGGCTTGTCGCCTTTCGCCAGCACCTCGGACAGTGCATTGGCGAATTCGCGGATATGGGCGAGACACACGTTGAAGTGCAGCCGCTCGATGCCGGACGACACCTTGTCGAGCGCGCCATGGGCCGCCTTGCGCAGCGCCAATGCGTCGGGCCCGAACGTCGCCGGCCGAACCGCCGGCGCCGTCTTAGTGTCGGCAGTCTTGGCGATCTCGGCCGATTCGTTCACCAGCCGCCACAGCCGCTGCACGAAGCGCGAGGCGCCCTGCACGCGCTCGTCGCTCCAGATCACGTCGCGGTCCGGCGGCGAATCCGACAGCATGAACCAGCGCGCGACGTCGGCACCGTAGCTCGCGATGATGTCGTCGGGGTCGACGGTGTTCTTCTTCGACTTCGACATCTTCTCGATCGGGCCGATCGCGACGTCCTCGCCGGTCGCCATCAGCACCGCGCGGCGGCCGTTGCCGCCGACCTCGATCTTCACCTCGGCCGGCGTGACCCAGCTGCCATCGGCCGTCTGGTAGGTCTCGTGCACCACCATGCCCTGGGTGAACATGCCGGCGAACGGCTCGCTCATGTCGATGTGGCCGGTGGCCTTCATCGCGCGGGTGAAGAAGCGGCTGTAGAGCAGATGCAGGATCGCGTGCTCGACGCCGCCGATATACTGGTCGACCGGCATCATCCGGTTGGCGACCGCGGGTGTGGTCGGCGCGGTCTCGTTCCACGGGTCGGTAAAGCGCGCGAAGTACCAGGACGAGTCCACGAAGGTGTCCATCGTGTCGGTCTCGCGCACGGCCTTGCCGCCGCACTTGGGGCAAGTCACATGCTTCCAGGTCGGATGATGGTCGAGCGCGTTGCCCGGCTTGTCGAAGCTGACATCCTCCGGCAGCGTCACCGGCAGCTGGTCGTCGGGCACCGGCACCACGTCGCACGTCGGACAATGGATCACCGGGATCGGGCAGCCCCAATAGCGCTGGCGCGAAATGCCCCAGTCGCGCAGGCGGAAATTCACCTGCCGCTCGCCGACCGGCGCATTGCCGCGGACTTCGCTTTCCAGCCGCTTGGCAACCTCTTCCTTGGCTGCTTCGATCGTCATGCCGTCGAGGAAGCGCGAATTGATCATGCGGCCGTCGCCGTCATAGGCGACGTCGGTGATGACGAACGTCTTCGGGTCCTGGCCCTCGGGGCAGACCACCGGCGTGTTGCCGAGATTGTACTTGTTGACGAAGTCGAGGTCGCGCTGGTCGTGCGCCGGGCAGCCGAAGATCGCGCCGGTGCCGTATTCCATCAGCACGAAGTTCGCGACATAGACCGGCAGCTTCCAGTTCGGATCGAACGGATGCACCGCCTTGATGCCGGTGTCGAAACCCTGCTTCTCGGCGGTGTCGATGATCGACTGCGCGGTGCCGATCTTCTTGATGTCGGCGATGAACTCCGCGAGCTTCGGGTTCTTCGCGGCGGCGGCGACCGCCAGCGGATGGTCCGCCGAGATCGCCATGAACTTGGCGCCGAACAGCGTGTCCGGCCGCGTGGTGAAGATCTTCAGCTCGCTCTCGCCGGCCGGCGTGGTCGCCGCATCCAGCGCGAAACGGATCAACAGGCCTTCGGAGCGGCCGATCCAGTTGCGCTGCATCAGCCGCACCTTGTCGGGCCAGCGGTCGAGACCATCCAGCGCTTCCAGGAGCTCCTGCGAATACTTCGTGATCTTGAAGACCCACTGGCTCATTTCGCGCTGCTCGACGACGGCGCCCGAGCGCCAGCCGCGGCCGTCGATCACCTGCTCGTTGGCGAGCACGGTCATGTCGACCGGATCCCAGTTCAGCTTGCGCTTCTCGCGCTCGGCGAGGCCGGCGCGCAGCATGTCCAGAAACATCTTCTGCTGATGCTTGTAGTAGCTGGGGTCGCAGGTCGCGAATTCTCTGCTCCAGTCGAGCGACAGCCCGATCGACCGCAGCTGCTTCTTCATCGCGGCGATGTTGTCGTAGGTCCAGGCCTTCGGCGCCACCTTGCGCTCGATCGCGGCATTCTCCGCCGGCAGGCCGAACGCGTCCCAGCCCATCGGGTGCAGCACGTTGTAGCCCCTGGCGCGCATGAAGCGCGCCAGCACGTCGCCGAGCGTGTAGTTGCGGACATGACCGATATGGATGCGCCCCGACGGGTAGGGGAACATCTCGAGCACGTAGTATTTCGGCCGCGGATCGTCGTTCTTGGAGGCGAAGATCGCCTTTTCGTCCCACAGGCGCTGCCAGCGGGGTTCGGATTCACGGGCGTTATAGCGTTCGGCGGTCATGAAATCGCAAGGATTTTGGGTGGCTTTGGTGATTTTCGGGTCCCATCCGGGGACGGCGGACTAGGCCACAAAAGCGCCTGCGCGGTCAACGGCTTGGGGCCTGCAAACGCCCCATCCCGTCGCGTAGCCGCCCTGCCGCTGTCGCAGGGGCGCCGTCTGCAGCCTCCTCGTCGTCCTGGCGAAGGCCAGGACCCATAACCACAGGGCTTTGTCGAGGAAGGGATCGTGGCCCCGCTTCGCGCAATGATAAACGGTGGGGGTAATGGGTCCTGGCCTTCGCCAGGACGACGCTGAATAGGCGGCGTCGCCGATGGTCATGGTTCCGCGCTCATCGCGCCGCTCGACCACGCACGATCTCAGCTCGCCAGCGCCATGCCGGCTTCGTCCAGCGTCTGCAGGAAGCCGTGCTCGATCACGGCATTCCTGCCGCGGCGCTTGGCTGCGTAGAGCGCGGCGTCGGCGGCTTCGATCAGATCGCCGGGGCGCTGGGTCTCGTTCGGCTTGGTCGTCGCGACGCCGACGCTGACGGTGACGACGCAATGGCTCGAGGATGCATGCGGCACGGCGAGGCCGAGTACGGCGGTGCGCACGGTTTCGCCGATCGCGAGCGCATGCGCGGCGTCGGTGTTCGGCAGCAACAGGCAGAATTCCTCGCCGCCATAGCGGCCGGCGAAGCCCATGGTGTCGGCGGCGATCCCGGACAGCACTTCGCCGATCCGGGTCAGGCAGGCATCGCCTTCGGGATGGCCATAGGTGTCGTTGTAGAGCTTGAAGTGATCGACATCGATCATCATCAGCGACAGCTCGCATTCATATTGCTGCGCCCGCATCCACTCGAAGTCGAGCCGGCTCTGGAAGCCGCGGCGGTTGGCAAGGCCAGACAGCGCGTCGATCGAGGCCATCACGGTGAGACGATCGTTGGAGGCGACGAGCTCGCGCTCGCGCTGGCTGAGCTGCGCCGCCATCGCGTTGAAGGCGCGCGCCAGCGGCACGAATTCCGCCGGCAGCTTGTGCTTGGCGACGCGTGCCGACCAGTCGCCCTCGCCGAACCGCCGCGCCATGCCGGTCATCAGCTCGATCGGATGGATGACGAGCCGCTCGGCGCCGACCAGGGCACCCAGCAAGACGAACAGGCAGACGAAGCCGAGCTGCAGATAGGCGGTGCGGATCTCGCGGTTGATCGCCGCCGTCACCTTGGCTTCGTCCATGCTCACGATCAGCCGGGATTGCGTGCCGGCGATGCGCGCGAAGCTCAGCGTGCGCTGCGCGCCGTCGGACGCCGTGAACGACACCGAGCCGGATGGTTCGTCATAGCTCAGCGCCTTTTCGGCGATCGCGGCCATCAACGGGATGGTGTCGAGCGAGCGGCCGATCAGGCTCGCGTGATCCGCGGGCGCGGCGATCACGACGCCGGTGCTGTCGACGAGAACGGCCGACATGCCGGGCTGGCCGCCGAGATTGGCCATGATCTGCGACAGCCAGTCGATATTGATGCCGGCGACCACCACGGCATCCTGCTCCGGATTGATCGCGGCCACCGGATAGGCGGCCATCATCATCGGGCGGCCATTGGTTCTGCCGCGCAGATAGTCGCTGAACACGAAGCCGCGGTTGTCCTGGGCTTTCTTGAAATAGTCACGGTCGCCGACATTGAGGCCGACCTGGGCGTTGAGGGTCGAGCACTGCACCAGCCCGTCCCGCGAGACGAACATGATGCTGCGGATCCAGGGCAGCACGGTTGGCAGGCTGGCGCGCAGCACCTCGCAGCTCTGCGCGATGCCGCCGGAAGCGCGGATATAGGCCGCAGACTTCAGCATGGTCTCGACCGAGGAGACCACCTCGCGCTGGGTTTCCGCGGCATGCGCGGTGAGGCTGGCATAGCCGGCGGCGGCCTGCGCGATCTGCTTGCTGCGGGAGTCTTCCAGCGTGCGGACGCGGTCGAGCATCAGGGGCGCGACCAGCATCAGCGCAAGCAAGGCCAGCCGGGCACGAATACCCAGAACCTTCTTGAGCCTGACCCTGTTGCGGTTGAAAGTGACGCCCGACATTCTATTCCCTTGCCCGTGCGCAAGGTAGAATGCAGGGCTTCAAAAAGCCTTTCCCGAATTTGGTAAAATTCGAGCCAACCCCCGCACCTGTCAGAGAACGGCACAAGCATGACGCAAAGCCCGACCACGCCGTTACCGCCTGGTTCACCACATGACCCTGCCTTTGGCCTCGCCGCCGTCGAACGCGAGATCGCCCATGCCTGCAAGGAAGCGCGGCGCGACCGCGCGTCGGTGACCTTGATCGCGGTGTCGAAGACGTTCGCGGCCGACGCAATTTTGCCGATTATCGGTGCCGGACAGCGCGTATTTGGCGAAAATCGCGTGCAGGAGGCCAAAGGCAAGTGGCCGGCGCTAATCCAGGCCAATCCGGGATTGCAGCTGCATCTGATCGGGCCGTTGCAGTCGAACAAGGCCAAGGAGGCGGTCGCGCTGTTCGATGCGATCCATTCGGTCGATCGCACCAGCATTTGCGAAGCGTTAGCCAAGGAAATCAAAAATCAAGGGAAGCACCCGCAACTGTTCGTCCAGATCAATACCGGCGAGGAGCCGCAGAAAGCCGGCGTCGCGCCGCAGGACGCGGATACCTTCATCGCGGCCTGCCGCGACACCTACGGCCTGTCGATCTCGGGACTGATGTGCATCCCGCCGGTCGACCAGGCGCCGGCGCCGCACTTCGCGCTCTGCGCCAAGATCGCCGCGCGCAACGGCCTGACGAATCTCTCGATGGGCATGAGCGCGGATTACGCGGTGGCGATCCAGATGGGCGCGACCCATGTGCGGGTGGGCTCGGCGATCTTTGGGACGCGGACGGCGCCGCATAACTAGTGTCGCCTGGTGTCCGCCAGAATCACACGGAGGCTTGCCCGTCATCACAACCGTCATCCCCGCGCAAAGGCAAAGCCTTTGCGCGGGGATGACGGTGTTTGGATGCGTTGTCTCGCCGCGCGCCCTTTTCTAAGGCCGCGGCGTATGGGTCCTGGCCTTCGCCAGGACGACAGCGGTGTGTGTGGTGAGCGCGCAGCCTACGCGAACTTCACCGACACTTTTCCGATCGCGCCGAAATCGGCCGCGAATTCATCGCCGGCTGAGATCGGCAGCGGGGGATGGCAGGTGCCTGTGGTGACGACTTCCCCTGCCCGCAGCGTCAGCCCGAGCGTGCGCAGCTCGTTGGCGCACCAGGCCAGCGCTATCCGCGGATCGCCGAGCACGTTCTTGCCGTGGCCGATGTAGCGCTCGCCGCGCAGCGTGATGGTCGGGCGGTCCTCGACCAGATCGATCGCGCGCCAGTCCGCTGTCGTTGCGGGTCCGAGCACGAACAGATGCGCGCAGGCATTGTCGGCGATCAGCTGGGCTTCGCCGGCGGCGACGAAATCGGCGAAACGCGAATCCGGAATTTCGATCGCCGGATGCAGCGTGCCGACGGCATCCAGCACCTCCTGCACGCTGTAAGGTGTCGTGCGAGGCGCGAGATCGCGCGCCATGCGGAAGGCGTATTCCGGCTCGCCGACGCGCATCTCGTTGCCCTGCATCGACGCGGTGCCGCCATCCGGTATCACCGTCTCGGCGAGGATACGCCCGGCCAGCGGTCCCGCGACGTTGATGTGCTTCTGGCCGGCCGCGCTGGTCGCCGCGATCTTCCAGCCGAATAGTTTTTCGCGCGACGCTTTCTCCAGCGCAGCCTGCACCGCATAGCCCGCGGCGCGATCGCGCGGCCGAATTGCGCCATCGAGCGCGTCGAGTTTTGTCCCGGCGTGCCAGTGATCGTGCAGGACCTTCGAGGCGGCGGCGATCTGGTTGTTGTCGAGCATGCTTTTTCACTCCCGCGGGAATTATTTTCTGTTGTGTTCGATCTCAGCACAAACGCGTCGCGCCTGTCGCGTGGGAAAACCGATGCTGAGCTATTCCACCACCCTACCCAATAACGATCCGGGTCTGCGGCGACATCCGCCGCAACAGCCGCAGCATCGAAGTCTTCGTCATCGAAACACAGCCGGCGGTCGGCGAGAAATTCGGCCGCGCCAGATGCAGGAAGACGGCGCTGCCGCGACCGGCGACGCGCGGCGCGGCGTTGTGGTCGATCTCGATGATGAAATCGTAGAGATGGTCCTCGCGAGTCAGGCGGTCGCCGCCCTGCTCGCGGTCGAGGCGGATCGGCTGGTTGTAGTGACGGTCGGCGGGGTCCTCGCACCAGGCATCCTCGCGGCGGATCGGCCGGGTCGGCAGGAAAGTCGTCGGACGCTGGTGCCGGTCGGCACGCCACCAGAGCTTGCGCGGATGGAAGACGCCGCGCGGCGTGCCGCCGTCGCCCTCGCGCTTGTTGGCGAGGATTCCGCCGCGCCCGAGCGCCACCGGCACGGTCCAGCCGTCGGCCGACAGCCAGCCCCGGCGCGGGTCGCCGGCGGCTGCTCGGACCTCGATGATGGAGAGCGGGCGATCACGTTTGACTGTCATATAAGTGATTGAAATAGCTGACCTTCCCTTAAGAATCGTTCCAAACTGAGCTTGCCTTGGAGGTTCAGAACATCCTATCTCCCGGCATTACAGGACATTCACGTCCTGCCCCGCCGGATTTGAGGTAGACTGCGTTGCCTTGTGAATCGGTAACAATCGCCTACCTGAGCACATATCTAGCCGATGTTACGGCCATAAGCGCCCTCCGCTTCTGACCGCCCCGCCCCGAAGGATTGTACCTATGGCCAATGCCCGCAAGATCTTGATCGTGGATGACGATACCGATCTGCGCGATACGCTGGTCGAGCAGCTGTCGCTGCACGAGGAATTCGAAGCCTCCGCAGTCGACACCGGCGCCAAGGGCGCCACTGCCGCCAAAGCCAATTCCCCCGATCTGGTCCTGATGGACGTCGGCCTGCCCGACACCGACGGCCGCGAAGTGGTCCGCTCGCTCCGCAAGGGCGGCTTCAAGGCTCCGATCATCATGCTGACCGGCCACGACACCGATTCCGATACGATCCTGGGGCTCGAATCCGGCGCCAACGACTATGTGGCGAAGCCATTTCGGTTCGCGGTGCTGCTGGCCCGGATCCGGGCGCAGCTCCGCCAGCACGAGGCCAGCGAGGACGCGGTGTTCTCGGTCGGCCCCTATTCGTTCCGGCCCGGCTCGAAGATGCTGACCGGCGCCAATGCCAGGAAGGTTCGGCTGACCGAGAAGGAAACCGCGATCCTCCGCTTCCTCTACCGCGCCGGCCAGATGCCGGTGTCGCGCGAGACCCTGCTCCAGGAAGTCTGGGGCTACAATTCCGGTGTCACCACCCACACGCTGGAAACCCACATCTACCGCCTCCGCCAGAAGATCGAGAAGGACGCCGCCAACCCGGAAATCCTGGTGACGGAAGCCGGTGGCTACAAGCTGGTGCCGTGATACGCTTTGCGCTCAACGATTCGTGAAATCGAGGCGCGCCGCGGTTACCGGACCTGAATGTCGATCGATGATGATGTAGCCCTGCTCGAGCGGGTCCCGACAATGCGTCTGTTGGGCGAGAGCTCCTTGCGCATGCTGGCGATCGGCTCCGAGCAACGTGATTTCAACGCAGGCGACGTGCTGTTCAAGGCCGGCGACGCCGCAGATGCCGGCTATGTCGTGCAGCGCGGCACCTTCCGCGTCGAGGAAGGCGGCGCCGAGATCATCGCCGGTCCCGGTGCGCTGATCGGCGAGCTCGCATTGATCGTCGCGATGAAGCGGCCGTCGACTGCCACCGCGCTGGAGCGCGGCTCGGTGATCCGCGTCGCGCGCAGCCTGTTCCAGCGCGTGCTGGAAAGCGATCCGGCCGCGGCCCGCCGGCTGCGCGACGAACTGGCGCTGCGCACCAGCCAGCTCGCAAGCGATATCTTGATGGCGGGCGGGAAGTTGAGCACGTAGCCGCTGTCGTTCCGGCGAGATTTAATTGATTCCGTCATCCTGAGGTGCGAGCGAAGCGAGCCTCGAAGGATGCACGGCCCCGCTGGTGGCCGTCGACCCTTCGAGACGCGCTTCGCGCTCCTCAGGGTGACGGATCACGTTGCTGCTCTGGCAGCGAGAACTAAACCTCCATCACCGCCGTCACCGGCACGTGGTCCGACGGGCGTTCCCAGCTGCGGGCGTCGCGGGTGATCTTGAAATCGCTGACCTGATCCTTGAGCGCGCGCGAGACCCAGATGTGATCGAGCCGTCGGCCGCGATCGCCGACAGTCCAGTCCGCCGCGCGGTAGCTCCACCAGGTGTAGACCTTTTCCGACATCGGGATTCGCTCGCGCGCGATGTCGAACCATTCGCCATGCGCCTGCGCGGCCAGCAGCTTCTCGGTCTCGACCGGGGTGTGCGAGACCACCTTGAGCAGCTGCTTGTGCGACCAGACGTCGTTCTCATGCGGGGCGACGTTGAGGTCGCCGACCAGGATGTGGCGGTCGTCGCCGCGCGGATGCAGCGGCTCGCAGGCCTTCATCTCGTCGAGGAATTGCAGCTTGTGCTCGAATTTCGGGTTGAGCGCGGGATCGGGAATGTCGCCGCCGGCCGGCACGTAGAAATTATGCAGCACCAGCGGCTTTGACAGCTGCGCCTTCTCGCCGAAGGACACCGAGATGTGCCGCGAATCGATCTTGTCGCAGAACGTCCTGATGTCGGTCGTCTCGAACGGCAGGCGCGAGACGATGGCGACGCCGTGATAGCCCTTCTGTCCGTTCAGCGCGACGTGCTCATAGCCAAGCCGCTTGAAACGTTTCAGCGGAAACGCATCGTCGATGCATTTGGTCTCCTGCAGGCACAGCACATCCGGCCGCGCGCCCTTGAGGAACTTGGCGACGGTGTCGATGCGCAGGCGCACCGAATTGATGTTCCAGGTGGTGACGGAGAACCGCATGAGAGGTGCGTCTTAGCACGGTTCTCGCAGCGAATTTCAATTGTCCACAGGGGGACTCCTGCCGCTCCCCGCAAGAGCGGGGCGAGGGAGCAGAATGGCTAGCCCGGCGAGGTGCCGGGATAGGTCGTGAAGTCGATCTTGAACAGCGCCGGATCGGGCTTCTGCGTCGCGTCGAGATTGTAGACCGCAACGGTCGTGTCGTAGCCCTGCGGGTCGGTGACGGTCCACTGCTTGAGCTTGCCGTCCTTGGCGCCGATCATCAGCAGGAAGCGGCTGGTGCCGACCAGCGCCTGCTTCTCCTCGATCGTGATGCTGACGAACACGTCGTCGGCGGTGACGCTGATGACGTTGGTGTCCTTCATCAGGTCGATGCGATCCGACAGTAAATAGCGCAGCGGGGTCTGCGACAGCGGATAGACGTCCTGGGTGGCGAGCCTGCGGTCGCGCACCGCGACCGAGGAGCCGTCCGCGATCACCTCGATCGGGCTCGGATCGTCATATTCGAAGCGCAGCTTGCCGGGCTTCTGGATGTAGAAATCGCCCTTGGTCTTGGTGCCGTCGGGGCCGACCTGGACGAAATTTCCGACCAGGGTTTGCAGCGACGAGAGATAGGCCGAGACCTTGGCCGCCTGCGCCTTCTGGTTGGCGTCGAAGGTCTGGAAGATGTTGGCGGGCACGTTGCGGCGCGGATCGGGAATCACCGGGTTCGGCGGTGCCTGGGTGGCTCCCGTCGTCGTCGGGCCCTTGTCCGCATTGGTTTGCGCGCCGGCGTCCTTCTTTGGCGCGGCCTTGGGTGCGGGCTTCGGCGGCGGCGCATTCTGCGCAGTCGCAGCGCCGGCGATCGCGGCGGTGACGAGAAGAGCCAGCGCGGTGCGCGTGCCGCGGTCAATGAGGTGTTTTGCCATCAGATATGTCAGGTCTCTGTTCGACGCTCGTCCCGCTGCGCCGGATTTTATCCCGCCTCTTCCGAGGGAGATATGGTTTTTCCGTGATGATCGCCCCCGATCAGAACTGGCCTTCTTCCTCCCCGACCAGGATTTCGCGCTTTCCGGCGTGATTCGCCGGGCCGACGATGCCCTCAAGTTCCATCCGCTCCATTAGCGAGGCGGCGCGGTTATAGCCGATCTGCAGCCGGCGCTGGATGTAGGAGGTCGACGCCTTGCGGTCGCGCTTGACGATCGCAACCGCCTGCGTGAACAGATCGCCGCCGCCGTCGCCGCCCATGCCGGTGGCATCGAACACGGCGCCGTCCTCGTCGGTCGGCTCTTCCGCGGTGACGGCTTCGAGATATTCCGGGGCGCCTTGCGTCTTGAGGTGACGCACCACCTTCTCGACTTCCTCGTCGGAGGCGAAGGGTCCGTGTACGCGGCTGATGCGGCCGCCGCCCGCCATGTAGAGCATGTCGCCCTGGCCGAGCAGCTGCTCGGCGCCCATCTCGCCAAGAATGGTGCGGCTGTCGATCTTCGACGTCACCTGGAAGGCGATGCGGGTCGGGAAGTTCGCCTTGATCGTGCCGGTGATGACGTCGACCGACGGACGCTGCGTGGCGAGGATGACATGCAGGCCGGCGGCGCGCGCCATCTGCGCGAGGCGCTGCACCGCGCCTTCGATATCCTTGCCGGCGACCATCATCAGGTCGGCCATCTCGTCGACGATGATGACGATGTAGGGCAGCGGCTCAAGGTCGAGCTTCTCTTCCTCGTAGATCGCCTTGCCGGTCTCCTTGTCGAAGCCGGTGTGGACGGTGCGCGTCAGCTCCTCGCCCTTGGCCTTGGCTTCGACGAGGCGCGCATTGTAGCCGTCGATGTTGCGCACGCCGAGCTTGGCCATCCGCTTGTAGCGCTCTTCCATCTCGCGCACGGCCCATTTCAGCGCCACCACCGCCTTCTTCGGATCGGTGACGACGGGCGTCAGCAAGTGCGGGATGCCGTCATAGACGGAGAGTTCGAGCATCTTCGGATCCACCATGATCAGGCGGCACTGATCCGGCCGCAGCCGGTAGACCAGGCTCAGGATCATGGTGTTGATCGCGACCGATTTGCCGGAGCCGGTGGTGCCGGCGATCAGCATGTGCGGCGTGCGCGCCAGATCGATGATGACGGGGTCGCCGCCGATCGTCTTGCCGAGGCACAGCGGCAGCTTCGCAACCGAATCGACGCTTTCCTTGGCGACCAGAAGCTCGCGCAGATAGACCTTCTCGCGATGCGCGTTCGGCAGCTCGATGCCGATCGCGTTGCGGCCGGCGACCACGGCGACGCGGGCCGACAGCGCGCTCATCGAACGCGCGATGTCGTCGGACAACCCGATCACGCGCGACGACTTGATGCCGGGCGCCGGCTCGAGCTCATACAGCGTGACCACCGGGCCGGGATTGGCCTTGACGATCTCGCCGCGCACGCCGAAGTCCTGCAGCACGCCTTCGAGCGAGCGCGAATTGGTTTCGAGCTCGGCCTTGCTCAGCGGCTGGCGATCGCTGGCTTTCGGCGCACTGAGCATGGAGACCGAGGGCAGCTCGAACTTGTCGGAATTCTTCTTCTTCGGCTTCGGCTCGGCCTTCTTGCGCGGGGCGCGGGCGGCAGGAGCTTCTTCCTCCTCGTCCTCCTCTTCCTCGTCGTCGTCGAATGCTTCAGCTTCGTCCTCATCATGGTCTTCATGCGCGGGCGCGATCGAGGGCGCCGAGCGGCCGCCGCCGATATTGGGCTCCTGGCGCTCGAATGCGGCGCTGCGGCCCTGCGCTCCGCTCGAGACCAGCGATTTGTAGGCGGTGGTCAGCAGCCAGCCGAGCCGCGCTTTGGCGCTCATCAGCGCATGGAACAGCCAGCCCAGCGAGACCGAGCTGCGGTCGTTGTCTTCTTCCTCGACGAACGGCTCGTCATCGTCAGAGATCGGCGTCAGCTCGTCGTCCTGCTCCTTGGCGCCCCAGCCGCAGGCGAACAGGAAGCTTGCCGCCATCGCGACGACCAGGATCGAGCCGAGCACGACGCGATAGATGAAGCCGGGCGGGCCGAACACGACCGCCGGCGCACGCAGCAGCGCGTCGCCGACCACGCCGCCGAGCCCGGTCGGCAGCGGCCATGCGGTGTTGTGCGGCCAGCAGCTGGCGAAGCCCGCCGCGATCACCGTGCACAGGATCCAGCAGCCGAGCCGCAGCGCCTCGCGGTCGAACGGACGATGTGTCAGCATCCGCCAGCCCCACACCGCGACCGGCAGCACCAGCATGATGGCGCCGAGGCCGAGGATCTGCATCAGAAGGTCGGCGCCGATCGCGCCGGGATAGCCGAGCACGTTGCGAATCGCGCGCGAGGTGGCGTGGCTCAGCGACGGATCCTGCACCGACCATGTCATCAGCGCCGCCGTGATGGCGCCGGACAGCGCGATCAGGCCGAGCCCGGTGAGTTCGCGCAGCCGTCGCGCCAGCGCCTCGCGGAGCGAGAGCGGCAGATGGCCGACCAGGGGGATGACACGTTCGATCGCTGGCATACTCAATCTTCGCGCTTCGCGATTAACCCAGAGTTTCGACCAGGCGATGCATCGCCTCGGCCGTCGATTCACTGTCGGAGACGAGCGCAAGGCGGATATAGCCCGCACCCGGATTGGAACCGTCGTTCTGCTGGCGTGCCAGGTAGCTGCCGGGAATCACGCGCACGCCGGCGTCGCGATAGAGCCTGACCGCCGCCGCCTCGTCGCCGCCGCGCTCGGAGACGTCGAGCCAGACGCAGAAGCCGCCGGCGGGGCGCTTGTAGCCGTAGCGGTTGCCGAGGATCTGGTCGGCGAAATCGAACTTGATGCGATAGAGCCTGCGATTCTCCTCGACATGGGCCTCGTCGCTATAGGCGGCGACCGCGACATGCTGCAGCGGCACCGGCACCTGCGGCGCGGCGACATTGCGCAGCTCGTGGAACGCGGCCAGAAACTTTCTGTCGCCCGCGGCGAAGCCGACGCGCATGCCCGGCAGGTTCGAGCGCTTCGACAGCGACTGGAACGCCACGACATTGCTGAAGTCGGGACCGGCGCATTCGAGAATGCTGCCCGGCGCCTCGCGGGTGTAGATTTCCGAGTAGCACTCGTCGCTCAGGATGATGAAGCCGAAGCGATCGGCGAGCTCTTTCAGCCGCGTGAAATAGGCGCGCGAGGCGACCGAGCCCTGCGGATTGGCGGGCGAGGCGATGAAGAACGCCACGGTGCGCGCCAGCGTCGCCTCGTCGATCGAATCAAGATCGGGCAGGAAACCGTTGCCGAGCGTTGTCGGCAGGTAGATCTGCTCGCAGCCGGCCGCGCGGGCGCCGGCGCCATAGGCCGGATAGAACGGGTTCGGCATCAGGATCGCCGGCCGGCCCTTGCGGGGCGCGACATAGCGCGAGGCTGATATCGCGGCAAAGAACAGCCCCTCGCGGCTGCCGTTCAGCACCATCACCTCGCTCTCGGGATCGACCGGCCGCGGCAATTGGAACCGGCTTCCCAGCCAGGTCGCGACGGCGCGGCGGAATGGTTCGATGCCCTTGGCGATCGGGTAGCGGCCGAATTCGGCGGTATGTTTTGCCAGCACCGGTCCGACGAAATCGGGCACCGGGTGCTGCGGCTCGCCCAATGACAGCGTAATCAAGGGCTTGGCAGGTTGATACGGCGCCAGTAGCTCGGTCGTGCGCAGGAAAGGGGAACGCTCGGCCTGGCCGGCGGATGCGACATCGCCGGCGCCCTGCGCCAAGCCGGATGAGGCGGTCATTGCCATGATTGAAATGCCAGCACTTTCACTGCGGTCGGAGGGTAGGGGCGCCGACCGTAAACCGATCAAGTCACCATAGATAGGGCGAGGTTAAGACGCGATTAACCATCGGTGGCGCGGCACGATCGGCCGGCGCGTGATATCAGCGCTGACCCTAGAAAACCGTATCGAAATTGCTCCGAGACATGATCCACCGCCGCGCCGTCAGGGCGCTCATCATCACCGGCGAGCGCGAAGTGCTGCTGATGCGGATTCGCCCGCCGCACGGCGGCGACTGCTTCTGGATCGCGCCGGGCGGCGGCGCCGAGGGCGACGAGACGGCAGAAGCGACGCTGCAGCGGGAACTGGCCGAGGAATTGGGGCTGATCGATTTCGCCCACGGCCCCGTCGTCTGGCGGCGTCACCACACCTTCAATTGGGACGGCCGGCGGATCTCTCAAAAGGAAGAGTACCGGATCGTTCACGCGGATCGCTTCGCGCCCGTGATGGCCGACGAGGCCGAGGCAAAGGTGCTCGATTGCTTCCGCTGGTGGCCGATCGCCGATCTATCGCGCGCGCAGGAGCGCCTGACGCCGCTCTCGCTTGCCGATATCCTCGAACGCTATTTGCGCAACGGCGCGCCGGCCGAATTGCCCGCCGAGGAGGTCCTGATCGACTGACAGGGCTCGAGCATCGTAGCCCGGATGAAGCGAAGCGAAATCCGGGGGCCGCTTCGTCCGCGGATAGGCCAGACCCGGATTGCGCTGCGCTCCATCCGGGCTACGCACCGATGCGGGGCGACTACCGCGCCGGCAGCTTCTCGAACGACGGCTTGCCCTCGGGCAGGTGGTGGAAGGTCTGCTTGTCGCAGGTGTAGATCGTCATCTGCGGGGTGAACACCGAGGGGTCGTCGAAGGTGCCGACCTTCAGGATGGTGGCGGGCAGGCCCGGCACCTTGGTCACGAGATGCGTGCCGCATTCCGGGCAGAACTCGCGCGTCACGGCGCGGTCGAGGTCCTTGCGGGTGAACTGCTTGGGTTCGCTGGCGGTGTATTTGAAGCCGGTGGTCGGCATCGCCATGAACATGTTCGGTCCGCCGCCCGTGATGTACTGGCATTCCCGGCACAGGCACTGCGCCGCCATCATCGGCTCGCCCTCGGCCTCATAGCGCACGTTGCCGCAATAGCACCTGCCCTGCACCTTCATGACATCCTCCCGTTTTCGTTGTTGGTAGCCTGTCATTCCACAATGGCAGGCAATTCCGACAATATTTTCTCAAGCCGCGGAAAAAAGAAAGGGGCCCCAGCTTGCGCTGGAGCCCCTCAACGGCCCGGACATTGCCGGGTATGTGTCCGGACCGTAGTTCTGGGAACGACCGCTTGGGGAGGTCGCGCCCCGGGAGAACTCAAATTAACGGCCTCAAGGGCCGTTAATTTTACATGTTGTAGGCGCGCTCCGTGTGCTCGGTGATGTCGAGGCCTTCACGCTCGGTCTCGACGTTGGCGCGCAGGCCGACGATCACGTCGACGATCTTGTAGAGGATCGCCGAACCGATGCCCGACCACACCAGCGTGGTGCCGACACCCCAAACCTGCGAGATCATCTGCGCCGCGAAGTCGTAGTCGGCGACCTTCGGCGGGATCGCGGTGTAGTCGATGATCCCTGCGCCGCCGAGCGCCGGGTTGACCAGGATGCCGGTGCCGAGCGCGCCGACGATGCCGCCGACGCAGTGGACGCCGAACACGTCGAGCGAGTCGTCATAGCCGAGCGCGTTCTTCACGACCGTGCAGAAGAACAGGCAGACCACGCCGACCACGAGGCCGAGCACGATGGCACCCATCGGACCGGCGAAGCCGGCCGCCGGGGTCACCGCGACGAGGCCCGCGACCGCGCCCGACAGCGCGCCGAGCAGCGAGGGATGGCCCTTGATGATCCATTCCGCGAACATCCAGGACAACGCCGCCGCGGCCGTGGCCACGAAGGAGTTGGTCATGGCGAGCGCAGCGCCGCCATTGGCTTCGAGGTTGGAGCCGGCGTTGAAGCCGAACCAGCCGACCCAGAGCAGCGAGGCGCCGATCATGGTCATGGTCAGCGAGTGCGGAGCCATCAGCTCCTTGCCGTAACCGGTCCGCTTGCCGATCAGCAGCGCGCCGACCAGGCCGGCGATACCCGCGTTGATGTGCACGACGGTGCCGCCCGCGAAGTCGATCGCACCCTTCTTGAAGATCCAGCCGGCATCGGCGTTG
The DNA here is from genome assembly GCF_023278185.1 of Bradyrhizobium elkanii USDA 76. NCBI lineage: Bacteria > Pseudomonadati > Pseudomonadota > Alphaproteobacteria > Hyphomicrobiales > Nitrobacteraceae > Bradyrhizobium > Bradyrhizobium elkanii. The sequence continues at coordinate 9,092,774 of NZ_CP066356.1, read as the reverse complement.
ATCTCGTCGAGCTTGGCCTGCGCCGCGGTCTTGGCCGCGCCGTCAGCCGCGGCGGCGAGCGCCTTGGCGGCATCCTGGATCGCGTCCGGGCCCGGCCAGTACCAGACCATGTGCGCGATCGGGAAGTAGATCAGGGTGACCCAGAGCGGGATGAACAGCGCGATCGCCGCGAACTTCATGCGTTCGGCGAAGGCGCCGACGATGAGGGCCGGCGTGATCGCCGCGAAGGTCATCTGGAAGCACATATAGACGAGCTCCGAGATGTTGGCGTCGACCGAGAAGGTCGCCGCCTTCGAGTCCGGCGTGACGCCCATCAGGAAGGCCTTGGAGAAGCCGCCGATGAAGTCGGAGCCGCCGGTGAAGGCGAGGCTGTAGCCGTAGAGGGCCCAGAGCACGGTGACGAGGCAGACCGTGTAGAACACCTGCGCCAGCACCGAGAGCATGTTCTTGGAGCGGACCAGGCCGCCATAGAACAGCGCGAGGCCGGGGATGGTCATCAGCAGCACCAGCACCGTCGAGGTCAACATCCAGGCGTTGTCGCCCTTGTTGACGGTCGGCTCGGCGTAGGCGGCGGTCGCGGCGAACAGGCCGACTGCAAGGGCCGCAAGTCCCGCGCCGTAGGGACGCTTGAACGTCATGTTATTTCACTCCTGAGGTCTTAAGGTTTGAGCGCGAAATCAGAGGGCCGCGGCATCGGCCTCGCCGGTGCGGATGCGCACGGCGTGATCGAGGCTGATGACGAAGATCTTGCCGTCGCCGATCTGACCGGTCTTGGCGGCGGAGGTGATGGCGTCGATGGTCTTGTCGACCTGATCGGAATTGACCGCGACCTCGATCTTGATCTTGGGCAGGAAGCTCACGGCATATTCGGCGCCGCGATAGATTTCCGTGTGGCCTTTCTGGCGGCCGTAGCCTTTGACTTCCGTCACCGTGAGACCGTGAACGCCAATGGCGGTCAGGGCGTCACGGACCTCTTCGAGCTTGAATGGCTTAATGATCGCCATAACAATTTTCATGAGTCCTATCCCCGCTTGGGCCCGGTGCGAATGAACACCGGGAGTTTCGACTGAGGTTCACCACGCGGAGGACATCCACTACGCGGGCACAGCCTGGACCCTTAGAATCAAATGCCGTGCCAAACGGCCGGAGTTCGCTAATGGATTATGAATCCGGACCTTTTCCCGCTTTGCGGGAGGGAGGTGCCCCTGCGCTATTCCGCCGCGCCTAAAATATGGTCAGGCCTGTCTAGAACGCAGGCACGGCCAACTCCGAACACAATTCTGCTCAGCCACAGTGCAGGGGACGGTATCCAGACACAGCTGCCAGGCCGTTCCGCAGCCTGCGACCACCGTCGATCGGGACGTCGATTCGCGAGCCTGCCGGACGGATTGCGCCGAGGGAATTTGCCGTTGGGCTTCATCGGCTTGCCTGAATTCCCGCCCCCGGGACGTGACCTGCGCCGAGATCCGCGAAGACAAGCGAAGCCAGTAGCGGGCATCATCGCCGCGCCGTTCTGCGCGAGGCGGACCAGGGCCGTATGCGGCAAGCGCACCAAGACGGTACAAGTCCCGCACTTTCGGCAGTGTTCGTTACCGAACGTTAGCCGTCTGCCACGTTGCATTTCCAGCGTTAACGCTGCCGATGCTGTCGGTGCGCTATTGGCCGTCTTTATACGTACTTCAGTGACAGGTGGGCCATCATGATTGATCGTATCCGCGCGCTGCTCGAGCAGCAGCCGATGATTTCGCTGGATTTCAGCACGATCACCGACGACACGAATCTCTATGACGCAGGGCTGACATCCTTCGCCACGGTGCAGGTGATGCTGGCGCTTGAGGAAGAGTTCAACATCGAATTTCCCGAAGCGATGCTCACGCGACGGACCTTCTCGTCGCTCTCCAACGTCGCGGACGCCGTTTCACGGCTTACACAGCAGGCGGCGTAACACCATGAGCGTGGTGAGAATGATAGAGCCGGTGCCGGCCTCTGCCGACACGCCGGCCGAGCGCATGCGTCGGGTCGCCAAGATCGCCGCACAGCAGGTCGACGCGGTTGACCGCGAGGGCCGTTTTCCGGCCGACACCATCGAAGTATTGAAGCGCGAGCGCCTGCTCGGCGTCGCGATCCCCGTCGAGCATGGCGGGGAGGGATTGGGCACGATGGAGATCGCGGATCTCATCGTCCAGCTCGCCCAGGCGTGCGGCTCGAGCGCCATGATCTACGCCATGCATCAGATCAAGACGTCGAGCTTCGTCAGCCACGGCGGCGCCAGCGACTGGCATCTGGCCTATATGCGTCGCATTGCGGCCGAGCAGTTGCTGATGGCCTCCGCGACCACGGAAGCCGGCATCGGCGGCAATTTGCGCAATTCGATCTGTGCGGTTGAAGTGGCGGACGGCCGTTTCTCGCTGACCAAGGAAGCGACCGTCATTTCCTACGGCCGCCATGCCGACGCAATTCTCGCCACGGCGCGGCGCGCTCCGGACGCCGCAAGCTCCGATCAGGTGATGGTTGTCATTCCCGCAGACCTGAACCGCACGCTGGAGCGCACCTCCGTATGGGACACCCTCGGAATGCGCGGCACCTGTTCGGACGGTTTCCATCTTGTCGCGCACGGTGACGCGGCGCAGATCTTCCCCAAGCCGTTCTCGGAGATCGCGGCGCAGTCGATGCTGGCGAGCTCGCATATCTTCTGGGGCGCGACCTGGTTCGGTATCGCCACCGACGCCTTCAATCGTGCGCAAGCGTTCGTCAAGGCTGCGGCGCGCAAGCAGGCGGATGGAAGTCTCCCGCCGGGTGCGCTACGGCTCGCCGAAGCGGCCGCCCTGCTTCAGGAGATGAAGGGTCATCTCGCGGCGGCCATTCACCGCTTCGATGCGGCCAAGGGCAATGACGACGCGCTCTCCTCGATCGGCTTCACCGCTGAGATCAACGCGCTGAAGGTCGCCGCGAGCGAGAAGGCGGGGGCGATCGTGCGGCTCGCCATGCAGATCAACGGCATCGTCGGCTACAAGAACGGCACGCCGTTCAGCGTCGGCAGGCATCTGCGCGATGTGAGCTCAGCGCCGGTGATGATTTCGAACGACCGCATTCTTTCCAACACCGCGACGCTCCTGCTGATGAGCCGCTTTGACACCAGCCTGAGAGGTTGAGATGGACGCCAAGACGTTCGATGCCACGAGCCTGCTCGACACTCTGTTCGACAAGAGCATCCTGTTCAGGACCGGAGTAGACGGGCTTTATGGCCGCTCCGGCGTTTTCGAAGACGTGATCGAGCGCTTTGAGCGGCTCGTGACCAGCATCGGAGCGCCGGACAAGGCAACCCGCATCCACTTCCCGCCGGGCATGAGTCGCGCCACGCTTGAAGGCAGCGGTTACATGAAGAGTTTCCCGCAGCTTGCGGGCTGCGTGCATTCCTTCATGGGCGGCGAGCGCGAGCATGCGCAGCTTCTCGGCATGATGGCCGCGGGAGAGGACTGGACCGAACTGCAGCGGGCGACGAACGTGGTGCTGACGCCGGCCGCCTGCTATCCGCTCTATCCGACCGTTGCCGCGCGCGGTCCGGTGCCCGATGACGGTGTGCTGTTCGAGCTTTCCTCTTACTGCTTCCGTCATGAGCCTTCCAAGGATCCGGCGCGCATGCAGCTCTTCCGCATGCGCGAATTCGTCCGCATCGGGACGGCTGAGCAGGTGTGCGCCTTCCGCGAAAGCTGGCTGGAGCGCGGCAAGGCGATGATCGAATCACTCGACCTGCCGTGCGAAGTTGACCTCGCCAACGATCCGTTCTTCGGCCGCGGCGGCAGGATGATGGCCAACAACCAGCGCGACGAAGGACTCAAGTTCGAGCTGCTGATCCCGGTGACCAGTATCGAGAAACCGACGGCCTGCTTGTCCTTCAACTACCATCGCGACCATTTCGGCCAGACCTGGGGCCTGAAGTTCGCGGATGGCAGCCTGTGCCACTCGGCCTGCGTCGGCTTCGGGCTGGAGCGCGTGGCGCTCGCGCTGTTCCGCCATCACGGCCCTGACGTCGAGGCCTGGCCGGCTTCCGTGCGCGAGACGCTTTGGAGCAACTGATTTGGGGCAACTGAAATGAAGAGCGCCATCGCCGGGCTCGATCCGGCCGCCCACAAGCCGCACTGGTTGCACGATCCGGAGCGGCGATGGCCACAGACCAACTGCTATGTCGATCTGCTGATCGAGGTGATGCATGCGACCGGGAATGACCCGGTCGCGGCGCTCGGCTTCACCGTCGCGCAGGATTTCGAAGGCGACCAGTTCACGTTCTTCAAATTCCCGACGGCCGACCTGCAGCGATTGGCCGGCCTGGATATCCAGGAACTGTCCGTGTTCGATCGCCTGGAGACGCATGTTCTTAATCAGATCGAGCGCGGGCGGCTGCCGCTGGTCGAGGTCGATGCCTTCCATCTGCCCGACACCAAGGGCATCACCTATCGCACCGGCCATTCCAAGACGACGGTCGGCATCAACGTGCTCGTTCCCGGGCGCCGCCACATGGCCTACTTCCACAACGACGGCTACTTTGCGCTGGACGGCGACGACTACGACGGCATTTTCGGACAGCGCGACGGCGCGCCGGCCGGCGGCCTGCCGCTGTTTCCTTATGCCGAGTTCGTCAAATTCGACGCCACGCGCCCTTCGCGCGATTCGGTCGGTGCGGCTACCGAGATCCTCGCGCAGCATCTGCGGCGCAGGCCGAAGCGCAATCCGCTCGACGCTTACGCGGCCGTGTTCGGCCGCCATGCCGAGGTGCTGGCCGGCCGGTCATCGGAGTATTTTCACGTCTACGCCTTCAACACGTTGCGGCAGGTGGGCGCCAATTTCGAACTTCTCTCCAGTCATCTGGAATGGCTGGGCCGGCACGGCGAAACCAGTCTCGCTGAGGCGATCGAAGCCGCCGCGTCGATCGCCGAGGGCGCCAAGGTCATGCAATTCAAGCTCGCCCGCGCCATGGCCCGGCATCGGTTCGATGGGCTAGCGGACGGCATCGGGCCGATGGCCAAGGCCTGGCAAACGGTGATGGACGCGCTGGACGGTCGTATGACGGATCTCGCCAGTAAGGCAGCATAGGACTGGCTTGCCGGTCATGGGAATGCGTGTGTGCACGGACACTTTTGTGTCGACGACCGAGACGGCCGAGCTCCTGGACAGCGGCTGGCGCATGGCCGTCTCGCCGGCCGGCGCGTGGGCGTCTCCGGCGGCGGTCGACGGCGGTGCCGAATGGCTGGAGGCGGCGTGCCCCGGCACGGCCGCAGCTGCGCTGGAAGCGCTTGGCCGCTGGGACCGCAACCATCCCGCTCCGCTGCACGACCAGGACGTCTGGTATCGTCGCCGGCTCGATGCCGCAGGACCCGTCCGTCTTGTATTTGACGGCTTGGCGACGGTCGCGGAGGTCTGGCTCGACGATCGCCTCGTGCTGTCCTCGACCTCGATGTTCGAGCGCCATGATGTGGCCCTGACGCTTGCCGGCGGCGAGCAACTGGTCATCGCATTCCGCAGCCTCAAGCGCCATCTGGAAACCTTGACCGGTCCGCGTGCGCGCTGGAGGCCGCGCATGATCGACGATCAGCGGCTGAGGCTCGTGCGGACCACGCTGATCGGCCATATGCCGGGTTGGTCCCCGGGCTTCGACATCGTCGGACCGTGGCGGCCGATCAAGCTGATCCGCGATACCGATCGTCAAGCCGTGCGCGATGTGCAGATGCGGGCCGACCTCGCCGGCACGACAGGGCATCTTTCGGTCACGGTCACGCTGGTCGAGCCGTTAGACGGCACGCCGGCCATGATCGCCTGTGCGGGCGCTGTCGCCGCGTTGACGGCCGAGACAGACACGCAGCTGACGGCAAGGCTGGATATCGCGAACGTTGCGCCATGGTGGCCGAACAGCCATGGCGAACCGGCGTTGCACGAGGTCGTCCTGACGCTCGGCCCGATGCGAATTGCACTCGGCCGCGTCGGCTTCCGGCATATCGAGATCGATCGTGGCGCCGACGGCCGCGGCTTTCGGCTGGTTGTCAATGGCGTATCCGTCTTTTGCCGTGGCGCGGTGTGGACGCCGTCCGATCCGGTGCGGCTGCCGTCCTCGCGCGCGGAAGTCGCGCGTGACCTCGATCTTGCGCGGCGGGCCGGGGTCAACATGCTCAGGGTCGGCGGCACGTTCGTCTATGAGAGCGACGCATTTCACGAGCTTTGCGACGAGATGGGCATCCTGGTCTGGCAGGACCTGATGCTCGCCAATTTCGACTATCCGGCGAAGGACGAAGCCTGGCAGGCGTCGCTCTCGCGCGAGGTCGGGAATCTGCTCGGGCGGCTCAGGCATTCGCCGTCACTCGCCGTTCTGTGCGGCGGCAGCGAGGTGGCGCAGCAGGCGGCGATGATGGGCTTGCCGATGTCGATGGATCCGACGCCCTGGTTCGACAAGGTGGTGCGCCCCATCGCCGAAGCGCAGCGTCCCGACGTGGTGCTTGTGACGTCATCGCCATCCGGCGGCAACCTGCCGTTCACGACCGATGGCGGGCCGACGCATTATTACGGGGTCGGTGCCTATTGCCGTCCGCTGGATGACGCGCGCCGGGCCGAGGTGCGCTTCGCGAGCGAATGCCTTGCCTTTGCCAATGTGCCTGACAAGGCAACGCTGGATGCGCAACTGCCTGTGCCGCCGGTGCACGATCCGCGCTGGAAGGCGGGTGTGCCGCGCGACGTCGGCGCCTCCTGGGACTTCGAGGATGTGCGCGAGCATTATCTGGAGACGCATTTTTCCGTCGACGCGCGCCGGCTGCGCACCGAGAATACCAGTCGCTATCTCGAGCTTTCCCGTGCGGTGACGACCGAGGTGGTGGAGCGCACCATCGACGAATGGCGCAGACCCTGTTCGCCGACGGCCGGAGCGCTGCTGTTCTTCTGGAAGGACTTGCGGCCAGGCGCGGGCTGGGGCGTGGTCGATTCGACCGGCCGGCCTAAGCCCGTCTGGCACGGGCTGAGGCGCGCATTTGCCCCGCTGCGGCTGATCCTGAGCGATGAGGGCGTCAACGGGCTGACCGTCCATGCCGTCAACGATACCGCGAAGACCGTCCAGGCGACGTTGTCGCTGACCTGTCTGCGGGACGGCGTCACGGCGGTGGTGTCGGCGCGCCGGCCGATCAGCGTGCCGGCGCACGGTGGCCTGTCGCTTTCGGCCTTCTCGGTGCTCGGCGCTTTCTTCGATATCTCCTACGCCTATCGGTTCGGGCCGCCCGGACATGAAGTCACCGTGGCAAGGCTGGAGGACGATGACGGGAAGGTCCTTGCCGAGGCCTTCCATGTGCTGCCGGATGTCATGACCGCGCGGCGCGACGTGGGCCTGACTGTGAGTTTGGTGCGTCGGAAGGACGCGTGGCGGCTGCGGCTCGCCTGCAAACGCGCGGCCTATCACGTCTCCATCCAGGACGATCTGTTCGTTCCAGGAGAGAACAATTTTCACCTGATGCCGGGCACCGAGCGGGAGGTCGGCCTTGACGGTCCGCATGTGGCGACGCCTGGCGGCACAGTGACGGCGCTCAATGCCGATCGCGACATGAGCTACGCGGCGCCCAGAGCGGAAGAATTGGAAGTCGGGCGGACAAATGAGTCCGCCGGGAGCATGACATGAAACCAGTTGTCTTTGCCGATACCATCGGCTGGCTGAACGAAGCGAAAGGAAGGCGGGGTGTCGTCATTGCCGGCGCGCACGGTCATGAGGATCTGTGCAGTCGCCGGTTCCTGAAGCTGTTGTCCGACAAGGCGGCCGCGGCGGGCCTGCCTGTCCTGTTGTTTGACTATCCCGGCTGCGGCAACGCGGCCGGCGACCACGCGGCGCCGGGCCAGGTGATGGCCTGGACTGCAAGCATCGGCGCGGCGATCGACCGGTTGAAGCGAGATTGCGGCGTGGAGGATGTCATCCTCGCCGGCTTCCGGCTCGGTGCGCTGCTGGCCCCGCTCGCCGCGGTGGGACGCGATGACGTGGCGGGCCTTGCTTTGCTGGCGCCACCGGGTTCCGGCAAAACCTATGTGCGCGAAATCACCGCGATGTCGCGCGTGATCGATGGGACGCTCGCCAAGAGCGCTGCGAGCGAGGCGACTCTCGCCGAGGGACGCGAGGCCGTCGGCTTCCGGCTTTCGCATGAGACGCTCGCCGATCTGTCGAGGCTGGATTGGCGGCAGGCCGTCGCGGCCCTTCCGCCCCTGCCGATGCTTTTGCTCGCGAACGGAAAGCCGTTGGCAGGCTCTGAAATCCGCGACGGTCGATCTTCTTTCGAAGGCGCGACAATCGCCGAGTTCAAGGACTATCACCTGCTCATGTGCGACCCGACCGCGAACCGGATCCCGGCCGACGTTGTCGGTTGCTGGGCGGATTGGTTGTCCGACCGGGCCGTCGCCGGCGTAGCTCAGGGCGTCGATTCCCTGACCGGCCGCGAGCTATTGGAGGGATCGCACTACACGGAAGAGCCGGTTGTGATCAGGCAGGCGCCATTGATCTGTGGCGTGCTGACCCGGCCGCGTGACGGCCATGCTGCGGCCGATCCGGTCATCTTCCTCAACTCTGGCGGCGTGCCGCATGTCGGTTGGGCGCGCGGCACGGTCGAGGCGGCGCGCGAGCTTGCCGCCGCCGGCGTGGCGTCGCTACGCATTGACCTGCCGGGCCTCGGCCTGAGCGACGATGCCGGGAGCAATCGTCTGTTCCTCTATGATTCCAGCACCCGCTTCGACGTCAGCGCGGCGATTGACTGGATGCAGCGGGCGGGCTTTGCCAAAGTCGAGCTTGTGGGCACATGCTCGGGCGCCTTCCAGGCCTTTCACACTGCGCGCGCGGACCGCCGCGTCCGCGCCCTGACCATGATCAACCCGCTCTGCTTTGCCTGGAACAGTTCCTACGCGCTGGAGCTTACGGCCTGGAAAGCATACGAAACCTCCAAGGCGAATCGCGGAAGCCAGCAGCAGATCGGTCCGGCGGACGGGCCTGCGATGACGACCAGGTCCGCCTGGAAGCTGTCAGTGTCAGATAGCGCCAGGCGGCTGGTGCGGCGCGGATTGGAAGCCGTCAAGTCGACGCTGTCGGCGATGCATCCGTCCGCCTTGCTTGGTCGTAACCGCGTCGAGCGCTGGATGCGCGAGCTTTGCAGCCGCGGCGTGCGCGTCCTCATGGTCACCTCGGACGGCGATCTCAGCCTGCAGGAGATCGCACGGCATTTCGGTCAGGACGGCAAACGGCTCACAAGCATCCCTGGAGTGACGCGGTTGACGCTGCCGAACGCCGACCATTCGCTGACGCCTCGTCATGCGCGGCGCGCTGTCGTCGCGCGCCTGATCGACCACCGCGGCGGCGGCAGGCGCGGAGGATCGAGCCGTCCCGATGCCGTGCGGGTCACGGTGCAGCATGCCGAGGTGAAGCCTGAATCGATGGCGCTGTCATGAAACGGTTTGGCCGCTCCAGCGACGAAGATCAGCGCGGCACCGGATCATGTTTTTCGGCGGCGTCGCGTTCGGCGAAGACCTTGTCGATCAGTCCCCATTCGAGCGCCTGCTGCGCGGACATGAAGTGATCGCGATCCAGGGTCCGTTCCACGTCGGCCTCGGTCCGCCCGCAGTGCTGCGCATAGAGCCGGATGATGCGCCGCTTGGTCTCCTGCATTTCGGTGGCATGGATCAGGATATCGGACGCCTGGCCCTGGAAGCCGCCGAGCGGCTGATGCACGTGGAGGCTCGCATTCGGAAGCGCGGCGCGGTGACCGGGCTCGCCGGCCATCAGCAGAAACGATCCCATCGAGCGCGCCGTGCCCATGCACAGCGTGTGCACCGGCGCCTTGATGAACTGCATGGTGTCGTACATCGCAAGCCCGCTGGTGATCACGCCGCCATAGGAGTTGATGTAGAGGTTGATCGGCTTGTGTGGATTCTCGGCCTCGAGGAACAGCAGCTGCGCGCAGACCAGTCCGGACATCGCATCATTGACCTCGCCGTTCAGGAAGATGATGCGCTCGCGCAGGAGCCTGGAATAGATGTCGAAGGAACGTTCGCCGCGGCTCGACTGTTCGATGACCATAGGGACGAGTTGCATCATGTCGCGCATCGGCGACCTCCATTGCTGCAGGTGATGAAGTCTCGGTAGGTGAGGTTGGGGATCAGGCCGCGCGCATCATTGCGCGGTTGTTGCTGTTGGCCGGTTGCGGCTGCTTTCCCCTGATGTCGCAGGCTTGCTGGATGATGCGAAAGCGGGTGCCGCCGGCCTCGTTCGGCTCGATCCGGAAGGTGACATGGCTTTCCCGAAACGGCGGCTCGGACTCGCGCAGCCGGAAGCGCACCTCTTCGCCGGCGATCGATGAGAGGGGTTCAGCGTCCGCGAGGTCGCAATCCGGCAGCCAGCGTTCGCGCAGGGCCGGAATGGTCACCGCACGCCAGACTTTTTCAGGCGGTGCATCGAGCTCGTATTCGAGCACCAGGCCGGCGTCGGCATGATCAGGTTCAATTGTGTCGCTCATTGATCCATGTCCTTCAGCAGATCGGAGAGCGCTTCGATGCGCTTCGGCCAATAGGCGCGGTAGCGGGCGAGCCAGGTCCCGATGCTGGCGATGCCGTCCGGGTCGACCTCATAATTCACGAAACGGCCCTGGCGCTGCTCGCGCACCAGCCCTGCCGCGCGCAGCACCGCCAGATGCTGCGACATCGCCGGCTGGCTGATCTCAAGTCCGTCGCGCAAGGCGCTGGCGTTCAGGCTGCCGCCGGCCAGCTTCTCAAAGACCTTGCGGCGGGTCGGATCGGCCAGCGCCTTGAAGATGTCGGTGTCGACCATGGCTACACATAAGCACGCACTTATGTGTTGCGCAAGCCTGAATTATCCACGTGCCGTGCGCCGTGACGTCGCGGCGCTCGGATACTTTGCATGGGGTTGTTTTGCGAATTCGCGCTCGCGGCGCCCATCGTGTCCAGGCGAAACGAGCTCGGCTGCTACTGCAGCGCCTCGCCATGCTGCGAGATGTCGAGACCTTCGAGCTCCTGCTGCATCGAGACGCGCAGCGGGACGAAGGCGCTGACCAGCTTGAGCAGCACGAAGGTGACGCCGCCGCACCAGACAAAGGTGGCCGCGACGCCGTAGAGCTGGATCAGCAGCTGCTTCGGATTGCCCTCGAGCAGGCCGGACGTGCCGCCGATCGCCGATGCCGCGAACACGCCGGCAAGCAGCGTGCCGGTCAGGCCGCCGATGCCGTGCACGCCGAACACGTCGAGCGAGTCGTCATATTTGAAGCGATGCTTCAGCCAGGTGCAGGCCCAGAAGCAGACCAGGCCGGCAATGATGCCGATGATGACGCCGTGCCACGGCGCGACGAAGCCGGATGCCGGGGTGATGGTGCCGAGCCCCGCAACCGCACCCGAGATCATGCCGAGCACCGACGGCTTGCGGCGCGTCGCCCATTCGATCGCGCCCCAGGTCAGCGCGCCGGCGCAGGCCGCAAGATGGGTGGCAGTGATCGCCATCACCGCGCGCGAATTGGCCGCGAGCGCGGAACCGCCGTTGAAGCCGAACCAGCCGACCCAAAGCAGGCCGGTGCCGACCACCGCGAGCGACAGATCGAACGGCGAAAGATTATCATGGCCATAGCCGTGGCGGTTGCCCATCACCTTGGCCGCGACCAGGCCGCTGATGCCGGCGGAGAGATGCACCACGAGACCGCCGGCGAAATCCAGCACGCCCGCCGATGCGAGGAAGCCGCCGCCCCACACCCAATGCGCCAGCGGCACATAGGCGAAGATGAACCAGCCGATCGAGAACAGCACATAGGCGGAGAACCGCATGCGGTCGGCGACCGAGCCTGCGACCAGCGCCACCGTGATGATCGCGAACGTCATCTGGTACAGCATGAACAGCGCTTCGGGGATGGTCTTCGCCGCCGGATTGATGCTGTCCATGGTGATGCCGGCCAGGAACCAGCGATCGAGCGAGCCCAGCCAGGGACCGTCGCCGACGAAGCTTAGCGAATAGCCGAAGGTGACCCAGAGGATCGAGACGAGCGCAACGGCGGTGAGGCTCTGCGCCATCGTCGCCAGCACGTTCTTCTTGCGCACCATGCCGGAGTAGAACAGCGCCAGTCCCGGGATCGTCATCATCAGCACCAGCGCGGTGGCGACGATCATCCAGGCGGTGTCGGCGGCGTTGACGCCGGAACTGGATGCCGAGTCTTGCGCGAAGGCTGGCGTGGCCTGCGCGAGCAGGATTGCAGCAGTGATCGGCGCAGCTGATATCGCTGCACGAAGAGCTCGTGCCCCCATCATCATTCCCCGGCGGTCGTCGTTTCTTGGCGTGTGGTTGTGGCGAGCGCCGGCGTCGTTGCCGGCGATGATCTCGATAAAGCTCAGAGCGCGTCGTTGTCGGTTTCGCCGGTGCGGATGCGCAGCGCGTGGTCGATCGGCGTCACGAAGATCTTGCCGTCGCCGATCTGGCCGGTGCGGGCGTGCTGGGTGATGACGCTGACCGCCTTGTCGGCGAGCTCGGTATCGACGGCGATCTCGATCCGAAGCTTGGGCAGGAAGTTCACGACATATTCGGCGCCGCGATAGATCTCGGTGTGACCCTTCTGGCGGCCATAGCCCTTCACCTCGGTCACCGTCATGCCGTGGACGCCGATCGCGGTCAGCGCCTGGCGCACCTCATCGAGCTTGAACGGTTTGATGATCGCGACGACGAGTTTCATGGTTCAGGCCTTCATTCCCTTGAGGTTTTCCGTGTGCGCCCATCCCCGGAGCGGAACTTGCCGTCCCGCGAGCCGGCACCTGCTGCCTCCCGGAGCGGCAATTTGCCATCCCCGAGCGGCATTTCGCGTCCGCCAAATCTGGCAGCTTTCTGGGCAAATGGCATAAAAAACTTGCAGATTGAAGCGGAAAACATGCGCAGCGCGTGAGGTCCCTCACTGTACGGATTGGAAACGCTCCGCCACAATGTGGCTTTCCCGCCCCGGCCAGCGGTCCTGCTGGTTCGTTTCGCCTATCGCGTGTCCCTGTGCGCGCCCCGAGGAAACAAGAAATGTCGAACCGAAACTGGTTTTATGCATCCGAAGGCCAGCAAAAGGGCCCCCTGCCTGAAACCCAGCTCCGCGACCTGATCACCCGGGGCATGGTGGGGGCCGACACCTTGGTGTGGACCGAGGGCATGGCCGGCTGGCAGAAGGCCGGGGAAATTCCGGGCCTCGTCCCGAGTGCCGGCGCGCCGCCGGCATTTCCGCAGGCCGGCGGACCGCCGCCCGTGGTGGCGTCCGGAAGCTATAGCGGCGGCGCACTGTCGGCCGACTTCCCGATCTGGGGCCTGTTCGGCCGCAGCCTCTTGATGTTTATCGGCCAGATCCTCGTCATCCCGGCGCCGTGGACCGCGACCGGCCTGTACCGCTTTGCGATCCCCTATATCCGCGTGCCGGGCCGCCCGCATTTCGCCTTCACCGGGCAGCCGCTCGACATCTGGTGGGTCTTCATCGTGCTCGGTCTTCTGACCTATGCCGGCGCGGCCAACAGCAACATCGTGACGCTGCTCTCGCTGCTGCTGCAGGGCTTCCTGAGCTGGATGATCGTGCGCTGGATCATCGGCCATCTCAGCTCGAGCGGCCAGGACCTGCCGATCTCGTTCAAGGGCAGCCCGGTCGCCTATGTCGGCTGGTACGTGGCGATGGTGGTCTCGGCCATCACCATCATCGGCTGGGCCTGGGTGCTGACCGCCTGGATGCGCTGGATCTGCCGCAACATCGACGGCACGCGCCGCGAGGTCAGCTTCAACGCGTCCGGCATCGAGGTGCTGTGGCGAACCATCGTGTTCACGATCGCCTGCGGCTTCCTGATCCCGATTCCGTGGGTGCTGCGCTGGTACGGCAACTGGTTCGTTTCGCAATTCGCGCTGACCGAGCGCGGTGCCTACGCCGGCCAGTGAGCGCGATCTCATCGTGCCGACCGGCTCTGTTCGAGCGTGAGCTCTCCGGAAAACCGCTCCGCGCTTTTCCGGATCGCGTTCTGCGCCCTATGCCTTTCGCTCGCGCACCGAACCTTCTTGCGCGACGGACGCCACCAGCGTGCCGTCGGGCTTGAAGATCAGGCCGCGCGTCAGGCCGCGGCCTGACTGCGCGCTCGGCGAGTCCTGCGCGTAGAGCAGCCATTCGTCGGCGCGGAACGGGCGGTGAAACCACATCGCGTGATCGAGGCTCGCCGGCATCATGCGCTTGTCGAACAGCGTGCGGCCGTAGCGCGCCATCACGGCATCGAGCAGTGAGAAATCCGACGCATAGGCGAGCGCGCACAGATGCAGCGCCGGATCGTCGGGCAGCTTGGCGGCGGTGCGGATCCAGACATGGATGCGGCCGTCGTCGATCTTCTGGCCGAAATAGCGGCCGAGCTCGACCGGGCGCAGCTCGATCGGCCGGTCGCTCTCGTAATAGCGGCGGATGAACTCCGGCATCTCCTTGAACATCGGCTGCTTCGACACCTCCTCCGCGGTCAGCTTCTCCGGCGGCGGCACGTCGGGCATCTTCTCCTGATGATTGAAGTTGCTCTCTTCCTCGGCATGGAACGACACCATGATGGAGAAGATCGCGTTGCCGTGCTGGATCGCGGTGACGCGGCGGGTGGTGTAGCTCTTGCCGTCGCGCAGCCGCTCGACCTGGTAGATGATCGGGATCTGCGGATCGCCGGGCAGGATGAAGTAGCAATGGATCGAGTGCGGCAGCCGGCCCTCGACGGTGCGGCAGGCCGCCACCATCGCCTGGCCGATCACCTGGCCGCCGAACACCCGCTGCCAGCTCGTCTTCGGGCTGTTGCCGCGGAACAAATTCACCTCGAGCTGCTCGAGATCGAGGATGGACAGCAGGTCGATCAGGCTCTTGGACATGGATGGCCCCGGAATGACGATTGGGGCTGTTAGCCGCCCTTGTTTCTAAACTCTGTTTCGCCCAGCTAATATCAGGTAGCAAGTCTCCTTTGATGGCGTAATCGAGTAAGGATCGCATGCCGGCACAGCGAAGTATTGTCATCTGCGGGGGCGCATTTGCAGGGTTGGCGCTCGCCGTGGCGCTGCGCCAGGGGCTTGGGCCGGACATCCCGGTCATCGTGGCCGATCCGGCGCTGAGCCAGCGCCCGAGCCGCGATCCGCGCGCGACCGCGATCGTGGCGGCCTGCCGGCGGCTGTTCGAGACCCTCGGCGTCTGGGGCCAGGTGGCGCCGACCGCGCAGCCGATCACCGATATGGTCGTGACCGACTCCAGGCTGGAGGACGCGACGCGCCCGGTGTTCCTGACCTTCGCCGGCAATGTCGAGCCCGGCGAGCCGTTCGCCCATATGGTCGAGAACCGCTATTTGATCGATGCGCTCGCGAGCCGTGCCGAAGCCGAGGGCGTCGAGCTGCGCGCCACCGCGGTGTCGAGCTTCGCGTCGCGCCCCGACGGCGTCAGCATCACGCTGGCCGACGGCACCGTGATCGATGCGAGCCTGCTGGTTGCCGCCGACGGCGCGCGCTCGAAGCTGCGCGAGCGCGCCGGGATTGCGACCCATGGCTGGGACTACGACCAGTCCGGCATCGTGGTCACGGTCGGGCACGAGCGCGAACATCACGGCCGCGCCGAGGAGCATTTCCTGCCCGCAGGGCCGTTCGCGATCCTGCCGCTGACCGGCAATCGCTCGTCGCTGGTGTGGACCGAGACGCGCAAGGATGCCGCGCGCATTGTCGCCTTGAACGAAGAGCAATTCCACGCCGAGCTCGAGCAGCGCTTCGGCCTGCATCTCGGCGAAATCAGGCCGCTCGACAGGCCGCGCGCCTTCCCGCTCGGCTATTTCGTCGCGCGCTCGTTCATCGCCGAACGGCTGGCGCTGATCGGCGATGCCGCGCATGTGATCCATCCGATCGCGGGGCAGGGGCTCAACATGGGCCTGAAGGACGTCGCTGCGCTCGCCGAGGTCGTGGTCGATGCGGCGCGGCTCGGCATGGACCTCGGCCAAGCCGACGTGCTCGAGCGCTACCAGCGCTGGCGGCGCTTCGACACGATGGCGATGGGGGTCGCCACCAACTCGCTGAACTTCCTGTTCTCCAACGAATCGACGCTGCTGCGCACCGTGCGCGACATCGGCCTCGGTCTCGTCGATCGCGCGCCGCCGCTGAAGGAGACGTTCATCCGCCAGGCGGCGGGACTGTCAGGCGAGGTACCGCGGCTGCTGAAGGGCGAGGCGCTGTAGCGCTTGCCTG
Organism: Bradyrhizobium elkanii USDA 76; assembly: GCF_023278185.1. Classification (NCBI taxonomy): domain Bacteria; kingdom Pseudomonadati; phylum Pseudomonadota; class Alphaproteobacteria; order Hyphomicrobiales; family Nitrobacteraceae; genus Bradyrhizobium; species Bradyrhizobium elkanii. Next base: position 9,076,534 of record NZ_CP066356.1, on the reverse strand, counting down.
GTGCCGTAGCCCGGATGAAGCGAAGCGAAATCCGGGGCAGACTATCCGCGGTGAGACTTTCCCGGATTGCGCTGCGCTTCATCCGGGCTACGCCTACATCAATCGATCTTCCTCGCCTCTTCCGGCAGCATGATCGGGATTCCGTCGCGGATCGGATAGGCGAGTTTGGCGGAGCGCGAGATCAGTTCCTGCCGCGCGGCGTCGAATTCCAGCGGTCCCTTGGTGATCGGGCATACCAGGATTTCCAGCAGTTTTGGGTCGGCGGTGCTTTCGAGATGATCGGTCGTGGAATTCATGGGAGTCTCCGACTGGAGCGTTTTCGAGCGAAGTGGGCACCGGTTCGCGTGAAGAAAACGCGTCAGAACAAACTGGCCGGTGATGTAGCACATCCAAATAAGCGCTGTCAGCGCCTGGCCATCCGCAGCAGTTCGTCGATCGCGGCCTGCTGACGCGGCTTCGGCAGCGCCTGCTCGGACAGCGCGTAGCCGATGAACGCCCAGTAGAATATCTGCGCGCGGCCGCGCGCCACGTCGTGTGGGAAACCGGCCTGCCGGAGCAGGGATTCGATATAGCCGATCCGGCGCTGGTCGACCTCGAGCACGGCGGCGCGCGCCGCGGCATCGGCGGTGGCCCAGCTGCGCACGGCGCGTTCCAGCGCCAGCCGCGCCGAGAAGGCGCGGCGCAGCAACAGCGCCAGCGCGTCGCCGCCTTCCGGAATGGTCTCGAGCTCGGCGATCACCTGCTCGGCCGCGACCTCGCGCCAATGGGTGAGGATCGCCGCGCGGTAGGCGCCGATGTCGGCGAAATGCCAGTAAAAGCTGCCGCGCGAGACGCCCATGGCCTTGGCCAGCGGCTCGGCCTTGAGCGCCGTGAAGCCGCGTCGCGCCAGCGTCTTCAGGCCCTGATCGAGCCAGTCCTTGACCGAGAGCTGTTCCGTCATGGTTCCCCGTCCGCGCCGTTCACCATACACAAGTGTATTGACAGGCGCCAGCAGTCGGTATCATATCCATACAGTAGTGTATGGAGGCATCGCGATGCGTGATCTTCTGCTGCAGGGCGCCGGCGTCGTCGCCATTCTGGTCAGCCTGATCCATGGCGTGCTCGGCGAGACCAGGATATTCGCCCGCGCCACCGTCGAGCCGCCGCGGCTGCGGCTCTTGCTTCGCCTGGTCTATCAGGCCGGCACCGTCGCCTGGATCGGCGGCGGCGTGCTGCTGCTCGCTGCACCCGCGATGGCCTCCGATGCCGCGCGGCACTGGATCGTGGCGACGCTCGGTGTCGTGTTCGGCGTCGCGGCGCTCGCCAACGCGGTGGCGACCCGCTTCCGTCACTTCGGCTGGATGGCGATGAGCGCCGTGGTGGCGCTCGCCGCCGCCGGCTACTAGCGAGGCCGATCATGACGACCGATCGCATAAGCCTCAGTATCGCCGATGGCGTCGCGGACGTCAGGCTCAACCGCCCGGACAAGCTCAATGCGCTCGATCCGGCGATGTTCGCCGCGATCGCCGAAATCGGCGCGCAGCTCGCGGACAACCGCACGCTCCGCGCCGTGGTGCTCTCGGGCGAAGGGCAGGCCTTCTGCGCAGGCCTCGACATGGAGCGTCTGGTCGCAACGACGGAGGGCGAATCCATCCTGCCCTTCGCCGATCTAGGTCAGCGGACCCACGGGATTGCCAACTTTGCGCAGCATCTGGTGTGGCTCTGGCGCGAGCTGCCGGTGCCGGTCATCGCCGCCGTCCACGGCATCGCCTTCGGCGGCGGCTTTCAGCTGATGCTCGGTGCCGACATCAGATATCTCGCACCCGGCACGCGCCTTGCGATCACCGAGGCCAAATGGGGGTTGGTGCCCGACATGGCCGGCACGCAGCTGATGCGCCATCTCGCGCGCGAGGATGTGGTCCGTGAACTCACCTACACCGCGCGCGTCTTCTTCGCGGACGACGCGCTCGGGTATGGCTTCGCCACCCGGATCGTCGAACAGCCGCGCGAGGCGGCGCTGGAGACGGCGCGCGCGATCGCGGACCGCAGCCCGGATGCGATCCGCGCCGCCAAGCGGCTGCTCAATCTTGCAGCCGATCGCGATGCGGCGACCGGACTTGCAGCCGAAACAGCCGAACAGGCGCTTCTGCTCGGCTCGCCCAATCACATCGAGGCCGTCAGGGCGAATCTCGAGCGGCGGCCCCCGCAATGGAGTTTTACATGACGACTGGCCCGGGCTTCGATCTCGAACGTCTCGTTGCGACCAATGCGTCGGCGGCCTTCAACCGGCTTGCCGGCTTCGAGGTCGTCGCCGCCGGCACCGGCACAGTGGAACTACGGATGCCTTGGCGCGACGATCTCACCCAATACGCGGGACATCTGCACGCCGGAATGATCGCGGCGCTGCTCGACACCGCCTGCGGCTTTGCTGCGGCGTCGATCGCGGGTTCCGTCACCGCATCGCATTTCTCGATGAATTGCCTGAAGCCCGCGCTGGGCCGCTGCTTCATCGCCAAAGGCACCACATTGCGTGCCGGACGCAGGCAGGTCTTCGCGCGCGCGGAACTTTTTGCGGAGAACGAGCAGGGTGAGACCTCGCTGGTTGCAACCGGTGAAACCGTGCTCGTTCCGCTGGCAGGCTGAGTCGCGCGGATCGCGTATGGCCGTGAAATTTATGGAGCCATCAATTTCGGTGCGGAATCGGCTTACGCGCGGATAACCATGCCACTGAAAGTTGCAGAATATTATCGAGAAGACAATTCAATCAGCCTAGCCTGTGCGTACGGACAACCATGGACCGACGCATGTTTCGTGTTCTTACGTGCCTTTCAGGTGAGCATGACTGGCGGCTCGTTCTGCTCGCCGGACTGGTCTGCTTCGTTGCCAGTATTGTGGCCGTCAATATTTTTCATCGTGCAATTGCGTCGCAGGCGAGGACGCGGCTGATCTGGATTGCGATCGCGGGAGCCGCGATCGGCTACGGCATCTGGGCAACGCATTTCATCGCCATGCTGGCCTATGAGCCGGGAATCCCGACCGGCTACGGCATTGTCCTCACCGCGCTGTCGCTCGCCGCGGCGATGATGCTGACATCCGGCGGCCTCGGCCTTGCCGCCGGCGACTCCAGCCGCTGGCGCGCGCCGGTCGGCGGCGCCGTGATCGGAGCCGGTATCGCCAGCATGCACTATCTCGGGATGTGGGCGCTGGAGGTGCCGGGCCGCGTGGTCTGGTCGCTCGATCTCGTGGCGGCCTCCGTCGTGCTCGGTATGCTGTTCGGCTACGCCGCGCTGGCGATCGCGGTCCGCCGTCAGGACCGCTGGATGTCGCTCGTCGCGGCGCTGCTGCTGACGCTTGCGATCGTGTCGCATCATTTCACCGCGATGGGCGCGGTCGAGATCGTTCCGGATCCGTTGCAGGCTCCGGCGGCCCTGTCGCTCTCGCCTGCCTTCCTCGCCATCGTGATCGCCGGGGTGGCGCTGTCGGTGCTCGGGATGAGTCTGGTCGGCGTGCTCGCGGATCGCCGGCTGGCGCTTCGCACCCGTCGCTTCGAGGAGATCATCAGCCAGCTTTCGTCGGCGCGACAGCAGGTCGAGGCGTCGCAGAAGGCGCTGGAGGAGCAGAGGTTCCGGCTGGATACCGCGATCAACCACATGGGCGAGGGCCTCTGCATGTTCAATGCGGAGAAGCGCCTCGTCGTTTGCAATGATCGCTACGCCAAGATGTACCGGCTGCCGCCGGAATTGCTGCTGCCCGGCACGGCCCATCGCGAGATCATCAGGCATCGCATAGCCAACGGCATTCTCAAGGGCGAGACCAGCGACAGCGCCGCGATGCAGGTGCTCGCGACATTGAACGCGCTCCCGGCCGGCGAGATCAGCAGCCGGGTCGACGAGCTCGCCGACGGCCGCTTGATCTGCGTGACGCGGCAGCCGATGCCCGGCGGCGGCTGGGTGGCGACGCATCGCGACGTCACCGAGCAGCGACGCTCGGAGGCCAAGATCACCTATATGGCGCAGCACGACGCGCTGACCGATCTGCCGAATCGCGTGCTGCTCAAGGAATGGATGGAGCGCGCGCTCTCCGGTGCTCGGTGTGGCGGACCGAGCCTTGCGGTGCTGATGCTCGATCTCGACCGCTTCAAGGACGTCAACGACACGCTCGGGCATCCGGCGGGCGATGCGTTGCTGAAGTCGGTGGCCGCCCGCTTGCGCAGGTGCGTCAGCGATACGACGCTGGTCGCGCGGCTCGGCGGCGACGAGTTCGCGGTGATCGACCATGTCGGCGATCCGGTCACGGAAGCGGGCCTGCTCGCCGAGAAGATCAGGAAGGCGCTCAGCGAGCCGATCGATCTCGGCGATCATCGGGTGACCACCACGACCAGCATCGGCATTGCGATCGCACCGCGCGACGGCACCGATTCGGACGAGGTGCTGCGCAGCGCCGATCTCGCGCTTTACTCGGCCAAGAGCTGTGGCCGGGGCTCGTTCCGCTTCTTCGAGCCGGAGCTCGATCGGCTGTTGCAGGCCCGGCGCGGCCTCGAGCGCGACATGCGCAGTGCGCTCGCCAATGGCGAGTTCGAGCTGCACTATCAGCCGTTCATCCATGTCGCGAGCGGGAAGACCTGCGGCTTCGAGGCGCTGCTCCGCTGGCACCATCCGCAACGCGGCATGGTATCCCCGGCGCAGTTCATTCCGCTGGCGGAAGAGACCGGCCTGATCGTGCCGCTCGGGGAATGGGTGCTGCGCACCGCGTGTGCGGAAGCCGCCAAATGGCCCGACGACCTCAAGATCGCGATCAACCTGTCGCCTGTGCAGTTCAGGAGTCCGGAGCTGGTCCCGGTGATCGTGCACGCGCTGGCGAGTGCCGGAATTTCGCCGGAGCGCCTCGAGCTCGAGGTCACCGAAACGGCCATCATTCAGGACAGCGAAGCGGTGTTTACCGCGCTCAGCCAGCTGCACGATCTCGGGGTGCGGATCGCGCTCGACGATTTCGGCACCGGCTACTCGTCGCTGAGCTTTCTGCAGAAGTTTCCGTTCGACAAGGTCAAGATCGACCGCAGCTTCGTCTCCGAGCTCTCCGGCGCATCCGACGAGTCGCGCCGGATCGCGCGCGCGATCGTTCGCTTTGCCGTCAGCCTCGGCAAGACCACGACGGCCGAAGGCGTCGAAACCAGGGAGCAGCTCGACATCCTCCGCGCCGACGCCTGCGTGGAAGTGCAGGGCTTCCATTTCAGCCCGCCGGTGCAGAGCGAGAAGGTCGCACAGATGATCGGCGGGCGAACCCCGGCTGCGGTCGAACGGCCTGCGGTTCGTCTCGCCATGGCGGGTGCCGCATCCTGATCGACGGGCTGCGCCGGGCGGCCCCGATACGCATGAGGCGTAAGGCCGCAGCACGCCGTCAAAGCCAAACTGCGCGTGGAGCGCAAAGCGGTTTTCGCGACCGTTAGAATTCCTCTAAAGCCAGCCTCTGCGGCGCTTCCTTGACTTGGCAATCGCCTCAGCATTCTTCACGCATGTGCCCTGCGCGAAGGCGTTGTGGGCATGATTGTCGACGGAGGGGAAATGCGCGTGAGAGTGATTTTGAGCGCTGCGCTTGCAGCATGCGTCCTTGGGAGCGTTCTTGGGCTGACCGGATCGGCGGCGTTCGCCGACGGCTACAAGAATTGCACCAAGCTCGACAAGGCGTCGTGGAAGCCGGCAAGCGAAGCCGAAGCCAAGGCCAAGGCCCTCGGCTACGAGGTGCGCCGGTCGAAGGTCGAGGGCTCCTGCTACGAGGTGTACGGCGTCAAGGAAGGCAAGCTCTACGAGCTGTTCTACAGCCCGGAAGACCTCAGCCTGAAGCACACCATCGCGAAGTGAAGCAGGCGCGATGACGAAGGCGGCGCCGGGCGCCCGCGGCGCGACCAGCGTGCAGGTCTGGGACCTGCCGCTGCGGCTGTGGCACTGGGCGCTCGCCATCCTCGTCCTGGTCGCCTGGGTGACGCCCGGCACCTATGACCGGCTGCACCGGCTGGCGGGTTATTCGGTGATCGGGCTGCTGGCGTTCCGGCTGATCTGGGGCTTTGCCGGCACGCGCTACGCGCGTTTCGGCAGGCTCGGCGTTCGCCTGCGCGCCGCGCCGCGCTACATCTGGAATCTCCGCCGCGGCATCACCGGGCGCTATATCGGGCTCAATCCCGCGGGCACCGTGATGCTGGTGGCGTTGCTGTTCCTGCTTGCGATCTCGACAATCACGGGCGCGATGGAGGTCACCGTGACCTTCTTCGGTGTCTGGTGGGTCGAGGACACCCACGCCTATGCCTCGGATGCGGTCATCATCCTGGTCGCCCTGCACGTGCTCGGGGTCATCGTGGTCGGCTTGCTGCAGCGTCAGAACCTGGTGCGCGCGATGTTCACCGGCCGCAAGCAACTGCGCAATCGCTGATGGGGGAGGGTGCCGAGCCTAAAGCGGGATCGTTGTTTGAGCATGATCTTTTCGGAAAACCGCTTCGCACTTTTCCGGATCATGCTTACTGCACCGGCGGGTCGCCCGAGGTGCGCTTCTTGGCGAGGTCCATCTCGGTGACCGCGATCAGGATCTCGGCGCGGGTCTTCAGGTCCGGCGCCTCGAGCATCGCCTGCTTTTCGGCCGGGCCATAGGGCGACATCATCGCCAGCGCATTGACCAGCGCCTCGTTGGGCGCGGACTCGATCCCTTCCCAGTCGACCTTCAGATTGTTGGCTTCCAGGAAATCGGCCAGCACTTCGAGCAGCGCCTTGCGGTCGACGGCCTCCTCACCCTTGCGCGCGGTGAAGTCGCCGGCGAAGGAGAAGAAGTCGACCTTGCACTGCCGGTACGGCGTCTGCACGGTGAGCTCCTCGACCACCTTGAAGCGCGCGACGCCGGTCAGCTCGAGGATGTAGCGGCCGTCGCCGGATTCTGCGAGCTGGGTGATGCGGCCGACGCAGCCGATCCGGAACAGGGCCGGCTTCGCCTCTTTCTGCGAGTGCGCCACGTCGGGCTGGATCATGCCGATCAGGCGATGGCCGTCGCGCAGTGCGTCGTCGATCATCGCGAGATATCGCGGCTCGAAGATGTTGAGCGGCATCTGGCCGCGCGGCAGCAGCAACGCGCCGGGCAGCGGGAACACCGGGATCACCTCCGGGAGCTCGCCGGGTCCGCGATATTCGGCATTGATCGGCATCTGCGGTCCCGCTGCTGTGACGGGCGTGCTTTACGAGAACAGGATGGTCGACAACCGCTTGCGCCCCTCGACGGTTGCCTCATCGGTGCCGCCCCACGCCTCGAAGAACTGCACCAGCTGCTTGCGCGCGCCGTCGTCGTTCCACTTGCGGTCACGCCTGACGATGGCGAGCAATTGCTCGGTCGCCTCCGTGCGCTTGCCCATCGCATTGAGCGCGGTGGCGAGATCGAATCGGGCCTGATGATCGAGCGGGTTTGCGGCGACTTTCTGTTCCAGCTCCGCGACCGGGCCGACCGCTTCCGCCTGTTCGGCGAGATCGATCGCCGCCTGCACCGCCTTCACCGCGGCGTCGTTGCGCTTGGATTCCGGAACCATCGCCAGCGTCTGCTTGGCCTGCTCCATCGCACCCGACGTGACGTAGCATTTGGCGAGGCCGGCGAGCGCCGCGATGTTGGTGGCGTCGTGCGCCAGCACCTCGGCATAGATCTGCGCGGCCTGGGCGGCGTCGCCCTCGGCAAGCACGGCGTCGGCCTCGGCCAAGATCTCGGTGAGATTGGGCTCGCCGGCGGCCGGCACGCCCTTGGTGATCTTCTCGATGAAGGCGTTGACCTGGCTCTCCGGCACCGCGCCCATGAAGCCGTCGGCGGGCTGGCCGCCCACGAAGGCGATCACGGCCGGGATCGACTGGATGCCCATCTGGCCGGGGATCTGCGGATGCTCGTCGATATTCATCTTGACCAGCTTGACCCGGCCCTTGGCGTTGCGAACCGCCTTTTCCAGGATCGGCGTGAGCTGGCGGCAGGGACCGCACCACGGCGCCCAGAAGTCGATCATGACCGGCTGACGGCGCGATTCCTCGATGACGTCCTTGACGAAGGTCTGGGTCGTCGTCTCCTTGATCAGATCGGGCGCTGCCTCGGGCGTGGGGCCGCCCTGCTCCATTATCGTCACGTTGTCCTCGCCTGCTTCTGAGGTCGGAAATCCGGGGGCGTTCTAGCACGCCCGGAACGGCACGTTCAGCCGTTCTGTCAGCTAGAGCATGATCCCGGAAAAGTGGGAACCGGTTTCCGGGATCATGCTCGGTAAATGGCAGTCAGCCAGCAAAATTCAATCGCCTGGCCGCCTGTCCTCCATCGGAGATCGGGTGGGTTGGGGCCGCGGAACGGCCGATGATGGCGATCCTTCATGGCAGCAGGGGAGCGCCCGTGGCAAAGGCCTATTACAGCACGGTGTTCGAGCAGCCGGCCGGCGAGGTCTGGAAAATCATCCGCGATTTCAACGATTACCCGGTCTGGGTCCATGGCGCGGGGACGAGCGAGATCGAGGACGGCAAATCCGGCGATACCGTCGGGGCCGTGCGCAATGTGCTGTACCGGGAGCGGCGGATCCGGCAGCGGCTGCTCGCGCAGTCCGACGTCGAGCGCTTCCAGATCTACGAATTTGTCGACACCCCGACCCTGCCGGTGACGGATTTCAGTGCGACCCTGCGGGTAACCCCGGTGATCGACGGCGACCGGGCCTTTATCGAATGGTGGGCCGTGTTCGATTGCGACCCGACCCGCCGCCTCGAGCTGACGCAGACGCTGACCGGCTGGTTCGAGACCTGGCTCGAATCGCTCCGGGACGAGATGGCCTTGAGGCAGGTTCCGGCGGAAATCTAAAAAGAAATCGGCGGCGCGGCCGGTTTCGGCCGATTCGAGGTCAATTTTTAGGGAAACCGGGTGATTTCGTGAGGTTCGGACCACGCTCTTGTGTTGCATTCACAGACAGCTTTTGGCATAGGTCTGCCGTTGCCGGCGAGCGATCGCCGCCATTTCGGATGCGGGTGTAGCTCAGTGGTAGAGCACGACCTTGCCAAGGTCGGGGTCGAGGGTTCGAGCCCCTTCGCCCGCTCCAAAACTTCTCGCTGACCGAGTTGACAGTCTGATGAAGGCCCGCCCATCGGCGCGGGCTTTTTGCTGTCCGGTCCGAGGCCGCATCTCCAAGCCGCGATTGCGAGGTCAAGATGTCGCGGCCCGCCGCGGCGGTTTCCGGCTTTTGTTAACCGGCAAACGATGCATTCTCAAAACTGATAGAAATCTGTGGTTGTGTAGGCGTTGCAATGGTTGCGGCCGGTTTTGCCGGCGCGGCAAGCGCGTGAACGATGTCGATCAGTTGGAAGCCAGCTCCTGGGTTAGATCGCCGCTCGGTGCGCGCAAACGTCGCCGCGCTGGTCGTGCTCGTCGGCGCCTGGACATGTTCGGGCGCATCGGCGCAGCAATTGCCGAGCGACTCGGCGTATGCCCCGACGCCCAGCTTCTCTCCCATGCCTGGCTTTGGGCCGGCGCCTGACTTCGAGGCGGCCGAACGGCCGCGAGCGCGGGTCTACATCACGACGCGGTCGCACCGGGGCGGCCAGCAAAACTTCTGCGTCAGGACCTGCGACGGCCGCTTCTTTCCGCTGCCGCGCGTGGGCGAGACGGCGGACGTCAAGGCATGCGAGGCGGCCTGTCCCGCCGCCGAGGTGAAGCTGTACTCCGGCTCCGATATCGACAGCGCCAGAACCGAAGCGGGCGAGACCTACAAGACGCTTGCAAATGCATTCCGCTTTCAGCGCGAGATGGTGCCGCAATGCTCGTGCAGCGCCGGCGCGTCCACCGGCCTGTCGCCGATTGCGATCGAGGACGACATGACGCTTCGGACCGGCGACATCATCGCCGCCGATGACGGCTTCAAGATCGCTGCGATCACGAGCGGGCAGCGGCGCAGCGTGTTGTTCAGGCCGCTGTCGAAGGCCAAGGCGCAGGCGCTCGGTCTGGCGCGCCTGTCGTCGCGATAGCGGCGACCACGAGCGTTAGCTTCATTCGAATATCACGCTGCGGTGCAGAATGCCTTGTTATCGGGCAGGCTGCTCAGGAAAATTTCGTCTCAAATATCGTCTCAACTAGTTTTGACGCAGCGCACACCGGCGCTGCGCTTTTCAGCGTCGTTGGATGTGCTACCATTTTGCCGTCTGACCTACCTTACAGACCGCCACCATCATCTCTCAGGGCGTTCAAAATCAATAACAGGCAAGCTGCAACGGCTTGCATAGGGGAGTGACGCGATGAAATCGGCTTTCAATCGATCAATACTTGCGTTCGCGGCGATTGCGCTGCTGGCGGGGACGACCTTCGCCAATGCACAGCAACAAACAGACAAGAATCGTGCGCTGAAGAAGTACGAGTCCGGCACCAAGGAATTCTGGACCCATCCGCCGGATGACTGGTTCCTCGGCGACGAGACCGAAGCGCAGAAGGGCCTTGCCCCGCCGTCCGGTCCGCCGACCGGCGCGTCCGATTCCGAGCTCGCGGCGATGATGAAGAAGATCAAGCTGCCGCCGGGCTTCAAGATTGAGGTCTATGCCTCGAACGTACTCGCGGCGCGGCAGATGGCCTGGGGCGACAAGGGCACGCTGTTCGTCGGCTCGTTCGGCCTCGGCAACGTCTATGCGATCAAGGACAACAACGGCAAGAAAGAGGTCAAGACCATCCTCAAGGGCCTCAACATGCCGACCGGCCTCGCGTTCCGCGACGGCGCGCTCTATGTCATCGCGGTCGACAAGTTGATCCGGTACGACAATGCCGAAGCCAATCTCGACAATCTCGGCAGCGGCAAGGTGGTGTATGACGACATGCCGTCCTACGCGGCGCATGGCTGGAAATACATCGCCGTCGACAAGGACGGCTGGTTCTACATTCCGTTCGGACCTCCCTTCAACATCGGCATCCCGCCGACCTCGGTGTCGCAGATCCGCCGTGTCGATCCCAAGACCGGCAACGCGGAAATCTATGCGCTCGGCGTGCGTAACTCGGTCGGCGGCGACGTCGACCCGCGCACCGGCAAGTACTGGTTCACCGAAAACGCCCGCGACTGGGTCAGCGACGATCTGCCGAGCGACAAGCTCAACGTGATCAACAAGATCGGTGAGCATTTCGGCTATCCCTATTGCCACCAGGGCGATCTGCCCGATGCCAAGTTCGCGATGGGACACAAATGCTCGGAGTTCACCCCGCCGGCGTACAAGCTCGGCGCGCACGTGGCTCCGCTCGGCATGAAGTTCTATACCGGCAGCCAATTCCCGGCCGAGTACAAGAACAGCATCCTGATCGCCGAGCACGGCTCCTGGAACCGGCACAAGTACCAGGGCGGCCGCATCGTGAAGATCACCGCGAGCCCCGACGGCAAGAATGCGAAGCAGGAAATCTTCGCCGACGGCTGGATCCAGGGTGACCAGGGTTATCTCGGCCGTCCCGCCGACATCCTGCTCGACAAGGATGGCTCGATCCTCGTCGCCGACGACTGGGCCGGTGCGATCTATCGCATCAGCTACAGCAAGAAGTAACGGTTGAAACAATGTGAGGCTGCGGTGGCCGTGAGGTGACCGCAGCCTCATTCGCGTGGTTCGGGCACGCCCGCAAAGGAACGCACTCGTCATGCCCGGACCTGCCGCCTTCGCCAAGGCTACGGCGTGCCTGAGACCGGAGCCTCGTCGAAGCCTTGGCGAAGACGGGATCCGGGCATCCATCCAAACCAAGAAACCGTCTTCAAGCCAGATGGATTGCCGGGTCGAGCCCGGCAATGACACACGGAGAAACCTGGCAATGCGCCTTGTGACCCTCGGAATTCTGCTCGCCTCGGCCATCGCGATGGTTCCTTTTGCCAATGCCGCCGATGTCGTCGCCGGCAAGGCGAAGGCCGAAATCTGTGCCGCTTGTCACGGCGAGAACGGCATCTCGCAGACCGAGAACATTCCCTCGCTCGCCGGCCAGCTCGACCAGTACGTTCAATGGCAGCTGGTGTTCTTCCGCGCCGGCGCGCGCAAGAACGAGCAGATGCAGCCGATCGTCGAGCAGCTCAACAACGACGACATCCGAAATCTTGGCGCCTATTTCGCGTCGCTGACCCCGTTCAAGGGCGGCAAGGACGACAATCCGGACTTGTCCGAAAAGGGCAAGCAGGCCGCCGCCGGCCGCCGCTGCGCCTCATGCCATGGCGATACGTTTGCCGGTACCAAGGCGGTCGCCCGCATCGCCGGCCAGCGCGAGGATTATCTCGTCAAGGCGCTGCACGATTACAAGTCGGGCCTGCGCTCCGGTGGGGCACAGGCCGCGATGGCCGATGTCGCCTATCCGCTGAGCGACGAGGAGATCACCGCGCTCGCGCATTATCTGGCGCATCTGTAGCCGCAAATCATGTGGTCGTCCCGGCGAAGGCCGGGACCCAGAACCACCGGCTTCAATTGTCTTGAACGGATATCAACCTGCACCGCCTCGAATCGAGAGGCCGCGGCGTGTGGGTCCCGGCCTTCGCCGGGACGACGGGAATAGATTCATCCCCGCTGCTTCTCATACGCCTTGAGGTGCGTGTAGGCCGTGCGCAGCTTCGGCACCGGGATCTTGGCGGCGTCGGCGCGCACGACCAGGTCGCCGATCACGTGATCGGCCTCGACCGGCAGCCCCGCCTTGATGTCGCGGAACATCGATGCGGTCATCGGCGAGCCCTCGGTGGTCAGGAGGCCGCGGGTCCGCTGGAAGAACGGGCCGCCCGGGGCATGGCCGGCGTCGGCGGCGATCGCGCTGCATTCGTCGAGGATGCCGAGCAGGAAATCCTTGCCGCCGGGCGCGGCCAGGATGTTGCCGACCGAGGTCCGCATCAGGCTGGTGGAGGCGGCGAGCGACGCCAGGAACACCCATTTCTCCCACATGTCCTGCATCACATGCTCGCTGGCGTTGGCGCCGTTGATCGCCGAGAAGGTCTCGGCGATCGCGCGCACCCGGTCCGACAACCCGCCGGCGCGCTCGCCGAAGCCGAGCGACTGCATCGGCTGCAGCTGCACTACCTCGCGCTTCTCGTTCAGCGTCGCCGCGATCGCGCACAGACCGCCGAGCACATGCTGAGCTCCGAACGTCTTGTCGAGCGCATCGAGATGCAGCATGCCGTTGAGCAGCGGGATGATCGCGGTCTTGTCGCCGACGGCGGGCGCAAAGGACTTGATCGCATCCTCGAGATCGAACGCCTTGCAGCTCAACAGCACGACGTCGAACTTGTCCGACAGCTTGTCGGCCTGCACGGTCGGCGGGTTGTTCAGCGTGACATCGCCGTTCGGGCTCTTGATCACGAGCCCGGCGGAGGCGAGCTCGGAGGCGCGGCGCGGGCGCACCAGGAAGGTGACGTCGCGGCCGGCCTGAAGCATCCGGCCACCGAAATAACCGCCGATCGCACCGGCGCCGACCACGAGAACGCGCATGGGAATTTGTCCTTCTTTGTTGTTCGCCGCCCGCGGGCGAATGGCGAATGGGAGTGGCGAATAGATAGGGATGCTGTTCGACTATTCGCTACTCGCCGTTCGCTCATCTCACTTTCCCGATACCATTTCCTCGACTTCGCGCAGCTGCTCCTTGCCGAAGAAGATCTCGTTGCCGACGAAAAAGGTCGGCGAGCCGAACGCGCCGCGCTCGACGGCGGATGAGGTATATTCGATCAGCTTGGCCTTCACATCCGCGTCTTGCGCGCGGGCGAACAGTTTTGCGGCGTCAAGGCCGGAGGAGGCGATGGCTTTGCCGGCGACCTCAGGATCGTCCATCTTCTTCGGCTCGACCCACATGTGGTGGAAGGCGGCCTCGATATATTTCTCGAACACGCCCTCGAACTGGGCGGCGACCGCCGCGCGCATCAGGTTCAGCGTATTGACCGGGAAAAACGGGTTCCAGGTGTAGGGCTTGACGTTGAAGCGCTTGAGAAAGCGTTCCGTCTCGATCTTCATGAACTCGGGCTTGTTCTTGACGCCCGCCAGCGTCTCGGCTGGCGACTTGTTGTTGGTGGCCTTGAAGATGCCGCCGAGCAGGATCGGGACATATTCGAACTTGACGCCGGTGCGCTTTTCGATTGCCGGGATCGCTTCATGGCTGAGGAAGGCGTTGGGGCTGCCGAAATCGAACAGGAATTGCGGATTTTGGCTCACGACGGTCTCTCCCTCGGCTTGTCTCGTTTGGACTTGTTTAGCACGGCTTGTCTAGCATGGACCTGCTGTCGCAGGCGCCATCAGTAGAATATGATAATCATCATGTGAGCCGCGGCGCGCGATGTCAAATCAGCCGCTTGATGGTCTGCTTGCGCCATACCAGGGCGTAATAGGCCATCTGCAGCACGAACATGGTTGCGAAGGTGACGGGATAGGCGATCCAGATGCCGCTGACGCCGCTGGCGCGGCTGAGCAGGATCGCGACCGGCACCTCGACCACCGCGATCGCCAGGGTCGAGAGCAACAGCGGCATCCACACCGTGCCGCCGGCGCGCATCGCGCCCGAAAACACCGTCGCCATGCCGAATAGCACCATGCTCCACAGCACGATGTACAAGAGCTGCTGCGCCAGCGCGAGCACGGCATTGTCGACGATGAAGAAGCCCATCAGCGGCCGCGCGAAGAGATAGCCGAGCACGACCAGCCCGCCGGTCAGCGCGAGATTCATCTCGATCCCGGTCCTGACGATGGCGCCGACCCGGGCGGAATCGCCGCGGCCGATCGCCTGCGCGCCGAAGATCGACACCGATATTGCGATCGAGATCGCCGGAAACTGCACATAGCCGATCACCTGGTTGACTGCGCCATAGGCCGCGGTCGCGTCCGAGCCGAAACCGTTGACGAGGCCGAGCAGCACCAGCTCGGCGAGCGAGACCACCACCATGCCAATCGCGGTCGGAATGCCGAGCCGCAGCACGATGCGCAGCAGGGCGCCGTTCGGCCGCATCGCGCGCAGGAATGCGGCGTCGAAGGCCAGTGCATGGCGGTGCCGCAGCATATGAACATGCAGCCACAGCAGCGTGACCACGCCCGAGACCGCGGAGGCGATGGCAGCGCTGGCGACGCCGAGCATCGGCAGGCCGAGCCAGCCGCGGATCAGCGCCGGCGTCACTACCAGGCCGACGGTGGTCGAGACCGTCAGCGCAACCAGCGGCGTCACGGTGTCGCCGACGCCGCGCATCATCGCCGTCAGCAGCAGGAATGCGAAGGTTATGGGCATCGTGATCATCATGATCCGCGCATAGGCCACCGCGGCGTCGAGGACGTCGGATGGTGTCGCGAGCGCGATCAAGAGCGGGCGGGCGAACAGGCCGCCGAGGACCGCGATCGCCAGCGCGAGCAGCAGCGTCACGGTCATGGTGGTGCCGGCGACCGCTTTCACCCGGTCGGGCTCGCCCGCGCCCCAGGCCTGGCCGATCATGACCGAGGCGCCGGCGCTCAGGCCGATCACGAAGGAAATGAAGAAGAACATCACCGGAAAGAACACCGAGACGGCCGCGAGCGCGTCGACGCCGATCATCTGGCCGAGATAGACGCCGTTGATGGTGCCGAACAGCGACTGCAGCACGTTGCTGAGCAGCATCGGCGCGAGGAAGGCGAGGAAGGCTTTGCGCAGGGAGGGTGGGTTGGACACGTTCAACTTCCAAAAATTGACCAGGCACCTGGCTGGTACGTCCTAGATCAGGCGGCACACTCGCTGCACCTCTCCCGCTTGCGGGGGAGGTCGGATCGCATCGACAGATGCGATCCGGGTGGGGGCTCTCTCCACCGGAAAGAATCTCTGCGTGGCAAAACCCCCACCCCAGCCCTCCCCCGCAAGCGGGAGAGGGGGCGCATCTCGCTCGCGGTTGCCCGTCGACATTAGTTCATCGGGCATCAGTCCGCTTGATCGCTATAGGCGAGCCGGATCGCGTGATCGCGAATATCGGCCGGCCAGTCCGCGATCAGCGTCGCAAAGCGGCGCCGGTCGTGGGCGAACAGGGCGCGGATCGCATCCTCATAGTTCGGCCGGTTGCCGGCCATGACAGTCATGAAGCGATAGGCGGCATCCTGCGCGCTGCGGGTGCGGTCCTTGTCGCCGCTGGAGCGCCGTGCCTCGTCGATCAGCTTGCGGATCGCGACCGATGCGCCGCCCTTCTGCTGCGCGAGCCAGTCCCAATGCCGCGGCAGCAGCGTGATCTCGCGCGCGACGACGCCAAGCTTTGGCCGACCGGGCCCGCGCGGCGCGGTCGGCGCCGCCGGCTCCTCGCCGGGCGCCGGCGCGAGCCTCGGCAGCCGCGCCAGCACGTCGTCGACCGAGCCGCGGAAATCGATATCGACCAGCGCCGAGGTGCGGCCGTTGAACACCAGGATCGCGGCGTCCTTGCGCCGGTCAAGCAGTTGCTTGGCGGCGCGTGCAACCTCCGGAAGGTCACCGGCGCCGATGCGATGCTCGCCTTCGAAGGCGACATAGGCAGGATTCATGGTAGACCTTTCCGATTGCGCTGACACCCCAGAGGACGCCCATGCTGACGGTTCATCACCTCAACAATTCCCGCTCGCAGCGCGTGCTGTGGCTGCTCGAGGAATTGGGTGTGCCTTACGAGATCGTGCGCTATCAGCGGCAGCCCGACATGCGGGCGCCGAAGGAGCTGCGCGCGATCCATCCGCTCGGCAAGTCGCCCGTCGTCACCGACAACGGCCACACGATCGCGGAATCCGGCGCGATCCTCGAATACATCATCGCGACCTACGGCAACGGGCGCCTGATCCCGCCGGCCGATACGCCGGAGCGGCTGCGCTACACCTACTGGCTGCACTACGCCGAGGGTTCGGCGATGACGCCGCTGCTGCTGAAGCTCCTGTTCACGCTGATGCCGAAGCGCGCGCCGGCGCTGCTGCGGCCCCTGGTGCGCAAGGTGTCCAACACGGCGCTGTCGACGCTGGTCAATCCGCAGCTCAAGCAGCACATGGCCTATTGGGAAGGCGAGCTCGGCAAGAGCGAATGGTTCGCCGGCAGCGCGTTTTCCGGCGCCGACATCCAGATGAGCTTTCCGCTCGAGGCTGCCGCGGCGCGCGGTGGGCTCGAGGACGGCCATCCCAAATGTGTCGCGTTCCTTGAGCGCATCCACGCCCGCCCGGCCTATGCGCGGGCACTGGAGAAGGGCGGGCCGTACCAGGTCGGCCGGTGAGTTCGCGGTCATAACAGCGGCTCGGGTTTCGATGCCGCTATTTTTTATCCGGGTAATATTGCCTTGTCAATAATGCCCGGGTATAAATAGCGTGCCTGGAACATCGGAGCTGCCATGAAGACCGAGGACCGCAAGCAAGCCATCGCCGACTACAAGAAACGCGCGAGCGTTGCCGGCGTGTTCGCGATTCGCTGCCGCGCGACCGGCGAGGTCTGGGTGGGGCAGGCGCTCGATCTCGACAAGATCGAGAACCGCATCTGGTTCACGCTGCGGATGGGCAGCCATCGCAACGCGCAGCTGCAGCGCGCCTGGACGGCCCACGGCGCGGATCATCTCTCGCTCGAAACATTGGAGCGGATCGAGGACGAGGAGCTCGGCTATGTGCGCGACACGCTGCTGAAGGAGCGCGTGCAGCATTGGCGCGCAGAGCTGAACGCGTCTGTGGTCTAGCCTAGCGAGACGTCTGGGCGCCGCCGACCGACGGCAGCGGCTGCACGGTGACGCCGGGCGGCGGCACGTCGTCGTCGGGCACGAAGAAGTCCGACATCAACGCCACCGAGGGATCGACGCGGTAGCGCTCGAAGTCGCGTACGCCATTGGCATAGAGCACCTTGTCGTCGATGCAGAAATGCCCGGTGAATTCGCGCGACGGCCGGGTGATGATCGCGTAGGCCGCATCGCCCATGATCTCGGGCGTGCGGCTCGCGCGCATCATGGCGTCGCCGCCGAGCAGGTTGCCGACCGCCGCGGTCGCGATCGTGGTGCGCGGCCACAGCGCGTTGACGGCAACTCCGGCCGATTTCAATTCGCCCGCCAGCCCGAGCACGCACATGCTCATGCCGAACTTCGCCATCGTGTAGGCGGTCGAGTGCTCGAACCATTTCGTCTTCATGTCGAGCGGCGGCGACAGCATCAGGATGTGCGGGTTCTCCGCCTTCTTCAGGTGCGGGATGCAGTATTTCGACACCATGAAGGTGCCGCGGGTGTTGATTCCCATCATCAGGTCGAACCGCTTCATGTCGGTTGCCTGCGAATTGGTCAGGCTGATGGCGCTGGCATTGTTGACGCAGACGTCGATGCCGCCGAACTCGGCGACGGTCTGCTCGATCGCCGCCATCACCTGCGCCTCGTCCCTGATGTCGCAGAGCACCGGCAGCGCCTTGCCGCCGGCGGCGCGGACCTCGTCGGCGGCGGTGTAGATCGTGCCCTTCAGCTTCGGATGCGGCTCGGCGGTCTTCGCCGCGATCGCGACATTGGCGCCGTCACGCGCGGCGCGCAGCGCGATCGCCAGCCCGATGCCGCGGCTCGCGCCCGAGATGAACAGCGTCTTGCCCTTGAGCGATGTCATGGCAGCCTCCTGTTAGGGACGCACACTATCAGGCTCCCTCCCCCCTTGCGGGGGAGGGTTGGGGAGAGGGGTAAGCCACACACACCGCCTTCGCGGCTACCCCTCTCCCTAGCCCTCCCCCGCAAGGGGGGAGGGGACGACCGAGCAAGCGGCGCAGCCACAGCCCTACCTCACGTCCTATCCATCCGCATGCAGCACACGCCCGCGCGTTTCCGGCAGCGCGTAGGCGGCGAGGAAGAACACGCCATAGGCCGCCACCGCGAAGATCGCGATCGCGTTGGCGAGCGTGGTCGTGGTCGACAGCGCGCCGACCAGGAACGGGAACAGCGCGCCGATGCCGCGGCCGAAATTGTAGCAGAAGCCCTGGCCGGAGCCACGCAGCCGGGTCGGATACAGTTCGGTCAGGAACGCGCCCATGCCGGAGAAATAGCCCGAGGCAAAGAAGCCGAGCGGAAAGCCCAGCACCCACAGCACCTCGTTGGACAGCGGCAATTGGGTGTAGAGCAGCACCACCGCGATCGCGCCGATCGAGAAGATCAGGAACAGATTGCGCCGGCCGATCCGGTCGGCGAGCCAGGCACCGACCAGATAGCCGATGAACGAGCCGATGATCAGCGTCGCGAGATAGCCGGTCGAGCCGACCACCGACAGCTTGCGCTCGGTGGTGAGGAAGCGCGGCACCCAGAAGGTGATGGCGTAGTAGCCGCCCTGCATGCCGGTGCCGACCAGCGACGCCAGCAGCGTGGTCTTCAGGATCGGTCCGTGGAAGATCTCCCACAACGCGGCGGGTCCGCTGCCGGAGGCCTGCGCCTGCGCCATGGTCGCGGCGGAGATTTCCGGCTCGGTGACATAGCGGCGCAGATAGAACACCAGCAGCGCCGGCAGCGCGCCGATCACGAACATCCAGCGCCAGGCGTTCTCCGCCGGCAGCACCGAGAACAGGATCGCCTGCGCCAGCACCGCGAGGCCCCAGCCGACCGCCCAGCCCGACTGCACCGAGCCGACCGCGCGTCCGCGATATTGCGGCCGGATCGCCTCGCCGATCAGCACGGCGCCGGCCGCCCATTCGCCGCCGAAGCCGAGGCCGAGCAGTGCGCGGGCGACCAGAAGCTGATCGAAATTCTGCACCACTGCGCAGACCAGCGAGAAGAATGAGAACCAGATGATGGTGAGCTGCAGCGTCTTAACCCGCCCGATGCGGTCGGACAGATAGCCGCCGAGCCAGCCGCCCACGGCGGAGGCCAGCAATGTCACGGTGCCCGCGAGACCCGCGGTGCCGGGGTCGACCTTCCAGAGCGTGATGATGGTGCCGATCACCAGCGGATAGATCATGAAATCCATGCCGTCGAGCGTCCAGCCCGACGCGCAGGCCCAGAACGTGCGCCGCTCCTGCAGGTTCATGTCGCGATAGAAGGCGAGGAGGCTGGTGTCCTCGATCTCTGCAACTTCCATCGATTTGGTTTCGGCCGTGCTCATGCGCGTTCCCCGGAGAAATCGTTCACCGGCTGTTTGCGATCCGCGGCCGGAGGTGCGCGGACCGCCAATCTATCGCGATGTCGCAGGCCGGGCAAAGCCGCGTTTAGAGCGGGATGAGATTTGGCTGAATCGGCTCACGGCGGTTTTGGTTCACCTCTCCCCGACGGGGAGAGGTCGGATTGCGAAGCAATCCGGGTGAGGGCTTTTGCTTTCTCGATAGACCGTAACCCCTCACCCGATTTGCTACGCAAATCGACCTCTCCCAACGGAGAGGTGAACCTCCGATGCCGCTCCAGCTCAACCCGATCCGATCACGTTAGTATCCCGCAGCCTCCGAGCCGCGCGTGCGCGGATCCGGTGCGCCGAGCAGACCGTTGGTCGTGACGAGGATCGAGTTCGCGGAGGAGTAGCCGAGCGGCTCGACCAGTTTGTGGCCCTTGGCGCGCAGATCGCCCAGCACCGCGTCGGGAAAGCCGCGCTCGATCCGGACCTCGTCGGGCAGCCATTGATGGTGCATGCGGGGCGCGGCGACCGCGGCCGCAACGTCCATCTTGTAGTCGATCACGTCGACGATGATCTGCGTCACCGCGGAGATGATGCGGCTGCCGCCGGGCGAGCCCGTCACCAGCACTGGCTTGCCGTCCTTCAGCACGATGGTCGGCGACATCGACGACAGCGGTCGCTTGCCGGGTCCCGGCAGATTGGCCTCGAAGCCGACCAGGCCGAAGGCATTGGAGGCGCCGGGCGCGGCGGTGAAATCGTCGAGCTCGTTGTTCAGCAGCACGCCTGTGCCGTCGGCGACGAGGCCGACGCCGTAGGGGAAGTTCAGCGTGTAGGTGTTGCTGACGGCGTTGCCGCCGGCGTCGACGACCGAATAATGCGTTGTGTTGTCGCCCTCGCGCGGTTGCTTCGCGTTGCGCACATCGGTCCATGGCGTGGCGCGGGCAAGATCGATGGTGGCGCGCTGCTTGGCGGCATAGTCCTTGTCGATCAGCAATTGCGTCGGCGCGTCGACGAAGGCGGGATCGCCGAGATAGCGCGCGCGATCGGCATAGGCCCGCTTCATCGCCTCGATCATCACATGCAGCGAGGCGGCCGAGCCCTGCCTCATGTCGGACATCGGAAAGCCTTCGAGGATGTTGAGAATCTCAAGCAGCACGACGCCGCCGGAGGAGGGCTGCGGCATCGAGACGATGTCGTAGCCGCGATAGCTGCCGCGGATCGGCGTGCGGATCACCGGCTGGTAGGATTTCAGATCCTCGAGGGTGAAGATGCCGCCGGCATTCCTGATGCCGCTGACGAGCTTCTCGGCGACGGCGCCCTGGTAGAAGCCGCGCGGGCCTTGTTCGGCAATATCAGTCAGTACGCCGGCGAGATCGCCCTGGATCAGGCGGTCGCCCTCGCGCAGCGGCGTACCATCGGCGTGCGAGAACGTCCTGGCCGAATTCGGCCAGCGCGACATGCGGCGATACATGTCGTTCAGCGTGTCCGATGTGTCGTCGGTGAGGATGAAGCCGTCGCGCGCGAGGTCGATCGCGGGCTTGAGGATCTGCGCCAGCGTGAACTTGCCGGAGCCATATTTCTCCAGCGCCAGCGAAAGGCCCGCGACCGTGCCGGGCACGCCGATCGCAAGCGCGGAGTTGCGCGACTTGTCGGGATCGGGCTTGCCGTCGGCGTTCAGGAACATGTCGCGGGTCGCAGCCTGCGGCGCGGTCTCGCGATAGTCGATCGCGACATCCTCATTGCGTCCGGCAAGATGGACCACCATGAAGCCGCCGCCGCCGATATTGCCGGCGCGCGGATAGGTCACGGCCATCGCAAAGCCGGTGGCGACCGCGGCGTCGACCGCATTGCCGCCCTGTCGCAGGATGTCGGCGCCAATTTGCGCAGCCAGCTTCTCCTGCGCCACCACCATGCCGTTTTCGGCGCGAATGCTGCGAATCGTGTCCGCGGCTGACGGTTCATAGAAGCGGCGCTGGACCTGGCCGAGGGCAGGCGTCGCGATACCAATCACCAGGAGAGCGGCAAACAGCCGTCGCGACATCGTTGCCGTCAGCGCCATCGAAATGTCCTGCCCTGTTCATCGCCGTATCGGTCAAACCGGCTCATGCTATATGGGAGCGGATTGGAACGGCAAAAGCCTGCCTGTGGTTCGAGTTGGGGAATATCTTTCGCGATGACGGCAACAATGCAGACGGGCGCCGGTGACGCGAAGGCCACCACCAAGGATTATCCGGGCCGCGCCGCCGTCATCAGCTGGATCTTCTTCGACTGGGCCGCGCAGCCTTATTTCACGCTGATCACGACCTTCGTGTTCGCGCCTTATTTCGCGAGCTTTGTCGCGCCTGATGCCGCCAGCGGCCAGGCGCTGTGGGGGTTTGCCACCGCGGCTGCCGGACTTGCGATCGCGCTGCTGTCGCCGGTGCTCGGGGCAATCGCCGATGCCAGCGGCAGGCGCAAGCCATGGATTGCCGGCTTCGGCGCGCTGCTCGTGATCGGCTCGAGCGCGATGTGGATCGGCAAGCCCGGCAATCCCGACATCATCCCTATGCTGCTGCTCGCCTATGCGATCGCAAGCGTCGGCGTCGAGTTCGCGACCGTCTTCAACAATGCGATGATGCCGACCCTGGTGCCGCCCGACCGGATCGGGCGGCTCTCGGGCACCGGCTGGGCCACCGGTTATGTCGGGGGCATCCTGAGTCTCGTGCTGGTGCTTGGATTCCTCGCCGCCAATGCCGAGACCGGCCGCACGCTGTTCGGCTTCACGCCGCTGTTCGGTCTCGATCCGGTCATGCATGAAGGCGACCGCATCACCGGGCCGCTGACCGGGCTCTGGTTCATCATCTTCGTGACGCCGATGTTCCTGTTCACGCCGGACTATCCGGCGAAGCGCCCGCTGCGCGAAGCGCTCGGCGAAGGTTTGCGCGAGCTCAGGGAATCGTTGTCGAGCCTGCCGAGGCAGAAGTCGCTGGCGCGGTTTCTGCTCGCGAACATGATCTACACCGACGGGCTGGTCTCGCTGTTTGCGTTCGGCGGCATCTATGCCGCCGGCACGTTCGGCTGGGACACGATCCGGATCGGCACCTTCGGCATCATCCTCGCGGTCGCCGGCACGTTCGGCGGCTGGATCGGCGGCAAGCTCGATGATGCATTCGGACCGAAGCGCGTGATCACCGGCAGCCTCGTGATCCTGCTGTTTGCGATCGTCGTGATCCTCACCGTGAACAAGGATTCCATCCTGTTCATCCCGGTCGCGCCGCCGGTGCCTGGCGGTGCGTTGTTCGCGGGCGCCGCCGAGCGCGCCTACATCGTGCTGGGCTGCCTGATCGGCGCCACCGGCGCGCCGCTGCAGGCCGCCTCGCGCTCGCTCCTCATCCGCCTCGCGCCGAAGGACCGCATCGCGCAGTATTTTGGCTTGTTCGCGCTCACCGGCAAGGTGACGTCGTTCATCGGCCCGCTCCTGATCGGCGCGATCACCGCGGCGACCGCGAGCCAGAAGGCCGGCATGGCGGTGCTGGTGGCGTTCTTCGTGGCGGGACTGGCGCTATTGGCAAAGGTGCGGGAGTAACCACCGCCGTCGTCCCGGCCTTCGCCGGGACGACAACGGATGGATCAATGCCTGAAATGCCGCACGCCCGTGAACACCATGGCGATGCCGTGTTCGTCGGCGGCCTTGATCACCTCGTCGTCGCGCATCGAGCCGCCGGGCTGGATCACCGCGGTGGCGCCGGCTTCGATGCAGGCCAGCATGCCGTCGGCGAACGGGAAGAAGGCGTCGGAGGCGACCACCGAACCCTTGGTCAGCGGCTCGGCGAGCTTCAGCTCGGCCGCCGCGTCCAGCGCCTTGCGCGCGGCGATGCGTGCGGAATCCACCCGGCTCATCTGGCCGGCGCCGATGCCGACGGTGGCGAGATCCTTGGCGTAGATGATGGTGTTCGACTTGACGTGCTTGGCGACGCGGAACGCGAATTTGAGATCGCGCAGCTCGGCGTCGGTCGGCGCGCGCTTGGTCGCGACCTTCAGGTTCATGTCCTCGACCACCGCATTGTCGCGGCTCTGCACCAAGAGGCCGCCGGCGACGGTCTTGGCGGTGAGGCCTGTCGCACGCGCGTTCGGCAGGCCGCCGGCGAGCAGCAGGCGCAGATTGCGCCGGCCGGCGATGATCGAGATCGCCTCCTCGGTCGCATCGGGCGCGATGATCACTTCGGTGAAGATGCCGATGATGGCGCGCGCCGCGTCCGCATCGAGCGTGCGGTTGACCGCGATGATGCCGCCATAGGCCGAGGTGGAGTCGCAGGCCAGCGCGCGGGCATAGGCGGTCGCGAGATCGGGGCCCTCGGCGACGCCGCAAGGATTGGCGTGCTTGACGATCACGCAGGCCGCGGTGCGCTGCGGATCGAACTCGCCGACGCATTCATAGGCCGCGTCGGTGTCGTTGATGTTGTTGTAGGACAGTTCCTTGCCCTGCAGCTGGCGCGCGGTCGCAACGCCCGGCCGCTTCTCCGGCGTGGCATAGAACGCCGCGGTCTGGTGCGGGTTCTCGCCATAGCGCAACGACTGGATCAGCTTGCCGCCGAAGGCGCGGAAATCCGGCGCCTTGGTGTCGAGCTGCACGGCGAACCAGTTCGAGATCGCGGCGTCATAGGCCGCGGTGCGCGCATAGGCCTTGGCGGCGAGCCGCCGGCGCAACTGAAGCGAGGTCGCGCCCTTGTGTGCGGCGAGCTCGTCGAGCACGGCGGAATAGTCGTTCGCCTCGACCACCACGGCGACGTCGTCATGGTTCTTGGCCGCGGCGCGGATCATCGCGGGGCCGCCGATGTCGATGTTCTCGATGCACTCCTCGAAGCCGGCGCCTTTGTCGACGGTGGCCTCGAACGGATAGAGGTTGACGACCAGAAGGTCGATCGGCGCGATGCCGTGCGAGGCCATCGCCGCGGCGTGTTCCTTGTTGTCGCGGATCGCGAGCAGGCCGCCATGGACCTTCGGGTGCAGCGTCTTGACCCGGCCATCCATCATCTCGGGGAAGCCGGTGAGCTCGGAGACGTCCCTGACCTTCAGCCCGGCCGCCGCGATCGCCTTGGCGGTGCCGCCGGTCGAGACCAGCTCGACGCCTTGGTCGGCCAGCGCCTTGGCGAAGTCGATCAGTCCGGTCTTGTCGGAAACGGACAACAGAGCGCGGGTCACGCGGCGAAGCTGCTCGGTCATATCGGAAAATCCCTGGCTGTTAAGGCAGCCGGGTAGCATGGTTTTGTGCGGCACGAAACCGGTACATGCGCCTGATTCCCCGCAAATTGAGGGTGGTCCGGTATTCGTTCCCCGTCACCCCCGCGCAAAGGCTTCGCCTTTGTCGCTGGAGGAGCGCGCAGCGCGTCTCGAAGGGTCGACGGCCACCAGCCGGGCCGTGCATCCTTCGAGACGCCGCTTCGCGGCTCCTCAGGATGACGGGGCGGGGTCCTTCAGTCGCCCTACAGCGGCAGTTCCGGCTCGCGGCGGGCGTTGCGGCGCGCGGTGGTGGCGGAGGCCGAGGTCGAGGAGCGCACGAAACTCCAGCGGATGGTGCCGGCCTGCCTCGCGTCCTGGCGGATCACGATCTGGGAGGTGCGGCGCGGGCCGTCATTGCCGGCCAGGAACACGCTGTCCTCGAGATCGACCTTGTCGTCCATCGCCTCGAAGGTCCAGACGTCGCGGTTGGGCAGCACCAGCATCACGCCGCGGGCATCCGACAGCCGGCTCGCCTTCACCGAAGGGTGCAAATGGAAACGCAGCGCGAAATCGGCCTCGCTGCCCTTGATGCGGCCGCCCGGCGCCGGCGACAGCGAATCCTCGCCCTCCAGCCGCGTGCCGTCCTGCGCGACCATCAGCACGCGGCGGTGGATCACGCCGAAGCGCGAGAGGTAGCCGTCATGCGAGGCGGTGAGCACGTCGCCGTCGGGAACGGCTTCGCGGTAGCTCTCGACATTGCTGGGCCCGCTGGTGATCGGCGCGCCGCGGAGCAGCCGCTTCATCGCCGACAGCTCGACGAACTGGCATGACGACGTATCGCGATAGGTCAGCGTCGAATGCGCCGCGGTGGAGCGCGCGAACGGCCGCCAATTGTCGCGGCCGGTGCTCGGCATGCCGCAATTGACGACGATGCGGCTCACCCCGGAGGAGAGCTCGAACGACAGGCAGCCGGCATGCGCGTCCTGGCTGACGCTTGCCGGCGGCGGCGGGCCGGTGTCGATGATCAACGCGGTGTTGCCGGCATCGAGCCGCTGAAAGCCGGTATGCGGCATGCTCGCCATCGGCACGCCGCGGGTGTCGTCATAGGCGAGCAGCGTCGCGACGAGATCGGACGGCGCGGTGCTCATGCCGTTGAACAGCGCGAAGCTGCCGTCGCCGTGCCGGAAGAAGCGCAGCATCGGCATCATGCGGTCGATGGCGTTGAGCAGCGCCGGCGGCGGCGCGATATTCCGCGCGGCAAAGGTCTGCCGCAGCGGCAGGAGATCGCTGAGCAGCTCGACCAGCGCGCCGGGATTGCGCGAGATGTGGCCGCCATCGGGCAGGATCTGGCGCTGCAATTCGTCGGACAGCCTGCGCGTCGCCGATTTGATGTTGCGCGCCTGGTTGGCGAGACAGAGCGAGGCGTAGCACAGCGCGATCAGCACCTGCAGGCGGGGAACGCCGTCATTGTCGAGCGTCGCGTGGCGCAGATAACGGATCTCGCGCGCCAGCCCACGCAGATATTTGCGGTAGAACTTTCCGTCGGTGTCGCCGAGCACGAGCGGCGCCTGCGACAACAGCGAGATCACCCGCCGCGCGCGCACATCGGCGCGGCGCTCCAGCGGCCGCTTGCGGGCCTGGTTGGAGATCCAGTCGTCGACCAGCGAGCGGGCGTTGGCGCGGGTCAGCGCGGTGTCGGCGGCGCGCAGATGGCGCAGCCAGCCGAAGCCGAGCAGGGCGGCTTCCCAATCCTCCGACGGCGGCTCGAGATCGAAGATCGAGCGGCCGTGGCAGGTGACGATCTTGCCGGCGAAAACGAATCGTCCAGCATAGATCTCGGCCGCGCGGGTGGCGTCGGCGGTCCGCAGATCGTGCGGGGCGATGATCAGCCGGTCGGTGCGGCCGGGCCAGAGCCGCGACAGCGCAACCGTGCTCCCGCTGGCGCGTGCAAGCATGCTGCGGGCAAAGCGGCCAGCAATCAGCGTCGAGATGCGTCTGCTTTGAGCGACCGACACGCCTAACCTTGCGGGGAGGGAATTTTCAACGAATCCTTATTTAATCCGGAAACGCGGCCAAGACACCTGCCAAGAAACCTGCCCAGACACCCTCTTGATACCGCACGAATCACTTCGAGCTTAGAGGACTGAAGTTTAAAATCAGGATTTAACCAGCCGGGCCGCGTAAAAGCCATCCAGCCCACCCAGCCGCGGGTCGGCGTTGGGCAAATGGCTCGGCAAAGTGCGCAGATCGCCGTCGGCGGTGATGATGTCGTCGAGGCCGGCGACCTCGCTCTTCTCGACCGGCGCACGGCGCAGGCCTGATTCGCTCGCCAGCAGCGCGGCGATCGCGTGCTCGCCTTCCTCCGGCTCCAGCGAGCAGGTGCAGTAGACCAGCGTGCCGCCGGGCTTCAGCAGATTGGTAGCCTTTTGCAGCAGCCGCTTCTGCAGCGCCGACAGCGCGGCGATGTCGGCTTCCTGCCGCAGCCAGGCGACGTCGGGATGGCGGCGGATGGTTCCCGTCGAGCTGCAGGGCGCATCGACCAGGATACCGTCGAAGCTTGCGGCCTCGGCGGGCCATTCGGCGGCGTCGGCAACGACGGTCTCGGCCTGCAAGGCCAGACGCGTGAGATTGTCGCGCAGCCGCGCCACGCGCGCCGGCGAGCGGTCGACCGCGGTGACGTGTGCGCCGGCCAGCGCGAGCTGGGCGGTCTTGCCGCCGGGCGCGGCGCAGAGATCCGCGACCGCCTTGTCCTTGATGTCGCCGAACAGCCGCACCGGCAGCGCCGCGGCGGCGTCCTGTACCCACCATTGGCCTTCGGCAAAGCCGGGCAGCATCGTGACGGAACCCTGCAGCAGCGTGCGCACGGTTCCCGTCGGCAGTATCTCGCCGTGCAGGCGGCTCGCCCATTGCGGCGCGTCAGACTTCACCGTGAGATCGAGCGACGGCTCGTGTCCGAGCGCAAGCGCCATCTCGCGCGCGGTGGCTTCGCCGTAATGCGCGTTCCAGCGCGCCAGCATCCATGGCGGCAGGTCCAGCGTTTGCGTGCTGATCTCGTCGATCAGGCCCTGGCCCTCGCGCGCGCAGCGGCGCAGCACGGCGTTGACGAGCCCGGCATATTTCGCGGCGCGCCGGTCGGATTGCACCAGCCGCACCGAGAGATCGACCGCGGCATGGTCAGGCACGTCCATCCAGAGAATCTGTGCCGCACCGATCAGAAGCGCGCTCTGCGCGCGCGGCGCATCGGTCGGGACGCCGCGGTCGAGCAGGCGCGACAGCAGGTGGCCCAGCGTGCCGAGCTTGCGCAGAATGGTCGACACCAGCCGGCGCATCAGCGCGCGGTCGCGATCGGCGAGCGATTTCAGGCCGGGATGCGCGCCGGCGCCGTCGAGCTGGTCGTCGAGCGTGCGGTGCTTGTGCAGCACGCCATCGAGGATGTCGGCCGCGATACGGCGGGCCGCGAGGCCGGGGACTTCGGCAGGTACTGCAAATCTTGAAGGAGGCATGAAGCGGAGATATCTCGAAGGTGCTGAGTTACATTCGGCTCATGCCCATCAACTCGAGACCACCTCTGGCATGCGAATATGCCAAATGTAAGAATCGGCTTGCGGGATTTTGCGATCGTGATGTCGTCACTGAGCCAGCACAGAGATACGAAATCCGCGGCGGAAGGTTTTGCCATGTCTGATAAATCGCCATCGTCGTCGCTGCCGGAGGCCGCTCTGCGCAAGCCGCTGACGCCGGCCGCGCAGCGCGCGCTCGCCGAGGCCGCGGCGCGGCGCAAGGCTGCCGAGGAGGCCGCCGCGCAGAACGCGGCCGCGCGGCCGAAGGAGTTCCAGGGTCCGAAGGGACCGGAACCGACGCGTTACGGCGATTGGGAGACCAAGGGCATCGCCTCGGACTTCTGAGAGTCTTGCCTGACGGCTCGACTCAGGCCAGTCTGGGAATATGTCCCCATACGAAAGAATAAATGCTTATCGTGGGACGGAACGTCCGCCCTTCCGCAGGCCTCCTTCACGAAGGTCGCCTTGGGGCCGACGCGTCTCGGCGGCGCTGCCATGGGTGTTCGTTCTCGGCATTGCCATCGGCAGCACGCTGCCGATCCGGCAATGGGTGCATCTGCCGCCGCATTGGTCGTTGAGCAGGTCTCGCGACGCCGACGTCATCTGGCAGCGGGCCGGCGCGCCCGACATCAGGCACAACGTTGATGTGATCAGGACGATCGACGGCGACACGTTCGAGGCGCGGGTGCATTTCTCGCCGGGCCCGGATCTGTACACGCGTGTCCGGCTGCGCGGCATCGACGCGCCGGAGCTGAAGGCATCCTGCGCGCGCGAACTGCAAATGGCGCAAGCGGCGACGGTGGCGCTGCGCGACCTGCTCGGCCAGGGCGAAGTCGCGATCTACAATGTCGGTCCAGACAAATATCAGGGCCGCGTCGTCGCCGACGTCGCAACCAGGAAGACCGACAACGTCTCGGGCGCGCTGCTCGCCGCCGGCCATGCCCGGGCCTACAATGGCGGGCACCGGTTCGGCTGGTGCGGATATTTCGCCCGCTAGGCGAGATGAGATTGGTTGAATCGGCTTGCCGCGGTTTCGATTCACCTCTCCCCGTCGGGGAGAGGTCGGATGCGCCTGGCGATGCGAAGCATCGTCCAGTGCAATCCGGGTGAGGGCTCTTGCTCTCTCGATAGACCGTAACCCCTCACCCGATTTGCTGCGCAAATCGACCTCTCCCATGGGAGAGGTGAACCGCCGATGCCGATCCAGCTTAACTTGATCTCCTCATGCTTCGGGCACCAGCGATCACATCCGGCAGCTTCCGCAAACAAAAAGCCGCGCAGTTGCGCGGCTTTTCTATCGGCGAAGCGTTCTGCCTGATCAGCGGGTGACGACGACCGTCGTGCCGATCTCGACGCGCGAATAGAGGTCAGTGATGTCGGTGTTGAGCATGCGGATGCAGCCGTAGGAGACGAAGCCGCCGACCGAGCCCGGCACGTTGGTGCCGTGGATCGCATATTCGCCGCCGGCCAGCGTCATCGCCGCGACGCCCATCGGGTTGTGCGGCGAGCCGCCGGCGATCACGTTCGGAATGCTCGGCTTGTCGCGCTTGACCTCGGCGGGCGGCGACCAGGCCGGGTTGCGATATTTGCCGTCGATCTTCGTGGTGCCGGCCCACTGCTTGCCGGACTTGCCGACGCCGACCGGGTAACGCATCGCGTGGCCGGAA
The DNA here is from genome assembly GCF_023278185.1 of Bradyrhizobium elkanii USDA 76. Lineage (NCBI taxonomy): Bacteria > Pseudomonadati > Pseudomonadota > Alphaproteobacteria > Hyphomicrobiales > Nitrobacteraceae > Bradyrhizobium > Bradyrhizobium elkanii. The sequence goes on along the minus strand of NZ_CP066356.1, from coordinate 9,046,126 downwards.
TCGAGAATGAGATAGAGCCGCCGTTCGTTGGTCTTCACCACGATGGTGCCCGGCTCGTAATTATCGGCGTGGATTCCGACCATTTCCGGCCGCGCTTCGGCCGTCTGCGACATCACAACAACGGCACCAAGGGTGGCAGCCAGCGCCACCGCAAACTTCATCGACATCAACCTCTCCACTTCCCAACAGCTCCCGCGAGGAAGCCAAAAACGAAGATGCAGAGCCCTTGAAAAACCGGGCCTGCCGGTCTCACGCACGCAACATTAACTGCGTGTGTTAACCGGGTGGTTTCACACCGGCCGCGAGACACGTCCTGATGGCGCGGAGAAAAGGAAAAGTTCGGATTAAAGTAAATGACCTGAAAACAACACTTGGCCACAAACACGCCTCAATCGCGCCATGCCTCTGACAATCCCGTGAAGCGGCCCGTTGCGGGAAAAGGAAAGGGCCGCGGCGGTGATCGCGCGCGGCCCTTCCTCGGTTTTCTGATTTTGCTGCTGCTTTTCCTACGCCGGCGCGCCCTTCTTGTTCTGGCGGTTCTGCACGAGGTCGTCGACCACGGCCGGATCGGCCAGGGTCGAGGTGTCGCCGAGGCTCGACGGTTCGTCCTCGGCGATCTTGCGCAGGATGCGGCGCATGATCTTGCCGGAGCGCGTCTTCGGCAGGCCGGGCGCGAACTGGATCAGGTCCGGCGAGGCGATCGGGCCGATGTCCTTGCGGACCCAGGCGACCAGTTCCTTGCGCAGGGCTTCGGTCGGCTCGGTGCCCTTCATCAGCGTGACATAGGCGTAGATGCCCTGGCCCTTGATGTCGTGCGGATAGCCGACCACGGCGGCTTCCGACACCGCCTCATGCGCCACCAGCGAGCTCTCGACCTCGGCGGTGCCCATGCGATGGCCGGAGACGTTGATGACGTCGTCGACGCGGCCGGTGATCCAGTAATAGCCGTCGGCATCGCGCCGGCAGCCGTCGCCGGTGAAATACTTGTTCTTGTAGGTCGAGAAATAGGTCTGCTCGAACCGCGCATGGTCGCCATAGACCGTGCGCATCTGGCCCGGCCATGATTTGGTCAGGCAGAGATTGCCCGAGGTCTCGCCGTCCAGCGTCTTGCCGTCGGCATCGACGATCTCAGGCACCACACCGAAGAACGGCCGTGTCGCCGAACCGGGCTTCAGCTTGGTCGCGCCGGGCAGCGGCGTGATCAGGATGCCGCCGGTCTCGGTCTGCCACCAGGTGTCGACGATCGGGCAGCGGTCGTCGCCGACCACGCGGTAATACCACTCCCAGGCTTCCGGATTGATCGGCTCGCCGACCGAGCCGAGCAGGCGCAGCGATTTGCGCGAGGTCTTCTTCACCGGCTCGTCGCCGCCCTGCATCAGGGCGCGGATCGCGGTCGGCGCGGTGTAGAAGATGTTGACCTTGTGCTTGTCGACCACGTTCCAGAAGCGGGAGTTGTCCGGGTAGTTCGGCACGCCCTCGAACATCAGCGTGGTCGCGCCGTTACAGAGCGGCCCGTAGAGAATGTAGCTGTGGCCGGTGACCCAGCCGACGTCGGCGGTGCACCAGTAGATGTCGCCGTCGTGATAATCGAACACGTATTGATGCGTCATCGACGCAAACACGAGATAGCCGGCCGAGGTGTGCAGCACGCCCTTCGGCGTGCCGGTCGAGCCCGAGGTGTAGAGGATGAACAGCGGGTCTTCCGCGTGCATGTGCTCGACCGGGCATTCCGTCGTCACCATCTCGGCGGCCTCGTGATACCAGAGGTCGCGGGTCGGGTTCATGTCGATCTTGCCGCCGGTGCGCTTCACCACCACGACCCAGTCGACGCCGCCGGAATCCTTAGAGTCGATCTTGGCGATGGCGGCATCGACATTGGCCTTCAGCGGCACCTTCCTGCCGCCGCGCAGGCCCTCGTCGGCGGTGATCACCACCTTCGAGTCGCAATCCTCGATGCGTTGCGCGAGGCTGTCCGGCGAGAAACCGCCGAACACCACCGAATGAATCGCGCCGATCCGCGCGCAGGCCAGCATGGCGTAGGCCGCTTCCGGAATCATCGGCAGATAGATCGTGACGCGGTCGCCCCTCTTGACGTTCCGCGTGCGCAGGATGTTGGCCATCTTGCAGACTTCGTCGTGCAGCTGGCGGTAGGTGATGTGCCTGGATTCGGAGGGATCGTCGCCCTCCCAGATGATCGCGGTCTGGTCGCCGCGCTTCTCGAGATGGCGGTCGATGCAGTTCCAGGCGACGTTCAGCACGCCATCCTCGAACCATTTGATCGAGATGTTGCCGGGCGCGAAGGAGACATTCTCGACCTTGGTGTAGGGCTTGATCCAGTCGATCCGCTTGCCGTGCTCGCCCCAGAAGCCGTTGGGGTCCTTGACCGAGTGCGCGTACATCTCGCGATATTTGGCGTCATCGATATAGGCGCGCTTGGCCCAGTCGGCCGACACGTCATAGATCTTCTCGGACATCATTTTCCTCCGCTCATTGCCGATCGCAAACAACGCGGCGGCAAGCCGTCTTGATCATTGCCGCGATTATGCGTTGCCGCATTCCGGCCCGGCAAGGAAAAAGGACTGTCACTTTCGTCGCGTCGAAGCCGTCGGTTGTCCGCCGGCTTCCGCTTTTGACAAGACGGCTTACCGCAACGCGTCGACGAGAGAAACCTATGCGCCATCGCTTGCTCGGGGTCACTGGTCTCTTGGTCGTAGTGGTGTGGTCCTCTGCGCCGTTCGCCGCCACCGCGGCAGTGTCGCGCGCAATGACGATACGCTGACGCCGATTTTGATGGAGGGCTTCAGGCACAAATGAATGAATTTCGGACGCTGCGGCGAGAGCTGCGTCAATACGTTCGTGACCGCGTAGTCCTCGGTTGCGGCCAGCGGTTGGACCGGCCCGTGGCTGCCGAACTCGAGCCGCGCCCCGGCGGGAGCAGCGCGCGAAAGGGCAGGGTTGCTGACCCGACCTGGGGACCGCGGTGGACCGAGGGCGGCGTTCAAACGCCGGTTTCCGGCACCGCGCTCGCGTCATTTTATCCGATCCCGGGCAGCCCAAAATCAACGTTAGCGGGCGAATGGCACCCATGAAAGGTAATTTGGCACCGTCAATAACTGATTCGCGACTCGCAATGTCGGCGCCGACGCCCTAAATCGCGTTTCCGAGGCCAGACGGCCCACCGGAACGAAGCCCGAAGCAACGGCATTACCGGGAGAACAGCGGAACAAGGCGTCTTGCGAGTATGATGGATCAGCAGAATATCGCGGCTGTGCGGCCCGTTTCCGCCGATCCCGCTGTCGCCTTGGCAAAGGCACTGGGCCAGTGGCCAAAGCAGACGCCACGCGCAAAGCTGCGATCGCCGTCAACACTCAAGCTCGACGCCCCCGCCGCCATCAGAACAACGGTTGAAGAGCTGGCGCGCGATCTGGGCCTGCGGCTCGGCGACCAGAACGAGCTGACCATCCGCCGCATCAAGCGCGGCAAGACCTATTCATTCGTCCGTGCCAATGGCTCGCGGGTCCGCGATGCGCGCACCATCCGCCGGCTGCACGCGATGGCGGTTCCGCCGGCCTATCGCCAGGTGCGCTATTCCAGCGATCCGAGCTCGCATCTGCAGGCGGTCGGCCGCGATGCTGCGGGCCGGCTGCAATATCGCTATCACGCCGACTGGGAGAAGGTTCGCGAGCAGCGCAAGGCGCATCGCCTGGCCAAGCTGGTGGCCGCGCTGCCGAAGATCCGGCGCAAGGTCTCGGCGTTTCTGTCCGGAGACGAGCCGACGCGCGAGTTCGCGCTGTCGGCGGTGATCGAGCTGATCGCGCGCACCGCGATCCGGCCCGGCAACGAATCCTATGCGCGCCTCAACGGCACCCGCGGCGCCACCACGCTGTTGAAGTCCAACGTCACGCTGGAGGACGACTCCCTGGTGCTGACCTTCAAGGCCAAGGGCGGCAAGGCCGTGCGCAAGGAATGCGATGCGGCCAAGCTGGTGCGTGCGATCGGCATCCTGCGCGGCGTCCCGGGCAAGCGCATGTTTCAGTATTACGACCGCTCCGGCGTGGTGCGGGCCGCCTCGACCACGGCGGTGAACGCGTTCCTGCGCGAGATCGCCGGCATCAAGATCTCGCTGAAGGATTTCCGCACCCTGATGGCGTCGGCGGTCGTCGTGGAATCGCTGTCGCGGATCACGCCGGCCACCAGCCAGCGCGGCCGCAAGCGCCAGGTGCTGGACGCGATCCGCGCCGCCGCCGACCAGCTGTCCAACACGCCGGCGATCTGCCGCAAGAGCTATGTCCACGACACCATCGTCACCGCCTTCGAGGACGGCATCCTCGAACGCTTCGCCGCGACGATGGGAGGCTACCGCACCCAGTCCAAGCGCGAGCAATTGCTGGCGCAGGTGGTGATGGCGGCGGGGGCGTAAGCTCCGCATCCTCCATCGTCGTCCCGGCGAAGGCCGGGACCCATTACCCCAAATGCTGGTTGTTGAGACGAGCTGTGGCCACAGCGCGCGCCAATCATGCGCAGCGGTGGTTATGGGTCCCGGCCTTCGCCGGGACGACAGCCGCTACAGCCCACCCATCTTGCAGACCATCTTCCATTCTTCCGCGGTCACCGGCTGCACCGAAAGCCGCGAATATTTCACCAGCGCCATGTCGGCGAGCTTCTTGTCCGCCTTGATCGCCGCCATCGTCACCGGCGTCTTCAGCGGCTTGTCGGCCTTGATGTCAACGCAGACGAACTTGCCGGTCTTGTCGGTCGGGTCGGGATAGGCTTCGTTGATGATCTCGGCGATGCCGACGATCTCCTTGCCCTCGTTGGAATGATAGAAGAACGCCTTGTCGCCCTTCTTCATGTTGACGAGATTCTGCCGTGCCGTGAAGTTGCGCACGCCGGTCCAGGCTTCGCCCTTCGCGCCCTTGGCGACCTGATGGTCCCAGGACCAGACCGACGGTTCGGATTTCACCAGCCAGTAATTCATCGCAACTCACCCCGTTCGATTGCGCTGCAATCTACAGCGACGCGGATGCCCGCGACAAGCACGGGCACCCGATCCAAAGCGTTTTCAAGCGAAGCCTGTCCCGCACTTGATGCGGGATGGATGCCGGTTCGCGTGAAGAAAACGCGTCAAATCAAGAAGCGCAGCACCTACTGTTTCAAATATCGATCGAAGAACCTGGCGATGTCGGTGAACGCCTCCTTCGTCTCGGGCGCGTCGACGTTGAACTGGTATTGGGCGTGCGACTGCCCCTCATAGACATTGAGATCGGCGATCACGCCGGCGCGGCGCAATTTGCGATGTGTGCGAACCGTGTTGCTGAGGAACAGATCGCGCGTGCCCGATGTCAGGATGGTCGGCGGGAAGCCCTTGAAGTCACCATAGATCGGCGAAATGTAGGGATTTTTCAGGCTGGTGCCGTTTGCATAAAGCTTCGCGGCGCGGCCGAGCCAGCCATCCCAGGTCACCAGCACATTGTCGACCCACTCATTGCTCGCGTAGCTGTCGCCGATCTTGTCGATATCGGACCATGGCGTGCCCGGCGCGATGGCGGCGGGCAGCGGCAGCTTCTCGTCCCTGGCCCGCAGCACCATCGCGAGCGTCATCGCGCCGCCGGTCGAGGTGCCGAAGATCGCCAGCCGGCGGTGTTCGTGCGATTTCAGAACTTCCTTCCAGACCGCCATCGCGTCGTCCATCGCGGCCGGATAGGGGAAGTCCGGCGGCATCCGGTAGTCGACCGAGATCACCTTGTAGCCGCCAAAGCCCGCCATCATGATGGCTTCCGGCAACGCGGCTTCGCCGGGACCGAACACGTAACCACCGCCATGGACGTGGATCAGCAGGCGTCGCCGGTTCTCGAGCGCGATCTTGTTCGGGGTCACGATGTAGCAGTGCACGCCGGCAAGCCTGGTTTCCTCGACCTTGACGCCGAGCTTCGCCTTCAGCGCCGGAATACCCGCGATCAGAAGCTTGGCGCGGCGATCGATCAACTCCTTCCATTCCGCCGGGGTTTTGGGGTCGGCATTGAAATGCGGCGGATAGGGCGCGCCGATCATTGCCTGCATCTCGGCAGACACGTCGGCGGTTGGATTGCCGATCGATTTGAGCGGCGCGACCCGCTTGCCATCTTCGGCGTTCGCCGCAGCCTCGCGCTTGGCGAGTTCGTCATATGAGGCTGCGGTCTGGGCGCGGGCGGTGGCGCAAGAGGTGGCGACGGCGAGTGCAAGGCTGATCGAGAGGAGGCTGAGCGAAACGATGGCGCGTTGCGGTTGACGCATGGGTTTTCCCTTGGGATCCGCCTTTCGATGGTTCGACCGGGATCCGACGGTTCGCCGCCACGCTAGTACAGCGTCTTCAGGACGTGAAGGGCGGCCTGCCACCCCGATGCGGGGCCGTTATTCCGACTTCGATTGCTGTGAATTCCGGAATGGTCTCTGCCGCAATCCGGCGATTGTGCCGAAGCGCTTCTTCGTGACATCGGTGGTGGCTCGCCTACAGGAGATCATCACATGCTTCTGAATCGCCGGTCCTTCACGGCTCTGACCGCAGCTTCGGTTACCGTAGCGGTGCTGTCGGACCAGGCGCGCGCCGCGGCGCGCTCGTCATTCAAGGCGATCGCCTTCGACGGCTTCCCGATCATCGATTCGCGTCCGGTGTTCGCGCGGGTGGAAGAGATGTTTCCAGGCAAGGGTGCCGAGTTGAGCGCCTCCTGGCGCATTCGGCAGTTCGAGTATGGCTGGCTCAGGACCCTTGGCGGCCGCTACACCGATTTCTGGCGCGTCACCGAGGACGCGCTGATCTTCGCAGCCAGAGCAATGAAGATCGAATTGTCATCGGAGCAACGCGAGCGTCTGATGCAGACGTATCTGGAGCTCAAGGCGTGGCCTGACGCGGAGCCCGCGCTGCGGCAGCTTTGTGACGCAGGCGTCCGCATGGCGTTCCTGTCCAATCTCACCGCACCGATGCTCGATGCCGTCATCAGAAACTCCGGGCTTGAGGGGCTGTTCGAGGCTCACCTCTCGACCGACAGGGTCCAGGCCTTCAAGCCCGACGCCCGCGCCTACCGGATGGGTGTCGACGCGTTCGGGCTGCGCAAAGAGGAGATCGTCTTTGCGGCGTTCGCGGGCTGGGATGTGGCTGGAGCGAAGTGGTTCGGCTACCCAACCTTCTGGGTCAATCGCAGCCATGCGATCGTCGAGGAGCTTGGCGTTGTGCCCGACGGAACGGGATCCGGATTGAACGATCTCGTCGCCTTCGTGACCGCGTGACATGCGTTACTCGGCCTTGAACGGCCGTGTCAGCAGGCCTTCGATCGCGGCGTCGACGGTCAGCCGGTCGCCCAGGATCGCGGCGACCGCGTTTGACACCGGCATGTCGACCTTCTGCGCGGCGGCGAGCTCGCACAGCACCGGTGCGGTGAACGCGCCTTCGGCAAGCTTGCCGACCGGTGCGGCTTCGCCGCGTCCGAGCGCGAGCCCGAGCGCGAAGTTGCGCGATTGCGCGGTCGAGCAGCTGAGCAGCAGATCGCCCAATCCCGACAGGCCTGAGAGGGTTTCGGTGCGGGCGCCGCAGGCGCGGCCCAATCTTGCGAGCTCGCTGAAGCCGCGCGTGGTCAGCGCGGCGAGCGCGGAGGCGCCGAGATTCTTGCCGACCACGATGCCGGCGGCGATCGCCAGCACGTTCTTGGCCGCGCCGCCGATCTCGACGCCGCGCACGTCGGTGGTGTGATAGGGCCGGAAGGTCGCCGAGCCGAGCGCCTGGACCAGCGCGCGTGCGAGCGCTTCGTCCCTGGTGGCCAGCGTGACCGCGGTCGGCAGTCCGCGCGCGACGTCGTCGGCAAAGCTCGGCCCCGACAGGATCGCGGGCACGGCGCGCGGCGCGGCTTCCGCGATCACCTCGGTCATGAATTTGTGCGTGCCGTGCTCGATGCCCTTGGCGCAGGCGACGACAGGCGTGTCGGGTTTGAGATGCGGCGCAAGATGCCCGACCGCCGCGCGCAAATGCTGCGCCGGGGTCACGGCCAGGATGATGTCGGCGCGTGCGGCGGCGGCGATGTCCGACGTCACAGCGATGCCGGGATGAAGCTGGACACCAGCCAGCCGCGGATTGACCCGCGTCGCCTGGATTTGCGCGGCATGCTCGGCGTTGCGCGCATACAGCGTCACCTTGCGCCCGGCGCGCGCCGCGACATCGGCCAATGCCGTGCCCCAGGCGCCGGCTCCGATCACGCTGACTGACATATGCGCGGGCATCGGAACCCTCAGTTCAATACGCAGCGCGGCTGTTGGCGTAGCCGGCCGGCGCCTTGGCGTTGGCGTCGAGCAGCCAGCGCGCGCGCGGCGGCGCCTCCATCGTGTCGGTGAGGCCAAGCGCCATCCGTTCGGCGCCGGCCCAGGCGATCATCGCGCCATTGTCGGTGCAGAGCGCCGGCGGCGGGATGATCAGCGTGGTCTGCGCCTTCGCCGCAACCTCCTGCAGCGCGCTCCGGATGGCATGGTTGGCGGCGACGCCCCCGGCCGCGACCAGCGCGCGCGGCGTGCCGAACCGCTCCTGAAACAGCTTTAGGCCGACGCTCAAGCGGTCCGCGGTCGATTCCAGCACCGCGGCCTGGAAGCTCGCGCAGAGATCGCTGACGTCCTGCGGCTCGAGCGGCTCCAGCCGGCTGGCTGCATTGCGCACCGCCGTCTTCAGTCCCGAGAGCGAGAAATTGGCATCGGGGCGGCCGAGCATCGGGCGGGGAAAGGCAAACCGCGTCGGGTCGCCGCCGGCCGCCGCGCGCTCGACCTCCGGTCCGCCGGGATAGGGCAGCGACAGCATCTTCGCCACCTTGTCGAACGCCTCGCCCATCGCGTCGTCGACCGTGGTGCCGAGCCGCACATATTCACCGACGCCGACCACGGCGACGATCTGGGTGTGTCCGCCCGAGGCCAGGAACAGGCAGTAGGGAAACGCCAGCGCGCAGGTCAGCCGCGGCGTCAGCGCGTGCGCCTCGAGATGGTTCACCGCGATCAGGGGCGTGTCGTGCACCATCGCGATCGCCTTCGCGGTGGTGAGACCGACGATCACGCCGCCGATCAGGCCGGGGCCCGCGGCTGCCGCGACCGCCGACAATTGTCCGTAGCCGACGCCGGCCTCCTTCATCGCGGAGGCGACGATGCCGTCGAGCAGGTCGACATGGGCGCGCGCCGCGATCTCCGGCACCACGCCGCCGAAGCGGGCGTGCTCGTCGGTCTGCGAGCGCACCACGTTGGAGAGGATTTTCGCCTGCCCGTCGGCCTGGCGCTCGACCACGGCGGCCGCGGTTTCATCGCAGGTGGTCTCGATCCCCAGCACCAGCATCGGCGGTTCGTGTCCCAATTTCGGCCCTTGTGCTACGAGCATGATCCGGACAGGCCGGAACCGGTTTCCGGCAAGATGATGCTCATCAAAATGTCCGCTCCGGGGTAGCATTGCGAGGTCTTAAAGTGCAATCGGTCGCCAACGTCCAATTTATACGGCTGGAGGCCTGAAACCCTGACAATCCTTGTCACACGACCGCATCCGGATAATGACGCGACCCTCGCGACGCTGCGCCAGCGCGGCTTTGACGCCCTGTCGGCGCCGGTGCTGCGCTTCGAGCCGGTGCCGTTCCGCGGCGACGACAATGCGGATTATGATGCCGTCATCCTGACCAGCGCCAATGCGCTGCGCGCGGTCGACCTCGCTGGCAGCCCGCTGTTGCGGCTGCCGCTGTTTGCGGTCGGCGCGCACACCGCCGATGCGGCGCGCGCCGCGGGCTTCGACAAGGTGATCGTGGCGAAGGGCGATGCAGTCTCGCTGCGCGACCTCGTGCTGGCACGGGTCGAGGCCGGCGAACTCGACGCATCGGCGACGCTGCTCTATCTCGCCGGCGCCGACCTGTCGCGCGATCTTGCGGGCGAGCTCGGCGAGCGCGGGCTCAGCGTCGTCACCCACACCACCTACCGGATGGTGCCGGTGGCGGGCTTCCCGAGGGAAGTCAGCGACGCCTTCATGGCGAACCGGATCACCGCGGTGCTGCACTATTCCCGCCGTAGCGCGCAGGCCTTCCTGGACACGGTCCGCGCCGACGGAATCGAGATTTCGGCGCTCGCCTTGCCGCAATGCTGCATCTCGGCGGCCGTCGCCGCGGTGCTTCATGACGCCGGCGCGACCAAGGTGGTGGTGGCGGCGCGGCCCGACGAAAATGCCCTGCTGGAGGCGCTCGGCCGCACCCTGCGGCCGTGACCGGAATAATTCTTTCGTTTGACCATGATGTTAGGCAATGCTCGGTTATTCGGATCGTGCTCTAAGAACCTGGGCCGATTCTGGTAGAGTATGCGGCCAGTAGTTTTGAGGACCCCCGCGATGGCTGAAGAAAGGCCAGACGACCCAGGATCTTCGCCGGATTCCCGGCCCAAGCGCGCGCCGCCGACCATCGATCTTCAGGCGACCGAAATCTCCAGCGAACCGTCGAAGGCGGAGGGGGCCGAGGAGGCCGCCAAGGAGGCCGACCAGGATGCCGGCAAGGCGTGTGCGGACGCGACGACGCCTGGGGCCGAGCCCCAAGGCGACGCCGCATCGCAAGCGGAGCCGCAGCCCGAGGCCGCCTCCGCGGCGCCGGACGCCGAACCGGCGCGGCCGGTGTCGCCCTGGGTGGTGGCGCCGGTGTCGGGTGCGGTCGCGGCGGCGCTGGTGATCGGGGTTGGCTGGCTGCTCGGCTGGCCCGTCGTGCAGCCGGTCTCGGCGCCGCAACCCAGTGCCGCCATCGACGAGCTCGGCACGCGCCTGAGTGCGCTGGAATCGAAAGCCGGCAGGCCGGTCGCGGCGGCCGCAGATCCCGCGGCGACGGCGCGGCTGGAGGCGCTCGACAAATCGATCGCCGCGCTACGCACCGAGCTCGCGGCGACGCGGGCGCAATCCGACAAGCTTGCGGCGGCGGTCAATGACGCGAAAGCCGCGCCGCGCGATGGCGCGGCTGCGCCTGATCTCTCCGCGATCACGGCGCGCATCGACAAGGTCGAGGGCGCGGTGAAGGCGCAGGGTGCGGCGATCGCGAGGCAGGACGACAAGATCGCCGACACCAAGGCCGAGGCGAAGGCCGACGATGTGCCGCTGCGCCGCGTCGTCGCGGCATCGCTGCTCGACGTCGCGGTGCGTCACGGCGATCCCTATGCCTCCGCGCTCGAGGCTGCGAAAGCGCTGTCGGATGATGCCGAGGTGCTGAAGCCGCTCGCGACGTTTGCGACGTCGGGCGTGCCGAACCCGAACGCGCTGTGCCGCGAGCTGATCGAGATCGTGCCGAAACTTGCGCCGCCTCCGCCTGAAGCTGCGACGGCGAATGCCGGGCTGGTCGATCGTCTGAAGGCCGGTGCCTCCACGCTGATCCAGATCGAGCGGACCGACGGCACGGGGACCGATCGCGGCAGCATCGTCGCGCGCGTGACATCGGCCGCCCTGCATAATGACCTCGCATTGACCGAGCGTGAATTGAAGTCGCTGCCGCCGGCGGATCGCACGGCGGCGCAGGCCTGGCTCGCCAAGGTGGACGCGCGCCGCGCCGCGCTCGACGCGTCGCGTAAATTTGCCGACAACGCCATGGCGGCGCTCGCCACGGTTAACCAGTAAGTCTTTGCAATAGGTCTTTGATGATCCGGATCATTCTGTTCCTGCTGCTGATCGCGCTCGCTGCAGCGGGTGCGGCCTGGATGGCCGATCAGCCCGGCGATCTCGTGTTGAATTGGGGCGGCTTGCGCTTCACGTCCAAGCAGCCGATGTATCTGCTCGGCCTCGTCGTCGTCGTCGCGATGGTCGCCGGCGTGATCCTGCGCGGGCTCTGGAAGATCCCGAGCCACCTCCGCCGTGGCCGGCGCGAGCGGCGTCACGCCCGCGGCCGCCACGCCATCACGCAAGGCTTGCTTGCGATCGGGCATGGCGATTCCGCAGGCGCCCGCGCGCATGCCGAAGTGGCGCGGCGCCACGCCGCAAACGATCCGCTGGCGCTGCTGCTGCACGCGCAATCGGCGCAGCTCGACGGCGATCGCGACGGCGCGCAGCGCGCCTTCCGCGCCATGGCCGAGCGCGCGGACACGCGGCTGCTTGGATTGCGCGGTCTGTTCATCGAGGCGCAGCGCGCCGACGATCCGGTTGCGGCCGTGATGATCGCCGAGGAAGCACTGAAAATGTCGCCGTCGTCGTCATGGGCCTCGCATGCGGTGCTCGGCTTCTGCTGCGCCAAGGGCGATTGGGCCGGCGCGCTGTCGATCATCGACAACAACCAGAGCGCCGGATTGATCGAAAAGGCGACCTATCGGCGGCAGCGCGGCGTGCTGCTGACGGCACGCGCGCTGGAGTTCGAGACCGTCGATCGCGACCTGTCGCGCTCGAGCGCGATGGAGGCGGTCAAGCTGGCGCCGACGCTGATCCCGGCCGCCGTGCTCGCTGCGAAGTTCGAGAGCGAGGCGCATCAGGTGCGTCGCGCGATGCGCATCGTCGAGACCGCGTGGCTGGCGCAGCCGCATCCCGATCTCGCCGACGCCTATTCGCATGTGCGGCTCGGCGATGCCGCGCGCCAGCGCCTGGTGCGGGTCGAGACGCTGGCGGCGAAAACGCCGGGCCATATCGAGGGCGCGCTGGCGATCGCGCGCGCCGCGATCGACGCCGCCGAATTCGCCAGGGCGCGCGCGGCGCTGGAGCCGTTTATCGCGGCGCCGACGCAGCGCGTCGCGCTGTTGATGGCCGAGATCGAGCGCACCGAGCATGGCGACAGCGGCCGGGCGCGGGCCTGGACGTTGCGCGCGGTGCGCGCGCTGCACGATCCGGTCTGGACCGCCGACGGCTATGTCTCGGACCGCTGGCGTCCGGTCTCGCCGGTCACCGGCCGGCTCGACGCCTTCCAGTGGCAGACCCCGGTGGCGGCGCTGCCGTCCGACAAGGGCCATGCCATCGAGCCGTCGCCCTTCGAGGAGGCGATGCTGGCGCCGCGGCGGGTCGAGCCGCCAATGGAAGTCGCCAGCGAGCCGGAAGTGGCCAAGGCGGTTGAGCCGGTCGAGGTCAAGCCGGCCGAGGTGAAGCCGGTCGAGGTCAAGCCCTCGGAGCCGGCCGCGCCGACGGCGCAGGATAACGTCCCGCTGCCGGCGGCCATCGAGGCCGAGCCCGCCCCGGCCCCCGCCGAACCCGCCCCGCCGGAACCAGCTCCCGCGCCGGCCGCCGAATCGGCGCCCCCGGCGCCGGCCCCCTTGTTCCGGTCCCGGACCGACCTGCCCAAGGCCGCACCGGCGCCGATTCCGGCCGTGATCCCGATCATCCGGGCCCCTGACGACCCCGGGGTCGACGAGGACGGCCCGGTGGACGAATTTGCGGAACAAATCGGCCCGCCCAAGGCCCAGGTGGGCGGTTGGCGCGGATTTCTGTCGCGTTTGGGAAGCTAATTCGCGGTTAGGTAACGGCTGTATGGTTCGATAACCGCGTTGTCCTTGCCAATCGGGGTCATGCCCGATATCAGGTGGCCGCGTGATCCGGCCGTTGCCGAACGGTTCGCCGCAATAGCTCAGTTGGTAGAGCACGTCATTCGTAATGACGGGGTCGGGGGTTCGAGTCCCTCTTGCGGCACCACTTTTCAAACTGTCCAGCCCGAAGACATGAGCGCCGACATCGTCTGGTTGCTCGATGTTAGGGCGATGTAATGGGTTTGATCGGGAGAGTAACGTAGCCAGCTTGCACGATGACGAAGTAAGCGAGCAGGGCACCAAACGCCAAGAATGCGATGAAGTAAACGGCGCCCACTAGGAAGCTATGGCGCCGGAGTGCGATTAAGCAGCGGCGACTGCTCTCCACCTTTTCGGTCGTTAGCGACCCCTTAAAGATGGATCCGTCTTCATCTACCGACCGGAAGTCAGTGAACAACAGTTGCCCTTCAATGAGCCGGAGCGCCCGTTCCCCAACGTCGATCATTTGTCGATTGCGCCGATCCAAAGCGAAGAAGACCAATGCTAGGAACATGCCTGCGCAGGAAGCGATCTGACCGGGGATGTAACCGACGAGCAATCGTTCCTTGAATAGGTAGAAGCAGCCACCAAACATGAAGGGCGTTAGGATGATAAAGAAGTGAAAAAGCTGGGTTCGTTGCCGCGCGTGAAAATCGAAGTAGCGCCACGATATCTCGAAGCGCATCTTCTCAAATTCCATGGTGGCGCGTGCATCTTCCGGCGGCGTAGCGCGTGAGAGAATATCCGTAAGCGGCACGGCTCTGTACCTTGAATCTTTAGCGCCGCTGCCCGTTCGACGACGTGGGCGGAGTGGCTGAGCTATGGATCATCGTGCGGCTGACTCACCGCATGATTCAGTTGACTGTCTGATCGGAAACAATATTTAAAGCGGAAAGGGCGCTTCCGCGCCCCGTTCTGCTAATATGAGTTTCGGATACGGCGACGGAGCGGCAACTCCGAAGCCGGGACAACAACAGAAGCGGTTCCTGATGTTGTCTCCGCCGAAACTCGTTACGTAGAAGCACATGGGGTTCTTCCCCTTTCCCCGATGAACGAAGCACTCATCGGTGTGTCGCTCACTCCGAGCGAGGCCCCGGGAAATCCGGGGCCTTATTCGTTTCACAGCCGCCCCTTGAGCGTACCGAAGAGGTTGGGTTGCGACGGAAGCTTGAACCAGCGGTCTCCCTTAAGGTCGATTTTCCCGTCACGATCCTTTAGCCGCGATAGCTGCGGGGACAGAGATGTCCGTACGAGGCGTCCGTTGAAATACTTTTCGTTCAACTCCAACAAGATCTCCTGCGCAGTGAGCCCGTTCGGCTTGTGATCGAGAGTCGCCAGGATCGCTTCCATGATCGTGATGCGCGGTTGGCTCGGCTGCGATCGTCTCAGGAATTCGTCGATCTCTTCGCGCTCGCTCTGAAGCTTACGGATTTGTAGGTCTATCTCCACCAGCTTAGCTCGTTGCTGTGCGTATTCCTCCGACAACGGTGCAAGCGCAGCCTCAATGGCCGCCCTACGGGTCTCCAGAAGTTGGCGGACGTCGCTCATGGTGCCTTGTAGGTGATTCTCGCGTCACGAACAAGTCTCATATGGTTAACGGACTCCAGACTTATGGTTATCGAATCATTAATGGAGTCGCCTCGGATTGGCACGCGTATTGCTACGCGCGCGCTAGTACTCTCTCCGTCAAAAACTGAGAGTATAATCCTATTATCGGAAATAATACCTATTGACCGAAATAGGCAAGACTTCAAGAGGCTCCGCCAATTGGCGGAGCCTGCGAGAGGGTGCGCAAATCTGCGAAGGACTTCCGGGTGGGCAAATTTGCCTAGGCTAGAGACAGTGGTGTCGACCCGTCCTCACCAGCAGCACGGCGGTTGCGCATTGCCTGCCTAGATCCGTGCTCCGGATAGTCCACTCATGATCGCGATCGCGACCAGTCCGCCCATCGCGAGCCCGGCTGCCCAGATCCGGTTGGCGGCCGTTGTGGCGACGTCATGCGCGATCAGGACGCCGCGCAATCCTGAGGTGAGATGCGCGAGCACGAAGAAGACGCCGAGCGCGTAGTGCGGCACCAGGCGAATGCTCCAGGCGTCGTGGATCAGGCCGGTCTGTGCGCCGGACGCCCAGGCCCAATTGGTGTCGATGTGGTGCACGGCCCGCGCCGAGACCAACGCGGAATTCAGATGGGTGACGATGAATGCCGCGAGGTAGACGCCGGAGCCGATCTGAAACACGCGGTAGGCATCCGCAGGCTGCGAGCTCCAGCGCCAGGCGAGCCGCACCCCGACGGCGACCTGGAACAGCATCAGGCCGACGAGGATGGGTTCGACGAGGGACGATCGATAGACCGTGCGCCCCATCTTCATCACGGCGGCATGGACGTCGGGTCCGAGTAGGCCCAGCAGATGATTGGTGAGATGAAACACGACGTAGAGCAGGATGACCGCTGCGGCGATGCCATGCGTCACGCGCCATTTCGCGATGGATGGCGCAATCGCGGCTGATCCTGCCGGGCGCTCTTGCTCGCCGCCGAGCAGCACATAGAGCCACGCGGCCGCCCAGCCCGCGACCCAGACCAGCTCGTCGCTGACCGGGATGTGCAGCAATCCGAGACCGACGCCGGTCAGCACGAACAAGGGCGGCGCAGCGATGCTGAGATAGGCGAGGCGGCGGGCGCGCAACTCGAACGACGAAGGCTCGGCCTTGGTCATCCAGTACGCGCAGGCAAGACCCGGCAACGGCGCGGCGGTGGCGGCCAACAGGCAAAGCGCCGCCAGGACCAGTCGCCCAAACGACATCGGACCAGCCGCGGGAGAGACCGCGAGATGAAACGCATCGAGCAGGAACGGATAAGCCATCGCGCCGGCTGCCGGGATCATCGAACGGAGCTTTTCGGCGACCGCATTCGCCAAGCCATTGTCGCCCGACCCTGCGCGACCTTGTCCGAATGCACTCACAGAGCTCTCCAAGGTTCGGGCATCGTGCAAGAGAGGGCCAAACCGACGAATCTATTCCCGGATCATCGTCGGAGGTGCGGCACACAAGCTGGTGCTGTGGATGCCGGCGTGTTCGGGCGCGGCGTTGCGCCGAGACCCTATCTCAAGGCGCAAAAACTACAGCGATACAGGCCCACCGATAGGACCAGGTTCCAACAATCCGACTGGACTACGCCAACCCGCCGGCACCCGCCGGCTCCTTTGCATGGGGTTGTTTTCGATATTTTGGTGGGGCCGCAGCCACCGGGCGCGATGGTGCCACCCTCGAAGGGGCACAGGCGTTCATCCGGCCGTGTCGGACCAGCACAAGGTGGCTCAGAAAGCGAAAGCGCCCCTGGATCCGATCCAGGGGCGCTTTGCGCTGAGGGTGCGTTCGCTGCGTTACTCGGCGACCGTCTGCACGACGTTGCCGATCGGCCGGCCCGTTGCGATCGGCTTCTCGGTCTTCACCATCATCGCGTCGTATTCGGGCAGCGTCTCGAGCTGGGTCTTGGCCTTCATCCAGACCACCTTGTAGCCGCCGGCCTTGAGCTTGCGCAGCAGCGTCGGCAGCGCCTGCGCGGTGTGCTTCTGCAGGTCGTGCATCAGGATGATGCCCTTGTGCTCCTTGTCGAGCTTGGTCATCACGTTGTTGATCACCTCGTCGGCGCTCTTGGACTTGAAGTCGTTGGAGTCGACGTCGACCGAGAACATCGCGATGTTGCGGGTGCCGAGATAGGCGGTCGTCGCAGGGGTGTGCGCCAGCGCCGGGAAGCGGAAGAACGGGGCCGGGTTGGCGCCCAGCGCCAGCTTTACCGCGCTAAAACCCTTCTCGATCTCGTCCTTGGCCTGCTGCTCGGTCAGCTTCTTGCTGGCGAGATGCGCATGCGACCAGGTATGGGCGCCGATGGTGTGGCCGGCGGCGGCAACCTGGCGCAGGATGTCCGGGTGATAGGTTGTGTGCAGGCCGATCGGGAAGAACACCGCCTTGGTGCACTCGTCGGCCAGCGCCTTGAGCACGGCCGGCGTGGTCGGCCACGGACCGTCGTCGAAGGTCAGCACGACCTCCTTGTCGGTCAGGAAGTCATACTGCTTGTACTGCAGGAAACCGAAGCCCGGGCCGCCATTGGTGTCGACCACGACGGTGCGGCTGATGCCGAGCGCATCGGGGTTGGCGCATTTGGGCGCGGCCGCGACGGGGGCCGGTGCCGGCGCCGGAGCAGGAGCGGCGGCCGGCGCCGTGGCCTGGGTGGCATCGGCGCGCTTCGACAGCGCGGCGGTCGTCTCGACATCGTCCCTGGCGGCCTGTTTTGCCGCCGCAGAAAGCGGATCGGCCTTGGCCGCAGCAGTGGTTTGCGGAGGAGCCGCGTCGGCACGCGGCGAGGAGGTCCAGAACCACACGCCGGCGATCACCATCGCCGTTACAACACTGGCCAGCATCAGGCCCAACGCACTACGCATCGCTACACACTCTCTCGGAACTTAAGGATACGCCACAGCCGTAACGAGCGATTAATGCCAACAAGGTCTTAACGCGATCCCAACAAGGCGCCGGAAGGACAAGAAAAAGCGGACCTTACCCATGCGTGATGACCGTCACAGTCGGTTTCAAGCTTCTTCGCGGCAAGGAAACGCTATAGAACCGGCGTCGTATTGGTTAGAGGCTTTGAGAGATGACCCGATTTCTGTTTGCCGTCGTTCCGCTGGTCTTGTTGACGTCGGCCGCCTCGGCGCAGCAGCAGGGGCGCGATGCCTGCTCGCGCGATGCCTCGCGGTTCTGCCGCGCCCATCTGAGCGAGGGCGATCAGGTGGTGCTGGCGTGCCTGAAAGAGCATCGCAGCCGCCTCAGCAAGGCCTGCCAGCAGACGCTCGCCGATCACGGGCAGTGATTTCTGGCCATCGGCATTCCGGGGCGATGCGAAAGCATCGAACCTCAGATGCGCGACTGCGCATCGGGGAATGATACCAGCGTCTACGTACTGCTCCCCGCTGCGGTCGCGACCACCGGGATCACCTCCTTGGCGGCGCGGTCGGGGGTCTCGTCCTTCCAGCGCACCGATCCGAACGGACGCTCCAGCATCCGGCGCACGCGGATCGGCTCGGCGCCGATATGGAAGTCGGCGGCCTTCTGATGCAGTTCGCGCTCGATCTGCGTGGCGCGGTTGCGCTGGCGCAGGAAATCGAGCCAGGTCGGGCAATGATAGCGCTCGGTCCATAACTCGGGATCGGCGATGTCGCGCGCGATCGACCAGCCATAGGCGCCGTTGCGCTGGCGGCTGAGCTGCACGTCCTGCATCACATTGTGGAAGGCGCGGGCATTGTCCTGCGCCACCCGGTATTCGATCTCGACCACCAGCGGCCCGCTGCGCCCGCTCAGTTGCAGCCGCACCTCGGGATCGGCCAGCGCATCCGTCGCGTCCTCGTTGCGCGCGCCGATCGGCGGCATCCTGAGCCAGATGCCGAGCAGCGGCGACAGCAGCATCAGACCGGCGGAGATCAGCAGCGCCATCTCGACGCCGCCCGCGTCCGTGATGCGGCCCCAGCACCAGCTGCCGATCGCGATGCCGCCGGCGATCGCGGCCTGGAAGGCCGCAAGCGACCGGCCCGCGACCCAGCGCGGCGCGGAGAGCTGCACGCCGATGTTGAACAGCGCGATCGCCAGCATCCACACCGCTCCGGCAACGACCAGCGCGGCGGCGGTGATCACCGGCTGCTTGCTCACGGCAACCGCGGCGATCGCCGCGCCCATCGTCAACGCACAGACGCGTATCGCGGCTTCGCCGCTGAGCCGGCTGCGGATCTCGCTGATATTGAGCGCGCCGATCACCGCGCCCATGCCGAAGGCGCCGAGCATGATGCCGTAGGTCTGCGCGCCGCCATGCAGGAGGTCGCGCGCCACCAGCGGCATCAGCGCCGAGACCGAGCCGCCGATGATGCCGGTCACCATGGTGCGGGTCAGCACGATCTTGATCGACGGCGAATTGGTGATGTAGCGCACGCCGGAGACGATGGCGCGGTTCAGCCGCTCGCGCGGCAGCCGCGACGGCTCGCTGACGCGATTCCACAGGAACAGCACGACGAGCAGCGGCAGATACAGCACGGCATTGGCGGCGAAGGCCGCCACGGCGCCCGCGGACGCCACCACGATGCCGCCGATCGCCGGACCGAAGCTGCGTGCGATGTTGTAGCTGATGCCGTTGAGCGCGACCGCGGCGGGCAGCGTCTCCGGCGGCACCTGCTCGCTGACCGAGGATTGCCAGGCCGGGCCGAACAGCGCCATGCCGCTGCCGACGACGAAGCACAGCGCGAGCAGGATGTTCGGCGTTACCAGATTGAGCCAGGCCAGCACGGTCAGGATGGTGGCGCCGGTCAGCGCGATCGCCAGCGACACCAGCGCGACGATGCGGCGGTCGTGCATGTCGGCGATGGCCCCGGCCGGCATCGAGATCAGCATCACCGGCAGCATCAAGGCGGTCTGCACCAGCGCGACCTTGTCGGCCTCCGCGGTCATCTGCGTCATCGCCCAGGCGGCGCCGACGCCCTGGATCAGGATGCCGAGATTGGAGAGCAGGCTCGCGAGCCAGATTCGCCGGAAGATTGAATGCCGCAACGGTGCAGTGATACTGTCGGAGCGATCACGCGGTTCGGTCATATCCAGTTCCGGTTGGCCTGCTATGGCTTGTTGGATGATTCCGGCTGCACCATCTGATGCCCGCGAAACGCATGTCCTGTCCAGCGATTACGGTATCCTTGGCGGGGGTAGGACACAGCTAACGCACTGAAAGACCTGAGGAAGGCCAAGGGAAGGTCAAGGGAAGGCTTGGGGAGGGGGGCCAATGGCGTTGTCGCGGCGGAGAATATTGCAAGGGGCCGGCGTCCTGTCCCTGCTGGCCGGTCGCCTCGGCGCCCCAGCCTTGGCTCAGTCGGCCTCGGCGCAACCCGTGCCCGCCGGTGACACCCCGCCGATCCTGTTCGTGCATGGCAATGGCGATCACGCCCCGCTCTGGATGACGACGTTCTGGCGGATGGAATCGAACGGCGTGCCGCGCGCACGCATGGCGGCGATCAATTTCACCGATCCGCTGGCGCGCACCGACGACAAGATCGAGCAGGCGAGCCGCTCCTCGACCGAGGACCAGCGCCGCGAGCTCGCCGAGGCGATCAGGGAGCTGAAGCAGACGACCGGCGCGCCGCGGGTCGCCCTGGTCGGCAGTTCGCGCGGCGGCAATGCGATCCGCAATTACATCAAGAACGGTGGCGGCGGCGACGTCAGCCACGCGGTGCTGTGCGGCACGCCCAATCACGGTGTGTATGCGTGGGACGACGGGCTCGGCAACGAGTTCAACGGGCGTGGTCCGTTCCTGCGCGGACTAAACGAGGGCGACAACGAAGTGACTGTTGGCACCCTGTTCCTGACGCTGCGCAGCGACGGCCTCGACAAATATGCGCAAGCCGACGGCCGCTTCGTCGGCAAGCCGGGCACGCCGACCAACGTCACGACGGAAGGCCCGGCCCTGAAGGGCGCGACCAATCTGGTGCTCGGCGCGGTCGATCATCGCGAGACCGCCTTTCATCCGCGCGCCTTTCGCGAGATCTACAGATTCATCGCAAGGCACGAGCCGTCGCGGATCGGGATCGTGCCGGAGACGGCGGTGAGGCTGAGCGGCCTCGTCACAGGCATGCCCGGCGGCGTGCCGACCAACCGGCCGGTGCCGGGCGCCACGGTCGACATCTATCACGTCGCGGCGGAGACCGGCGAGCGCATCGGCGGCCCGCTGCACAGCTCGCAGACCGGCGCCGACGGCCGCTGGGGTCCGGCGCAGGTCGATCCGTCGTGGCCGCTCGAATTCGTGCTGACGTCACCTGGTACGGCGACGACGCACATCTATCGCTCGCCGTTTCCGCGCTCGTCCGAGATCGTGCATCTGCGCGCGGCGCGGCCGCTGGGGCCCGCCGATGCCGGCGCAGGCGCGGTCGTGCTGATGTCGCGGCCGCGCGGCTATTTCGGCCTGCCGCGCGATATCGTGCTGTTCGACGGCAAGGAGCCGGCCGACGTAAAGCCCGGCGTGCCGACGGATTCGGTGACGACGCTGCGGCCCACCGCGGACGATGTCGGCCGCCCGGTCGCCGCGATCTTCAACGGGGAACGCATTATGATGCGGGCCTGGCCGGCATCGGAAAATCGGATTGCGGTCGCCGAGCTGACTTATTAGGTCTGGTGCAGGGTCCGCGCGCCTTGCTGGCGCCGGGATCGCATGGCCGGATCGGCCGTCGCGTGAGGCAGGAAGCGAGGACCATGAGCATAGCCGAAGTCTACGATATCACGGTCACGCGGCGTCCCCTGGTCCCGCCGGCCCCGCCGCGCGCGCCGGACGACATGGGCGCGTTCGCGCGCATGCGGGTGATGCGCAACTCGCCGATCGAGACCTGGGGCCAGCGCGCCTATGAGGACGACATCGTCCAGGGCCGTTTTCTCGGCCATTCGAGCTTCATCCTCAACACGCCGGATGCGATCCGCCATGTGCTGGTCGACAATTACGAGAACTACACCCGCACGCCGGCCGGCCTACGCGTGCTGCGTCCGATGCTGGGCGAGGGGCTGTTGATCGCCGAAGGGCGTGCGTGGAAACATCAGCGCCGTACGCTGGCGCCGGCGTTCACGCCGCGCGCGGTGACGACGCTGGTGCCTTACATGATTGCGGCGGTCGACGAGACCATCGCCAAGCTGAAGTCCGCGAGCGGCGGCCCGGTCGATCTGCGCGAGGCGATGCAACGCATGACGCTGGAGATCGCCGGCCGCACCATGTTCTCGTTCGGCATGGATCGCCACGGCACCGCGCTGCGCGAATTCGTGATGGAGTATGGCGACACGCTGGTGCGGCCGCACATGCTCGATCTGGTGCTGCCGTTGAACTGGCCGACGCCGCAGGATTTCCGGCGCGCCCGCTTCCGCAAGCGCTGGACCGCGTTCGTCGGCATGCTGATGGCCGAGCGACGTGCGGCCGGCAAGGATGACAACGCGCCGGCCCGCGACCTGTTCGACCTGATGGGCGCCGCGCGCGATCCGGAAACCGGCGAGGCCTTCACCGACGCCCAACTCGGCGACCAGGTCGCCACCATGATCCTGGCCGGCCACGAGACGACTGCGACCGCATTGTTCTGGGCGCTCTATCTGCTGGCGCTCGATCCCCTGACCCAGGAACAACTGGCAGCAGAAGTCAGGAGCGCGGCGACGTCTGGCGCGCTCGACATCGAGCGGCTGAAATTCACCCGCGCGGTGATCGACGAAACCATGCGGCTTTATCCGCCGGCGTTCCTGATCGCGCGTGCGGCAGGCGGTCCCGACACCATCGCGGGCCGTCCGGTCAGGAAGCATGACGTAATCCTGATCGCGCCGTGGCTGTTGCACCGGCATGAGAAGCTGTGGCGCGATCCGAACGCGTTCGTGCCGGCGCGGTTCATGACAGGAACGCCGCCCGATCGATTCGCCTATCTGCCGTTCGGGGTCGGCGCGCGGGTCTGCATCGGTGCGCATTTTGCGCTGGTCGAGGCGACGCTCGCGCTTGCGAAGATTGTCGGCGCATTCCGCGTCGCGCTGGCGGACAAGGATCCGGTGCTGCCGATCGGCGTGGTGACGACACAGCCGAACCGCTCGCCGGTGTTTACGATCAAGCCGCGCTGATCTTGCGCGGCGGTGTCCCAATGCTCACTTAAGGGCTCACCATGAGCGATACGCAGGCCCATTTCGCAGTCCTCAGGCAGACGACCGATCCGGCCGTCGTCGATGCCATGCAGCAGCTGATCGCGGACGGTCATGACCGGGATCTCAACCGCATCAATCTGCTGGATTTCTCGAACCGGACCGGGCTCGACCAGGAGAAGGTGATCTCCGGCTTCCTGCATGCGTCGCGGCTCGGCCTGTTCGACATGAGCTGGAATGTGCTGTGCCCGGGTTGCGGCGGCGTGCTCGATGCGCATTCGACGCTGAAGTCGTTGCGCCATGACGACTACAACTGCGCGCTGTGCGCGGCCGGATACGAAGCGTCCGTCGACGATCTGGTCGAGGTCGCCTTCACCGTCAGTCCGCGCGTGCGCCGCATCGGCGCGCATGATCCGAATACGCTGCCGATCTGGGAATATGTCCGCCAGATGTTCTGGAGCTCGGGCATCGAGCTCAACGAGGACTCGCTGGAGCGCCTGCTCAAGGAGGTGACGCTGGAATCGCTGGAATTGCCGGCCGGCGAAAAGGCGTTGCTATCGCTGCAGTTGCCGAAGCAGTTCCTGATCGTGTTCGAGCCGGTGACGCACTCGGCGCATTTCTTCGACGTGCAGGGTGAGCCGACCACCGAGCGCCAGCAGTTCTCGATCGTGTTCAACAAGCTGCAGGCGCCGACCGGCACCACGGTGCTGCGGCCGGGGCCGCTCCGGCTGTCGCTGGACAACCAGACCGACACCCGCGTGCTGCCCGCGGTGTGGGTCGCCGCCGATGCGCTGCATGAGCTGCTCGGCAAGCGCAAGCCGATCCTCACCGCGAAGCGGATGCTGTCGAACCAGACTTTCCGCGACGTGTTCAAGGCCGACAACCTCACCGTCGACCAGCGGCTGAAGATCACCGCGCTGACCTTCCTGTTCACCGACCTGAAGGGCTCGACCGCGCTCTATGAGCGGGTCGGCGATCTCGCCGCATTCGATCTGGTGCGCGCGCATTTCCACGCGCTGCTCGAGATCATCGCTTCCGAGCACGGCGCCGTCGTGAAGACGATCGGCGATGCCGTGATGGCGACCTTCATCCGGCCAGAGCATGCATTGTCGGCGGGCCTGCGCATGCGGGCGGCGATGAAGCAGCTCAACACCGAGCGCGGCAAGGAGGATCTGATCGTCAAGATCGGCATCCATGAAGGGCCGTGCCTCGCGGTGACGCTGAACGAGCGGCAGGATTATTTCGGCCAGACCGTGAATATCGCAGCCAGGGTGCAGAGCCTGTCGACCTCGCAGGAAATCCATCTGACCCAGCCGGTGATGGAATCGGCGGAGGTCGCGGGCATCCTCGATCGCGCCGCGATCAAGCCGATCCAGAAGGAAGCGGCACTGCGCGGCATTGCCGACAAGCTCGTGGTGTACGAGATACCGTAGTCATATTGCTGAAACGTAATGCTTGCCGAAACGTAATGTCGCAGCGGGAACCTGCGCGGATTGCACCGGTTCTGTTTCCACGCCATATAGATTTCAACGGAGCATGATCCGGAAATACGTATAGCCGGATAGATCACGCTCAAATCAGGCAGGCTTCATCCCACAGAGAGACCGATGCTCGACGGACTTCGCCAATTCATTGCCGATATCGTTTCCCCCGACGCCCAGGCCGACCGCACCTTCGATGACGGCGACTATCGCCTGGCGGCGACGGCGCTGCTGGTGCATGTCGTCTCGCTGGACGGCGAGCCGACGCCTGCCGAGACGCGCAAGCTGCACGGTCTGATCGAGAGCCGTTTCCAGCTCGACCGCGGCGCGGCCGACAAGCTGATCGCCTCTGCCATGCGCGTCGAGGGCGAGGCCGTCGATCTCTATCACTTTACCAGCGTCATCATGCGCTCGGTGAACGAGGAGGGACGGCTGCGCATCGTCGAGATGATGTGGGAGCTGGTCTATGCCGACGGTCAGGTCAGCGAGTTCGAGGACAATGTGGTCTGGCGCGCCGCCGATCTGCTCGGCATTTCCTCGCGCGACCGCATCGATCTCAAGCATCGGGTCGCCGAGAAGCAGGCGGCGCTGCCAAAGGGCCCCTGGGGCACGGCGGACGCTGCAATCTGACGCGATTGCCGGCGCCGGCGGACGCATCGTCACCGGCATCACGGATGACGAAATTTTAATGTCCGCCGCGATTGTGGGCGATCCGACGCAAAATCTGGCGTTTCATCACAAAACCAGTGCCTCGCCACTGTCCACAACCTTACACGCGGCTTGCGTCCCACCACATGCCTATGCTCTCGTCGCCTTGTTGGGGACCTCACTAGAATTTGCAGTAAGAGTTTGAAACGTGACCGAGCGTGTGACGCTGATAACCGGGGCATCGGCGGGCATAGGCACCGAACTGGCGCGCGTGTTTGCATCGAATGGTCACCGTGTTGCGCTGGTGGCGCGGCGCGCCGACCGCCTGAAGGCGCTCGCCGACGAAATCGGGGCCAAGGGTGGCGCAGCGCCGATTGTGATCCCCTGTGATCTCCAGCACAGCGATGCCGGCGACCGGATAGCGCAGGCCCTGACCGACGCCGGGGTCGAGGTCGAATTTCTCGTCAATAATGCCGGCTTCGGCCTGTTCGGCCGTGCCATCGAGCGCGACCGTGCCGAGCAGCTCAACATCATCAATGTCAATATCCGCGCGCTGACCGATCTGACGCTGCGCTTTGCCGACCAGCTGATCCGCAACCGCGGCGGCATCCTCAATCTCGGCTCGATCGCCGGATTCCTGCCGGGCCCCGGCATGGCCGTGTACTACGCCAGCAAGGCCTATGTGCTGTCGTTTTCCGAGGCGTTGCGCTGTGAGCTGGCGCCGCAGGGCGTGCGTGTCACCGTGTGTTGCCCGGGCCCGGTACCATCGGAGTTTCAGGATCGCGCCGGGTTTGCCCCCGGATTCGATTCCGCCATCCTCAACGTTTCGCCGGAAGAGGTGGCCCGCCAGGCCTATCGCGGGTTGATGGCCAACAAGCGCGCGGTGCTGCCTGGCGCCTTCATCAAGCTGGTGCCGTTCCTGCTCCGGCTGTTTCCGCGCTCCTTCATCCTGACGGCGGTCGGTGGATTTCAGCTTCGCAAGCGCTAGAGCTTTTCCCGTTCCGATGGAATCGGAACGGGGCTCTAGATTCTTGTTTTGACGCGTTTTCTTCACGCGAACCGGTATCCACTTCGCTCGAAAACGCTCTAGCTGTCCCTGAAAAACCTCCCACGCGTTGCCGTTAAGGCTGTTTTCTGGCCCGCGATTTGCTTCGCCTGGGTGTGCGCAAACTCACACGATGTTAACGACCACTTAGCTATGATCGCGCCTTACGTGCCGAAACTTTAAGCAGAGGCAATGTCGTTCCGGACTGACCAGAGCCGTGTCGTGGTGCCCTTCGCCAGCCGAAGGCCGGCCGCGATCACGCCCAGGGATCAGAACTTGGATCAGATGTCGGCTCAGGTCTCGTTGCGGCCGGTGCTGATCGTGCTGCATCGGGAGACATCGACTCCCGGCCGGGTCGGCAACGCCCTGCGCGCGCTGGGCTACCGCCTCGACATCCGCCGCCCGCGCTTCGGCGACGCGCTGCCCGCAACGCTCGATGGGCATGCCGGCGCGGTGATCTTCGGCGGTCCGATGAGCGCCAACGATGGCGACGACTACGTGCGGCGCGAGATCGACTGGATCGCCGTTCCGCTGCGCGAGCAGCGCCCGTTCCTGGGCATCTGCCTCGGCGCACAGATGCTGGCGCGGCAGCTCGGCGCCAAAGTCGCGCCGCATCCGCAAGGCCGCGTCGAGGTCGGCTATTATCCGGTCAGGCCGACCGAGGCTGGCCGTGCGCTCTGCCCGGACTGGCCGGCGCGGGTCTATCACTGGCACGGCGAGGGATTTCAATTGCCCGCCGGTGCCGACCTGCTCGCGTCGGGCGATGATTTCCCGGTGCAGGCGTTCCAGTTCGGCAACGCCTTCGGCCTGCAATTCCATCCCGACGTGACCTACGCGATGATGCATCGCTGGACCGCGCGCGGCTGCGCACGGATGGATTCCCCGGGCGCACAGCCGGGTCATCTGCACTTCGCCGAGCGTGCCGTCCACGATGCCGCCGAGCGCGCGTGGCTGAAGCATTTCATCGACGGCTGGATCGCGCGCGTTCCGCAACGGCAGCTGCTGCAGGCCGCTGAATAGCCGCCACGCGGAATTTCGCGCCGGCTTTTCATTCTCGTGAATGTGTTACTGTCGGCCGCCGGGCGCAGGCCGTATCGCCGCGCGTATCAATAACAACAAGGCACAGGGAGATCGCCGTGAGCTACGAGCACATCCTCTATGAGGTCAGCGACAGGATCGCGACCATCACGCTCAACCGCCCCGATCGCATGAATGCGTGGACCGCGATCATGGAGCGTGACGTGCGCCACGCGATGGAGGCGGCGGCCAACGACGACAACGTTCGCGTCATCGTGCTGACCGGCGCGGGCCGCGGCTTCTGCGCCGGCGCCGACATGGACGCGCTGAAGGGGATCGATCCCAACGAGGTCAGGCGCGGCGAGAACATCCCGTTCGACATGAACCGGCGCGCCGACTGGCAGACGCGCTACGCCTACTACCCCGCGATCAGGAAGCCTGTGATCGCGATGCTCAACGGCGCCACCGCCGGCATCGGCCTGGTCCACGCGCTCTATTGCGATTTGCGCTTCGCCGCCGACACCGCGGTGTTCACCACCGCCTTCGCGCGGCGCGGCCTGATCGCCGAACACGGCATCAGCTGGATGCTGCCGCGTATCGTCGGCCACGCCAACGCGCTCGATCTGTTGATGTCGGCGCGGCGCGTGTCGGCCGGGGAGGCGCTGCGCATCGGCCTCGTCAACCGGCTCTCCTCGCCGGAGAAGCTGCGCGAGGAAACCTATGCCTATGCCCGCGACCTCGCCGATTTCGTCTCGCCGAGCGCGATCGCGGTGATCAAGCGCCAGGTCTATGACGTGCCGTTCCAGACGCTCGCCGAAGCCACCATCGATGCCAACCGCGAGATGCAGATCGCGCTGAAGGGCAATGATTTCAGGGAAGGCGTCGCGAGTTTTGTGGAGAAGCGACCGCCGCGGTTTACGGGGACGTGAGGGGGAGGGATTGGGTCGGAGTTCGTAACACCAGCCCGGCTTCGCCCTGCGGGCTACGCCGCGGCAGCCTTCGCTCGCATCGCTACGATGGACTATCCGGGCTTGCCGAGCCGAAGCTCGCGAAGCGAGCGAAGGCTGGTGGAGCCAGGCGGGATCGAACCGCCGACCTCGTCATTGCGAACGACGCGCTCTCCCAGCTGAGCTATGGCCCCATCGCGGCCGGGTGTTGCTGAGTGTCCCGGCCGTCAGTCGGGCGCCATTTACAGTCCCGCCCAAGGTCAAGTCAAGAACGGTGAAAGCGCGGTTTTCGGCCCGTCCCGCCGGGAACTTCCCTTGTTTGCGGGGGGATGAACCGATATCTAGGGCGTGATCCCGACCCGGCGGACCGCGCGAGCGCCCAGCGCATAGCGGTTTTCCGAAACGATCCCGCTCAATCAAGAAGCGCGATGGCGGCTCAGTCCGGTCTCGTTGCGCCTCAACCGGTTGTCTTACCCGCGAGCCCCCCTCATATGCGCGCTGTTCTCGACATCGTCATCATCATCCTCGACCTCTATGTCTGGCTGCTGATCGCCTCCGCCATCCTGTCCTGGCTGGTCGCCTTCAATGTGGTCAACACGCGCAACCAGTTCGTTTCCGCGGTGGCCGAGTTCCTCTACCGGATCACCGAGCCCGTGCTGAGGCCGATCCGCAACGTGATGCCGAATCTGGGCGGGCTCGATATCTCGCCGATCATCGTGATTTTGATCATCATGTTCATCCAGCGGGTAATCGCCTATTACATCTATCCCAACGTGATCTGACCCTTTCGACGGGCCTTGGCGAGGGAGCCTTGATGGATCCTTGGCGCTATTCCACCGAGGGCATCAGCATCGCGTTGCGCGTGACGCCGCGCGGCGGCCGCGACGACATCGACGGGATCGAGACGTTGGCCAACGGCCGTTCGGTGGTGAAGGTGCGGGTGCGCGCCATCGCCGAGGGCGGCGAGGCCAACCGTGCGGTGACCGAGCTGCTGGCCAAGGCGCTCGGGGTGCCGAAGGCCAGAGTGAAACTGTTGTCCGGCGCCACCTCGCGGCTCAAGCAGGTCGCGGTGGACGGCGATCCGAAAGGGCTTGGCGATACATTGAGGAAGCTGACAGCGGCCAAGCCGAACCAGCAGACAAGGGACTGACATGACTGCCCGCATCATCGACGGAAAAGCCATCGCCGCCGAGCTCAGAGCCCGCGTCGCCGACGAGGTCGCCCGCGTCAAGCGCGACCACCAGCTCACGCCGGGGCTCGCCGTCGTGCTGGTCGGCCATGATCCCGCCAGCGAGGTCTATGTCCGCAGCAAGCACACCCAGACCCAGGCCGCCGGCATGGCCTCGTTCGAGCACAAGCTGCCGGAGGATGTGTCGCAGGCCGATCTGCTGGCGCTGATCGCGCGGCTCAATCGCGATCCCATGGTGCATGGCATTCTGGTGCAGCTGCCGCTGCCGAAATCGCTGCACACCGAGACCATCATCAACGCGATCGATCCGGCCAAGGACGTCGATGGCCTGCACCCCAACAATGCCGGCCGGCTCGCCGGCGGTTTGGCCGCGCTGTCGCCCTGCACGCCGCTCGGCTGCATCATCCTGACCAAGAGCGTGCACGCCTCGCTCGAGGGCTTGAACGCGATCGTGATCGGCCGCTCCAATCTGGTCGGCCGTCCGCTGGTGCAATTGCTGCTGAACGAGAACGCGACGGTGACGATCGCGCATTCGCGCTCGCGCGATCTGCCAAAGCTCTGCGCCCAGGCCGATCTGGTCTATGCCGCGGTCGGCCGGCCCGAGATGGTGCGGGGCGACTGGCTGAAGCCGGGCGCGACCGTGATCGATGTCGGCATCAACCGCATCCCGGTGCCCGGCGGCAAGCCGAAACTGGTCGGCGATGTGGCATTCCAGGAAGCCCTCAATGTCGCCGGCGCAATCACGCCGGTGCCCGGCGGCGTCGGGCAGATGACGGTGGCGTGCCTCCTGGTCAACACGCTGCGCGCCGCCTGCGCGATTGCCGGCCTGCCGGCGCCGGCGGTGTGAAATGCTCCCTCGCCCCGCTCTTGCGGGGCCGAGACGAGCATAGCTCGCTCTGAGAGGGTTGGGGTGAGGGGCCCCTCTCCGAGGTGGGATTGTCGAGAGACCTGTACCCCCTCACCCGGATCGCAAGCAGGGCGAGATTAGTCACTTCTTCTTCGCGCGCTCGATGCCTTCGAGGATCAGCTTGCGGGCTTCGTCGGCGTCGCCCCAGCGCAGCACCTTCACCCACTTGCCCTTCTCGAGGTCCTTGTAGTGTTCGAAGAAGTGCTGGATCTGCTGCAGCGTGATGTCGGGCAGGTCGCTGTAGTTCTGCACCTTGTCGTAGCGTTGGGTCAGCTTCGATGACGGCACCGCGATGATCTTCTCGTCGCCGCCGGCCTCGTCCTCCATCAAGAGCACGCCGACCACGCGGACGCTCATCACCGCGCCCGGCACGATGGCGCGGGTGTTGACGATCAGCACGTCGCAGGGATCGCCGTCGCCGGACAGCGTGTGCGGGATGAAGCCGTAATTGCCGGGATAGCGCATCGGCGTGTAGAGGAAGCGGTCCACCACGAGCGTGCCGGCCTCCTTGTCCATCTCGTACTTGATTGGCTCGCCGCCGACGGCAACCTCGATGATGACGTTGACGTCGTGGGGCGGATTTTTTCCGATCGATATGGCGTCGATACGCATGGATTGCTCCGCGTGGCCTCTGGAAGTTGAGAACGATGTGATTTTTTGGTTGGCGCCGCCGGGCCGCAAAAGGGCACCAGGCCCGGCCTTGAGGCCGGGCTGGCCGACGCGCGCAGCGCTTGAGGCTGGTTTAGCCTTGCTGCAGCTGCGAGAGAAGCAGGATTTTCAGTTCGCCCAGGCGAAAGCGACCTTGTCGAGCGACTTCGGCCCGAACCGCTCCGAGGAGCGCGCCACCATCCGGCCGCCCAGCGCACGGTAAAACTCGGTCGCCGGCTCGTTGTCGGACAGCGCCCAGATCACCATGCTCTTGAGGCCGCTCTGCATCAGGTCGCGGCGGGCGGAGGCGAACAGGCGCCGGCCGAAGCCGAGCCCCTGGAATTCCGGCCGCAGATAGAGCTCGTAGATCTCGCCTTCGAAATGCAGGCTGCGGGCGCGGTTGCGGCCGTAATTGGCGTAGCCTGCGATGCGGTCGCCGAACACCAGCACGCTGACGCGGCTGCCCTTGCGGATGGCGCTGTCCCACCACTGCGGGCCGCGGCGATTGATCAGCTTTTCGAGTTCGGCGCCGGGGATGATTCCCTGATACGCCGAGCGCCAGGCTTCGTCATGGGTAGACGCCACCGCCGCCGCGTCTGCAGCTTTGGCCGGCCGGACCTCGATTAGCGTTGTGCTCATGGGTGCAATCAAAGCAAGTCGGCGGGCCGCCTTCAAGGTCCATCGTTAATTATCGGTTAATCTGTGGATTTTTTGCATCAGTGTCGTGAGAATTTGTTCCGAAAGAGGACACTTGCCGGAGTTCAAGCGGCCAACCGCCGATCCGGAGCTGTGCAAAGCGTGTATCGCGAGCGCAGTATGACACTGCCATAGTTGGAAAAAGCTCATTCGGGGGCTGATTCGCGGCCAGGATTCTGCGAGCGAATCCAGACGCGATGGGGGTACTCCGAACGCGCCACGCCTGCTCCGCCGCAGTGGATTTTCGTGCCCGACCGGCCTATGGCAGCGGCGGTGTTTGTGCGCGCCGAAGTTGGCCTGATCACGAGCGGATTGCGATGACGCTCTATTTCCTGATCAAGTATCTGCACCTGCTCGGCGCCATCGTGATCCTCGGCACCGGGACCGGCATCGCCTTCTTCATGCTGGCGGCGCATCGCACGCAGGATGCGGCGTTCATCGCGCGCACGGCGGCGACCGTCGTGATCGCGGACATGATCTTCACGCTGACCGCCGTGCTGCTGCAGCCGGTGAGCGGCGGACTGCTGATGCTGCTGTCGGCAACGAGCATCGCCGAGCGTTGGCTCGCGGTTTCGCTTGCGCTCTACGCGCTGGCCGGCGTGTTCTGGGTTCCCGTCGTCTTCATGCAGATCGAGATGCGCAACCTCGCGCAGGCGGCCGTCGAAAAAGGCCTTCCGCTGCCGCCGCGTTATTTTGCGCTGTTTCGCCGCTGGTTCCTGTTCGGTATTCCCGGCTTCGGCTCCGTGATGATCATCCTCTGGCTGATGATCGCGAAACCGTTTTAGCGCATGATCCCGGAAAAGTGTGCAGCGGTTCTCCGAACAGGATCATGCTCGAGACTTCCATGAGTGACGACGCATCACACAACATTCTCGTGCTCGGCGCGTCGGGCCTGATCGGGCGCACCATCACCGACGATCTGAGGGCGCGCGGCTTTCACGTGATCGGCATCGCGCGGCACTTTACGCCGGCGCAGAAAATGAGCGCGGCCGACATCGAGCTGCCGGTGATGGCGATGGATGCCGCGGCGCTGACGCAGCTGCTTCGCACCCATGAGGTCGACATCGTCGTGAACTGCCTCGGCGTGCTGCAGGATGGTCCGGGCAGCGACACAAGCGCGGTGCATCGCGACCTCGTCGCGCGGCTGTTGCGGGCGATCGGTGACAGCCACCGTGCCATCCGTCTCGTCCATATCTCGATTCCCGGCACGGCCGATGCGGACCGCACCGCCTTCAGCACCACCAAGCGCGAGGCCGAACGGCTGATCGCGGCGTCCGGGATTCCCCATGCGATCCTGCGCCCGGGCTTCGTCATCGCGCCTTCGGCCTATGGCGGCAGCGCCATGCTGCGCGCGCTGGCGGCGCTGCCGGTCGATCTGCCGGCCGAGGAGGCCGCGACGCCGTTCCAGCCGGTCGCAGTCGAGGATATCGCCGCCACCATCGCCTGGCTCGCGGCGCGCGATGTCGCCGACGAAGCGGTGCGATCGGTGACATGGGACCTGATGCAGAAGCAGCCGATTTCGCTCGGCGGCGTCATCGCCCAGTTCCGCCGGTCGTTCGGCACGGCAAAGCACGTCCGCATCGCGACGCCGCCGTTCCTGATCGATCTCGGCGCCCGCCTCGGCGATCTCGCAAGCCGCCTCGGTTGGATGCCGCCGCTGCGCTCCACCGCGATCGCCGAGCTGCGCCGCGGCGTCACCGGCGATCCCGCAGGCTGGATGCAAGCGACCGGCATCGTGCCGAAGACAATCGCGCAGGCAGTCGGCGGGCGCCCCGCGACCATTCAGGACAAATGGTTCGCGCGGCTGTTCCTGATCAAGGCGCTGATCTTCGCAAGCCTCGTGCTGTTCTGGGTCGCATCCGGCTTCATCGCGCTGGTGATTTCCTATGACGCCGCGGCAGGCATCTTGCGTGCGCACGATTTCCCGCCCGCCTCGGTCGGGCCGGTGACGGTGTTGACCAGCCTGATGGACATGAGCATCGGGGTGCTGATCGCGATCCGCCGCACCGCGGCGCTCGGCCTGATCGCAGGCATCATCGCCTCGCTCGGCTACATGGTGGGATCGGCGATTCTGACGCCGGATCTCTGGATCGAGCCGCTCGGTGCGCTGGTGAAGACGGGACCTGCGATCATGCTGATGCTGGTCGCGCTGCTGATGCTGGAGAACCGGTAGCGTTTTCGAGCGAAGTGGGAACCGGTTCGCGTGAAGAAAACGCGTCGAAAGAAATCGAGATCAGCACTTGGCCCGACGACGACGTGATCCTCTATGACGGCGTCTGCATCTTCTGTTCGCGCTGGGTCCGCTTTGTCATCGCCCGCGACACGGCGCGCCGCTTCCGCTTCACGCCGATCCAGTCCGGCTACGGCACGCGGCTGGCGAAGAGCTTCGGCATCGATCCTGACGACCCCGACACCAACGCCGTCGTCCATGGCGGCGTCGCCTACATGAAATCCGATGCGGCGCTGACGGTGCTGAGCCATCTGCCCGGCTGGGGCTGGACCCGCACACTGTTCGCCGTGCCCAAGCCGCTGCGCGACGCCGTTTACAGCCTGATCGCCCGCAATCGCTATCGCATCTTCGGCAAGTACGAGACGTGTTTCGTTCCGGATGCGGATATGCGGGCGCGGGTGCTGGAGTAGAGGCCGAGGTCGGAGGCTATCCAAATAGTCAGAGCCACTTTAGATTGAATGGCGCTGAGATAGTTGTGCGCGAAGGTTTCGTTTATGACCAAGGCAGTTTTTACTTCAAAGGTTACACCGAGCTACAAGGACCTGCCCGAAGAAAGGTATCACTTTCCGCGCACATATCTTAATTATGTCCAGCAAACGATCGGCGACTACATCGTCTACTATGAACCACGAAGATCGAGCTCTGACCTTTCAAGTAGGGGAGGTCGTCAATCCTATTTCGGTGTCGCTCGCGTTAGTTCGGTGATTGAGGACGTCGAATTACCAGATCATTACTTTGCAATTATCGATAGCGCGACGTATCTGGATTTCGACACGGTCGTCCCGTTTCAGGAGCAGGGCGAATACTACGAGAGTGCACTCGAGAAGGATGACGGCAGCACCAATAAGGGTGCGTTTGGTCGAGCTGTACGGCTCATCCCTGATAATGAATTCGACCGGATCTTGCGAGCTGGCTTTGCGCCAATTCTTGGCGAGGTGCATTCGCCGGAGGCGCCGTCGCCACCCGGATATTCCGAACCGCCAACATCGTTCGAGCGACCAGTTGTCGAAATGGTTGTTTCCCGGCCGTTTCGAGAAAAATCATTTATGCACAGCGTACGAGCGGCCTATTCTAATAGATGTGCCATTACAGGTTTGCGGTTGATCAATGGCGGGGGCCGCCCCGAAGTGCAGGCCGCACACATTCAGCCAGTGGCGTCAAATGGACCCGACTCAGTTCGAAACGGGCTGGCGTTGTCCGGAACAGTGCACTGGATGTTTGATCGAGGGCTGATCTCGATCGGCGACGATTACAAAATACTAGTTTCCAAGAATCACGTTCCCGAAGATGCCGTTAGGCTTCTCAATCAAAGTGGATTGATCAATCTTCCGAAGGATCAGACCCTTTATCCAAACTCGCACTATCTGAAATTTCATAGAGACGTTGTTTTCAAAAAGTGAGGCGGCCTCACTTCCGGGCAACTATTCCGGTCGGTTGGTCGCCGCCACCACTTCCTTCGCCGCCCGCTCCCCCGAGTCCCGCGCGCCATGCGCGGTCGAGAAAAACTCCGGCGACGTCGCTTCGCCGGCGAAGAACAGCCGGCCGTCGACCGGCGCGGCCAGCACGGCGCGCTTGTCTGCGTGGCCGGGCAGTGCGTGCGAGTAGGAGCCGCGGGCGAACGGGTCGTGGGCCCAGCGGGATTCGCTGAGCGGCTGCAGCTTGCGGCGGAAATCATTGCCGAGGAAGGAGACGATCTCGTCGATGCTGTGCGCGGCGATGGCGCCGTCGCCGGCATTTTCGAGCTGTCGCGCAAATCGGCCGCCGAAGAAACCTTCGATGCAGGGCTGGCCGAACGGGCGGATATGATAGGTGCCCATCTCGGTGCGCATGGTGGCGCCGCGCAGATTGCCTTCCTTAGGCAAGGCCTCGGGCTCGGCCAGCGCCAGCGTCACCTTGTCGGCGAGGCCGAGCGGCAGGCCGCGCGCGGCGTCGAGCTTGTCCGGCAGCGCCGGCGAAAAGCGGATCGCCTCGTCAGCGATCAGGTTGGTCGGCACGGTGACGATCACCTTGTCCGCCTCAAGCACGCCGCGCGAGGTCTCGATGCGGATGCGCTTGCCGGAGTGATCGATCAGCCTGACCTCGCAGTTCAGTGCGACCGGCACCTGCGCGCCATAGGCCGCGACCAGTACGCCATAGCCGCGCCGCACCCGCCAATTGATGTCGGTGTCCTCATAGGCATCGACATCGAGGATCGAGACCTGGTCGAGCTCGCAGCCGTTCACATAGGTCGAGATCGCATCGATCATCGGGTTCCAGCGGTTGCCGGGCTCGAGATACAGGCTGGCCGGGCGGTCCTTGCCCTGCTGTGCCGCCTGCTCGATGCGGTCGTAGAATTGGTCGAGTGCGTGCGTGAAGTCGTCGCGAGCGGCCTGCGGGAACGCCTCGCCGTAGGCGCGCTCGCGCCACGGCGGCAGGTCCTTGTTGAGTTCGAAGTTGAGTTGCCGGGCGATGCCGACAAAGCTGTTCCGGTCGGCCGAGTGCAGCCAGCCGCAGCCGACGTCAAACACCACGTCGGGCGCAGCCTGAATCGTATGCGCGCGGCCGCCGAGGCGGTCGCGGGCTTCCAGGACGATCGTGGAGAGGCCGGAGTCCTTCAGCGCATTCGCGGCACCGAGGCCGGCGGCGCCGGCGCCGATGATGGCAACATCGATCGTGGAGGGAAGGGAAGTCATGTCCCGGCTCTAGCACGTCTGGAAAGACGCCTAAAGTCACCCCGCGCATAACTGTCATCACCCGCGCATGCGGGTGATCCAGTATTCCAGAGACAGCAGTGATTGAGCCGATGAGCCGCGGCGTACCGGGTGCCCCGGTCGAGCCGGGGCACGACAGTGGGGCTTACGCCACCGCTTAAGCTACCGCTTTAAGCTACAGCTTCCTTGGCCTTTTCGGCGCGCTTGCGGTCGTTCGGGTCGAGGTGCTTTTTGCGCAGCCGGATCGACTTCGGCGTCACCTCGACGAGCTCGTCGTCTTCGATATAGGCGAGCGCCTTTTCCAGGGTCATCCGGATCGGCGGCGTCAGGCGCACCGCCTCGTCCTTCGAGGTGGTGCGGATGTTGGTGAGCTGCTTGCCCTTCAGCACGTTGATCTCGAGGTCGTTGTCGCGGGTGTGCTCGCCGACGATCATGCCCTTGTAGACCTTCCAGCCCGGCTCGATCATCATCGGGCCGCGGTCCTCCAGCTTGAACATCGCATAGGCCACCGCTTCGCCCTGGTCGTTGGAGATCAGCACGCCGTTGCGGCGGCCCTGGATCTCGCCCTTGTAGGCGGCATAGCCGTGGAAGATGCGGTTCATGATCGCGGTGCCGCGCGTGTCGGTGAGCAGTTCGCCCTGGTAGCCGATCAGGCCGCGGGTCGGCGCGTAGAACACCAGCCGCAGGCGGTTGCCGCCGGAGGGGCGCATCTCGATCATCTCGGCCTTGCGCTCGCTCATCTTCTGCACGACGACGCCGGAATGCTCCTCGTCGACGTCGATCACGACTTCCTCGATCGGCTCCTGCCAGGCGCCGGTCGCCTCGTCCTTCTGCAGCACGACGCGCGGGCGCGACACCGAGAGCTCAAAGCCCTCGCGGCGCATGGTCTCGATCAGGATCGCGAGCTGCAATTCGCCGCGTCCGGAGACTTCCATGGAATCCTTGTCGGCGGCCTCGACGACGCGCAGCGCGACGTTGCCCTCGGCCTCGCGCATCAGGCGGTCGCGGATCATCCGCGAGGTCACCTTGTCGCCTTCGGTACCGGCGAGCGGCGAGTTGTTGACGATGAACGACATCGAAACCGTCGGCGGATCGATCGGCTGCGCCGGCAGCGGCGTCTCGACGGTGGGATCGCAGAAGGTGTCGGCGACGGTGCCCTTGGTGAGGCCCGCGATCGCGACGATGTCGCCGGCCTCGGCCTCCTCGAGCGGCGTGCGCTCAAGGCCGCGGAAGGCGAGGATCTTGGTCAGGCGGCCGCTCTCGATCAGCTTGCCGTCGGCGGACAGCACCTTGACCTGCTGGTTCGGCTTGATCGAGCCCGAGGAGATGCGGCCGGTGATGATGCGGCCGAGATAGGGGTTGGCCTCGAGGATGGTGCCGATCATCCGGAACGGACCTTCCTCGACCTTCGGCGGCTCGACGTGGCGTACGATCAGGTCGAACAGCGGCTGCATGCCGAGGTCCTTCGGACCCTCCGGGCTCTCCGCCATCCAGCCCTGCTTGGCCGATCCGTACAGGATCGGGAAGTCGAGCTGCTCCTCGCTGGCGTCGAGCGCGGCGAACAGGTCGAACACCTCGTTGATGACTTCGGTCGGGCGTGCGTCGGGACGGTCGACCTTGTTGATCACGACGATCGGCTTCAGCCCGATCTTGAGCGCCTTCGACACCACGAACTTGGTCTGCGGCAACGGGCCCTCGGCGGCGTCGACCAGCACCAGCGCGCCGTCCACCATGTTGAGGATACGCTCGACCTCACCGCCGAAGTCGGCGTGGCCGGGAGTGTCGACGATGTTGACGCGGATGTCCTTCCACTGCACCGAGGCGGCCTTGGCCAGGATGGTGATGCCGCGCTCGCGCTCCAGGTCGTTGGAGTCCATGGCGCGCTCGGTGACCTTCTGGTTCTCGCGGAAGGTGCCGGATTGCTGCAGCAGGCGGTCGACGAGGGTGGTCTTGCCGTGGTCGACGTGGGCGATGATGGCGACGTTGCGAAGGTTCATGGCTCTTCTTCTGGTCGTGCAATGGTCAGATGCGCGATCTCGCCGGACCAGTTTGGCCGGCCGCTCGCTCGCGTGGCCCATTCGGGCCCGGATCACGCTCATACCCAAGAAATTTGACGGGGACGCATCACCCCAAAAAGGAAGCCCGGTCAGAGGACCGGGCACCTTGCGCGTTGCGGCGCAATATAGTCAGAAAACGCCAAAAAACAATGATTTATTGGCTGTTTGGAGGGCTGATTTTTGTTCCAAAGGCGGGTTTTGAGGGGCTTTCAGGTCTTACTTCCGGGTAATCGCGAACACGATCAGGCCAAGCCCGCCCAGCGCCACCATCATCACGAACATGGTGATGGGGTCGCCGCCGGCCCCGGCGCCCATCCTGGCGTTGAGAATGGCGCACAGGACCCCCGGGATCAGCAGGATCACCCCGACGACCAGCATGATCGCGGTGGCGCAACCGCTGCGCTGTCTCTGTTCCGGGTTTTGCTGAAAACTGCTCACGATGCCCCGGACTAGCGTCCCTTGATCGCGGCGCGGATCAGCATCACGCCGGCAAAGCAGACCGCGAGCCCGAGCAGGATCAGGAAGAGAATGGAGGGATCGGTTTTCGATTCGCTCAGGACGCCGAACCCGAACAGGAGGGCGCAGAGCCCGGGCAGCAGCAGGACCAGCCCGAACAGCACCATGAACGCGGTGGCGCAGCCGCTGCGTGGTGACGGTGGCGGCGGGATGTATTTGTAGGGTGGCTCCGGTGGTGCAGGCGGGATGGGCGGTGGATTGGTCTCGCTCATCGCCGCACCTCCTCGCTTTGCCGGGCTTCACGGTAGGTTTGGCCGGCCATCGCGGCGCGGATGCCGTCGATCTTTCCGTCACGGTAGAACAGATTGTAGGTGTCGAACGGGATGATCGCGCCGCTCTCGGTGACGAAGTGGATGCAGCTTCGCTTGACGTTGCCGACGCAGAAATTGAAGCGGTCGAGAAACTGCACGATGGTGACGCGGAACACGTTCTCGTAGGTCAGGCCCTCCGGCACCTCGAAGCTCGGCAGGCAGCACAGCAATTCGCAGACCCGCTCCGAGGTGTTCAGCGGCCCCGACGACAGCGAGAACAGGTCGACAAACTTCTCCCGCAACACCGGATATTTCTCCGGGCTGATGGTGTTGGGCATCACGGCGATGAGCTGCTCCTGCGGGATCAGCGAGGTCAGCGGCAGCACCTTGTCGCCGTTGCGCAGGCCGTAGCCGATCGAGATGCTCTCGGGATTGCAGGGCAATGGGATCATGTCGTCAGCGCCGAACACCCCGGTCTCGATCACGCGCCGGCGGATCTCCGACAGCATGATACGGTCGGTGTCCTTGTCGAAATGCTCGTTGCGGCCGGCATCCTGCACCGGCTGCAGCGTGACGCCGCGGACGCACTTCCAGGTCAGCGCGTGACGGACGATGTCGCCGATCTCGCCGTCGTTGGCGCCGCGCTTGATGGTCGCGACCAGCGTGGTCGAGACGCCGTGGCGCTCGAGATTCTCCAGCGCCTGTTGGCGGATTTTTCGCAAATCCGCGCCGCGCAGATTGACCAGCGCCTCGCGCTGCAGCGAATCGAACTGCAGATAGACCTCCAGCCCGCGCCTGTTCTCGGCGAGCTTCGCCACGAAGTCGGGCTCGCGCGCGATCCTGAGGCCGTTGGTATTGATCATGACATGGCGGATCGGGCGGGCGCGCACCGCATCCAGAATGGCGAAGAAATCCGGATGCAGCGTCGGCTCGCCGCCGGATATCTGCACCAGGTCGGGCTCGCCCTCGCTCGCGACCAGCGCGTCCAGCATCTTCTCGATCTTCGCCAGCGGCGTGAAGCTGGTGCGCGCCGGCGAGGAATCCGCAAAGCACACCGGGCAGGTCAAATTGCAATGCTCGGTGATCTCAATCAGCGCCAGGCAGGAGTGCTGCTCGTGGTCCGGGCACAGCCCGCAATCATAGGGGCAGCCGAATTCGGTGTGGCGCTGGAACGCGAGCGGCCGGTCGCCGGGCTTGATGAAATCCTTGCACAGCCGCCAATAGGCCGCATCCGTCGAGACCAGCGTCGACTGCACGCCATGCTGCTTGCAGCGCTTCTCGTACCAGACCTCGTTGCCTGATATCTGGATCTTGGTCGGCACCAGGGCCAGGCAGGTTTCGCAGAGAGACTGGGTCTGGCCCCAGAAGATGTAAGGGCGTGCCTTACGCAGCGGCGCGTTCATGCTTCAAGCTCACATTCGGCGCCGTCGCCAGCATGACGGTGGCATAAATCATGACAAACAGCGACAGCAGGTGAAACAGCGAGAATGGTCCGATCAGCGGGCCATAGGGCTTGATGAATTCCCACAGGAAGCGCTGCAGCCCGTAGTAGAACAGCACCAGGTAGAATCCGTTGGTGATGACGGCGGCATTTCGGTTCAACACGGCCCAGACATAGAAGGCCGCGAACGCCGCCATCGCCAGGCTTTCATAGAGCTGCACCGGATGGCGCAGCACGCCGTCGCCGAAATCATGGCGCCAGGGCAGCGTGGTCGGCGTGCCGTAGGTGAAATCCTCGAGCCCCGCGAAATAGCAGCCGAGACGGCCGACCGCGACGCCGATCGCAAGCGGCAGCGCGAACCGCGCGCCGGTGCGCAGCGAAATCCCGTGTCGCCATTTGTAGAGTTCGATCGCGGCGATGCCGCCGGCCAGCGCGCCCTCGACCGAGCGGGCGACGCCCGCCATGCCCGAGAACCACAGGTTCAGCGTGCCGAAGATGTAGGCGCCGATCCCGGCGCCGAACAGCAGCGCGGCGATGTAGGGCAGCTCGAAGGATTGCCGGGGAAATTGCAGCCCGCGCCGGCGCGACAGCCACCACATGGCGATCGCGGCCCCGCCCCATGCTGCGACGTCGAAGACGGCGTGAAGTTCAGCCCCGCTCATGAGGCGAGTGTAGCGTGATTTTCGCGGTCCGCGATAGCGGCTGCCCGATTGCAATGGCGGGGCAAGGTTATCAACCCGTCTGCCCGGGAGCGGCGGGCTGATGGACCGCGCCGGCGACGCCGGCCCGCGCAAAACGACAAAGGCTGTAACCGCGCCAGAACGGATATAGCCGATGTTACGGCGTCCATCCGAAGCGCCATATCCGAACTGACGGCTGGGCTTTCGACCTTCCCGGGATGACATTCTGTCCGGAGTGCAGAACCCGTCCCGATTGCGCGGAGCGATTGCGATGAGGAAGGCGACGATGGATTTTTCGCGGATGTCGGATGGGATCCGGCTGCATCACGCCTCTCATCGCCACGATGGGCACGATGGTGACGACGAGCAGGGTCCGGCACCGAGCAGCCCGTTTGCAGGGCTCGATGCGCATCCCGCGACCGCGAATTCCCCGCCCCATGACTCTGGCCCGGGCCAATCCGACCATCCCACCGCGTCGGAGGTCGGCACCGGCGGCCACGTCGGCAACCACACTGCGGCGAGCCTGGATGTTTCGGCAACGAAGCCTGCTGCCGGCGCATCTCATTCCGCGACCGGCATCGCTTCGATCGAGAGCGGGGCGAACACCGCCGGGAACGGCGGAGACGGTTACTTTTACGGAGGTATCATTCACGCATCCCTGTTGATCTATGAACCGATCAACATTTCGGTGAGTTTGGGATACGGCTCGGTCGCCGTGGCCAACCAGTCCAACGATTTGAATGTCGATCAATCCGCCTTTCAGATGGCCGGCGTCGGCGGACATGGTGGCAATGACAACTTCGCATCGGGAGGCAGCATCAGTGCTTCCTTGAGTGCTTCCTTGGGCTCCGGCGCGATCGGGAGCGGCGACAACGGCGCCGGAAACGGCGGCAGCGGCCATTTCTCGGGTGCGTTGGTGGACGCTCCCGTCGTGATCTATCATCCGATCAATATTGCGGTGGCGAGCTCAGGCGGCGCGGCCTATGCAAGTCAATCGAACACAGTCGACATCGATCAATCGGCTACGCAGATCGCGGGCGTCGGCGGAAGTGGCGGAAATGGCAATGTGGCCTTCGGCGGCAGCATCATGACGCTCGACCCCAGTTGGGGATCAAGCAACGGAGGGAGCGTCTGGGACGTTCAAACGGGCGGGAGTCAGGCCGGCAACGGCGGCGACGGCGCGTTCTACGGGAGTCTCGTGCATTCCTCGATCTTGGTGTACGACCCGATCAACATCGCAGTCGCGGGCTATGGCTCCAACGTTCATTCAGTCCAGACGAATGACGCCGACGTGGATCAATCCGCAGTTCAGATCGCCGCCATGGGCGGGCACGGCGGCAATGGCAACGCCGCGACGGGCGGCCATGCAAGCCTTCTTTCCCACGGCTTGTGGGGCGGCTCCGACACGATTGCGACCGGCGCGAACGGCGCAGGCAACGGCGGCAACGGCTATTTTGCCGGCAGCCTGATCGATGTCAGCGTCGCGATCTATGCACCCATCAATATCGCAATCGCGGGGCCCCATTCGACGGCCGTGGCCGATCAGGTCAACAACGTGCACATCGACCAGAGTGCGGTCCAGATTGCCGGACTTGGTGGGGATGGCGGCTACGGCAATCTCGCGCTGGGTGGCGATCTTTCCGCCCATCTTCTGTCCGATCTTCACCTGTTGGCATAGCGAAACATCGCACCGCTCGCGCAGGCCGGTCGCAAGGTAGCGGACTCCCTGCGCATGCAAATCTCGCGCAAGGGCGCCTCCCGATGCTTCGAGCTCCGATGTTGCGCGACGAACGTCATACTTTCGTACGTAGGTCGACCAACCCGGATGGTGTCCGATTTGACATCTATCGGCAACGCGCATCGCCGGATCAGACTCGCCCGTGCGCGTCCGCCTGATCGGGATGGATGATGCACGACAGCCAACACAAGGACGGAGGCTCAAATGTTGCCCAAGGCGATCAGCATCTCGGATTCGATCGAATTCAAATCGATCAACACCGGTGGTCAAAGTGTCGGAAATGGCGGCGACGGTACCTTCAAGGGAGCCATCATCAGCAAGCCGACCCTCAACTTCGATCCAACCAACAAGGCAGAAGGCGCCGATGTGCATGTGAACACCGGCGACCACGTCACTCAGACGGCAGATTGGGACGCCGGCGGCGCAAACGCGACGGCCTCGGTGTTTGCGAAGGCCCATGGCGGAAGCGCCGAGTCGAACGGAAACCAGAAATCCTACAGCGGCCACGATACCTCCAAGGTATATGCCAATACGGATGCCACTCAGATCAACAAGCTCGCGGTGGACCAGCACCAGGAGGTCCTGGCGGGCATCGGCGGCAATGGCGGAGACGGCAACGCCGCGCTGGGTGGAGAGGTGAGCTTCCACCTCGATACATTCTGACCATCGGCTCGTCCGACCGTGGCGGGACCGGCGGCCATTGCTGCCGATCCCGCAATTCAAGCCGATGCCCTTCTTGACAGATCGCGTTGGCCGTCGGGCAAGTGCGCCGGACTTCGATTTCAGGCGGTGACGATCATGCTGATGCCGCCCATTCGGTTGCCTGTCCTGCCGCAGATCGCGACGCCACTGCACGCGGCCCTTTGGTGCTGTGCGGGGCCGCTTGGTCTCGTATTCGCGTATAGCTGCAGCTACAACCTGCTTTTGTTTGCGCCCTCCATCTACCTTCTTCAGATCTACGACAGGGTGTTGTCGAGCCGGAGCGGCGACACGCTGCTCCTGCTCACGCTCATTGTCGCGATCACGGTCGTGGTCGGCGGCGTGTTTGATGCCTTGCGGCGCGCTGTCCTGGGTCGCCTTGGTGCCTGGCTCGACGATCGGCTCCGTCCTTGCGTGCTTTCGGCCAGCCTC
Organism: Bradyrhizobium elkanii USDA 76; assembly: GCF_023278185.1. NCBI lineage: Bacteria > Pseudomonadati > Pseudomonadota > Alphaproteobacteria > Hyphomicrobiales > Nitrobacteraceae > Bradyrhizobium > Bradyrhizobium elkanii. Next base: position 9,001,657 of record NZ_CP066356.1, on the reverse strand, counting down.
GAATCCGCGTTTCGCGGCGATTGGACGCGGGCGTCGGACGCATATCGGGATCTCACCGTGCTGCGCCAGTTCATCGATTCCGGCGCCTGTCCGATGCTGTTCGACGCACTCTGGGCGCCCCTATTCCTCCTGGTCCTCTTTCTCATCCATCCCCTGCTTGGCGTGGTAGGCGCCTGCTGTGTGGCTTTCCTCTTCGCTCTCACGGTTGCCGGAGATCTGGTTACCGAGGACGTTCTGCTCAGATCCGGCGCCGCGCTGTCCAGAAGCTACGGCCGCCTCCAGGCCGCCGCAGGCAACATCCACATGATCCGCGCCATGGGAATGCTCGATAGCGCTGCGCGCACGATCTACCATGACGCGCAGGAGGCACGCAGAGAGCACGATGTGGCGGTCCGGCGAAGCGAGATCGTGATGCTGGTCACCAAGCCGGTCCGCGCGCTGTCGCAGGTGTTGATAATGGGGGCTGCCGCGTGGCTTGTCCTCGATCACGGAAAGAGTCCGGCGATCATCTTTGCTTCGACGTTGATGTTCAGCCGCGCGCTCGCGCCGGTCGAAAGTGCGATCGCAGGCTGGAAGTCACTCAGGACGGCCGTGAGTGCCTGTCAGCGGCTCGGCGCGGTTCTCGTCGCGTCCCCCGCCGCCGGACAGCAGGATCCGGAGGTTTCGCAGCGGCAAGCGTCGAGCGGTCTCGTTGTCGACAACGTCGGCGTGAGGCTGTCGGGGACCAACCACCTTCTGCTGAACGGCGTCTCGTTCACGCTCGCGAGCGGAGAATGCCTTGGCATTATCGGTGCGTCCGGGTCAGGCAAGTCCCTGCTTGGCCGGGTGATTGCCGGGCTGTCGACGCCAACTGATGGCTGTGTCCTGCTCGATAATACCGACGTCTCGCTGCTTCGCGAGGGCCTAGGCGGCCACCGTCTCGGTTATCTCCCCCAGGACATCGACCTGCTCGGCGATACGATAAGCGATATCATCGCACGGCTAGATGATGCCGATCGGCGGAAGGTCGTGGAGGCGGCCAAGCTGGTCGGAATTCATGAGGCGATCATGCGCCTGCCGAACGGGTACGACACGGTGATTCACCGTGAAAAATCCTTCTCGCGCGGATATCGGCAGCGCCTCGGTCTTGCCCGGGCCTTTTTCGGCGGTCCACGCCTGATCGTTCTCGACGAACCGAATGCCAGTCTCGATTACGGGGGCGAGCGAATGCTGCTGGACGCTATCGAGCGCATGAAGCTAGCCGGTGTCATCCTGGTCGTCGTCACTCATCGTATGGGTCTCCTCGCAGCCACAGACAAGATTGCCATTATGGAAGAGGGGGCGGTCGTCGCTTTCGGCGACAGCGAGGAAATCTTTGAGCGGCACCTGAACCGACCCCAGGTTACATCGCGGATCGTGCCATGATCCGGAATCCTCTTACCATCTGGAGGCTTGCGGCGATATCGAGGCTACCCGCGATCTGGGACCAGCTTGTGCGAGCGCCGGCAAGCCCCCCGCTCGCCGGACGACTTGGGGTGGTGGTTACCGCGATCGACGATTTCGAGCCTCTCGAATATCGATGGTGTGCGACCCCGACACCGATCTCTCCGCGTGGACGGCTTCGCGGTATCACCCTGGCGGGCAACCTGCTGGTGCTCTGCTTCATGCTGGGGCTTGGCACATGGGCGTGCCTCGCGCCTCTCGAGAGCGCCGCGATCGCTTCCGGCGTCGTGGAATCAGAATCGAGCCGCAAGACGATTCAGCACCTGGAGGGCGGGATCGTCAGGAAGATCCTGGTTGCTGACGGCGATATCGTGCGAAGCGGACAGACGCTGATCGCGCTGGATGACACCCGGCCCGGTTCGGAGGTGCAAAGCCTTCAAGGCCAGTTGTGGGATGCGATTGCTCGTGCCGCGCGGCTTCAGGCCGAGCAGCAGAACTTTGAGAGCATCGCAATCCCGAGCGCGCTGGAACAGGACAGCAAGCGAAATGGGGTGGCCGCCGCCGCGGTGTCGGCGCAACAGTTCATTTTTCAGGCGCGCCGGCAGGTTCATGAGTCGCAGCTTGCGGTCATTCGCGAACGGAGGCTTCAAGTCGAGAGGGAGATCGAAGGTCTCAAGGCTCAGCAGAGCGCCACCGGGCAGCGGGTCGACATCGTCCGGGAAGAACTGGATATGGTCACGACGCTCGTGAACAAGGGACTCGAACGGCGGCCGCGGCTTCTGAACCTGCAACGTGAACTGGCCGACGTTGAGGGTCGCCGCGGCGAGATCACCGCGCAGATTTCTCGCGCCGGGCAGGTCATCAGCGAGCAGCAGGCCACATTGTTCAAGCTCGAGAGCGACAGGCAGAACGAGATCGCGCAGTCGCTTCGCGAAGCACAGAACCAGATATTCCAGCTCCGCGAGCGGTTGCTTGCGGCCAGGGATCAGCTATCGCGAACGGAGGTGAAGGCGCCTGAGGACGGCGTGATAACCGACTTGCGGATTCATACAGCGGGCGGCGTCATCGGGGCGGGTGCTCCGCTCATGGAGCTGGTGCCCCGGCAAGACCGCCTCATCGTGACCGCCCGCCTGAGGCCCGAGGACATCGATGTGGTTCATCCCGGCCTCAATGCCGAGGTGCATCTGGTGCCGTACAATCAGCGTCGCGTACCGCGCCTGAAGGGAACCGTCGTGCACGTATCGGCAGACCGGCTACTCGACAAGCGTACCGACCAGCCATACTACGCGACCAAGATCCGGATCGACGACGCGCAGATCGCCGCCAACGACTTCCAGATCGTGCCCGGTATGCCGGTTCAAGTGTTCATCACCACGGGGCGCGGTACCGTCGCACTTTACGCGCTCAGGCCCCTGCTCGACAGCTTCCGCGGTGCATTCAGAGAGGATTGATCCCGCTCAGGGTGACTAGGTCTCCGGCATTGGGGCCGTAGCCGGATCTTGATCGCGATTCTGCGGGAGCGACCGGCCGCGCCAGCGGAGGACCGCTTCCGTGCGATTGTGAGCGGCACATTTCCTCATGATATGCTGAATGTGCATTTTGACGGTGCTTTCCGAGAGCTTCAATTTGGCTGCGATCAGCTTGTTGGGCAGGCCGAGCTCCAATTCCGCCAGAACGTGCTGCTCTCGAGGGGTGAGACCGCTCCTGTCGATGGCCGTCCTGGCTGCCTCGTTCATCAGATATGCGGACGCAAGCCCGCGCGCGTCCGGCGGATCGAAACCCGGCATCCTGTTCATCTCGGCGACCGGCAACGGCCTGTAGACGCCGCCGACAAGAACAAGGCGCAGGCCGGCTATGACGACCTCGATTGGCAGCGAGGTGGGAAGAAAGCCGCGAACACCCCGCTGCATCGCGGCTTGTGCGGTCGGCTCGTCGTCATGGTTTGACAGGATTGCGACGGCGGCATTGGGACACTGCTCGGCCACGAAGGCGAGATCGTCCTCGACCGAGGGATCGACGATCGGCTTGTCCGCGATGCTCAGCAGCACCAGACGAACGTCGCGGGCTGACATGCAGTCCAGGCCCTGGACCGTTGCCATGTCGAGGATCTCGAAGTCGGCCAGTTCCCGCCTGAGGACGTTGAGAATGCATGTGCGGGGCAACAGGTGCTGCTCGATGATCACCAGAACCGGTACGTGAAGCGCTCCATTGAGCCGTTTTGAGGAGTCCGTTATGTCGTCCATGATTTCCTCGGAATGAAAAGAATTTCTGCGACAGTCCCATCGATCCGTATTGCGCATTTACCGTTGCGGCATTCATCCTGAATGCATCATCACGCGCAGCCCCGACATCAGGATCGCATCCATTGCGGGATAGCCTGGCGCCTCGGTGGAAATTCTTTCCGCTCAAATCATTTGGACGCGCGCCGTGGCGCGGTCGACGCATCCCCTATTTGCAGATATTTCGATATGCCGTTGACGCCGCCGACCCCGACTTGCCGTCGACGACATACGCTTCATCCTCCTTCACAAGATAAAGAAAGGGCCTTCCTCCAGTCTCTCCGCTCGACGCACTTCTTCCTTTCACGCGCCCGCAAATCGTATCCACGGCGCTTCCGAGCGTGTTCCTTCGCATGGCGCGCTTCATGTCGCTGAATTCGGCCGATCCCGGATCCTCGATCTGCGCTGCAATCGTGACCTTCGCTTTGGTCACGACAGGATCTGCTATGTCCGCGGCGCGTTCGGGTGTCGGGATGTTGATCCTCGTCCGCGAGGGCGCCGCCTTGGCGAGGTCGGCCGGTCGGTGTTTCTTCGATGATGGTCTCCTGCCGGATTTTGCCGGGGTTGCAGAATTCGATTTGACGATCGCAGGAGCTGGCGCTGAAGCCGCCGGCATGGGCTCTGTGGGTCGGGCGACTGCAACCTCGTCGAAACAGGGTCTTGACCCACACCCAACGAAATACCCTCGGGAAGGCGCGAACCAGCCAAAGCCGATCAGGATTCCTGCCAGCGCTCCGACAACAAGCAGTCCCATCCGATTCCCCTCCTCGGGAGCTCGGCTCGCACTCATTACTAGGACTAATTCCGCGCTGGTGATCCTATCTGTTGCGCAAAACCGTTAAGCGCTCATTAAGCGCGCGGGTTGGAGCGATAGGGCGAACCCCTACGGCGATGTCGGGTTTAGCGTCGGCTTCCGGAAGCATGGCGGACGCGACGAATCATGCGTACATACCCTAGTTCGCCGGGTTGTCCTCGCTGGGATACACCCCGCGCAGCACCTCCTCGAAATGATCCTTGACCGCATCGTTGCACAGGCAGGAGCGCAGCCGCAGCTTGTCCGCGTCGCGGATCACGATCGCGCCGCGGCGCGTCTCCAGCACGCCTTCCGCCTTGAAGTTCTGGATCACGCGGCTGGTGTAGCTGCGGCCGACGCCGAGCAGGGTCGAGAGCTGTTCATGGGTGAGCGGCACCATGCCGTTGCCATTGGTGCGCTCCATCGCCGAGATGATCCATTTCGCCGCGCGTTGCTCGATCGAGTGGATCGCATTGCAGGCGGTCGACTGGAAGATCTGCGCCAGCATGCAATCGGCATAGCGCGCGAAGATGTTGCGCACCGAGATCGACTTCAGCTTGGCGGCGTCGAGCTTGCTGATCGGCAGCCGAGCGAACGGGCCGCCGAACTTGACGGTGATGCGGGTATAGGCCGGCAGGAAGCCCTGGCTGACGATGCCGCCGACCGCGCCTTCGCGACCGACCAGGATGGTCTCGACATCGCGGCCGTCCTCATTGGGCACCATGTAGGAGACGAGGCTCGGCCCACACGGGAAATGCACCGTCTGAACATCGTCGCCGGGGCTGTAGAGCAGGTCGTTGGCCTGCGCGTCGACCAGCCCCAGATGCGGTGCGATCAACTGGTAATCGGCGTCGTTCAGCCGGCGCAAAAGATTGTTGAATGGCCGGTCACTCGTCCCGGCCAACTCGGTCCGTTTCGCGATCATGGGAAATTCCTGAAAACCCAACGCCGACAATAATGAAAGGTTCCCGGATTTATGTTCACTAGTGAACAGACGGCGCCGCTCGCGATGTGGTGGTTTCATCGCGGGAACAGCCGGCGTGCTTTCAGGCGCCGGTCGCGGGCCATCCGGCCGGACTGATCCGGTCTTTCATCGATGCTTTGGAGCGTTTTCGAGCGAAGTGGATACCGGTTCGCCTGGAGAAACGCGTCAAGACAACAAGCTCTAGCAAACGGAAACTGGCACGCCCATGGACTTCACCCCCAATGCCGGCATGCCCGGCGATGTCCTCGTGGTCGAGGACGATCCGATCATCTCGCTCTATTTCGAGGACACCATCCTCGGCTTCGGCGCCCGCACGGTGCGCACCGCTGCGAGCGTCGCCCGTGCGCTCGAGCTGATCGCCGAACGCGCGCCGGATTTCGCGCTGCTCGACGTCGGCCTCGTCAGGGGCGAGAAGACGTTCGCGATCGCCGAGCGGCTGGATGCGCTGAAGGTGCCGTTCGCATTCGTCACGGGCTATGGCGCGGATATCCGGCTGCCGGCATCGCTCGCCGACAAGCCGCGGCTGACCAAACCGTGCTCGAGCGAGGCGCTGGAGGCGGCGCTGAGAAACGGCCACTGACGGATTGCCAAGCTTCGGCCTCGCCGCCGGAGCGTTCGTCGTCTACGATCCAGCCCGTCGGATTCGGTGACGCAAGCGCTTCGGGAAAGCGTCATGGTGATCAGGATATTTGCCGCGCCCGCAGCCGCGCTCGCTCTCGGGCTGCTGCTAGCGCCGCCGTTCGGCTCGGCCGTCGTCGGCCGCTTCGTGTCGCCAGCTCTCGCTACGCCGGCCGCACTCTCGAGCGAGCAATCGGCCGCGCTTGAGACCTATGACAGAGCCCTGAAGGGTTTCGAGTCGATTCTGCGCCAACGCCGCGCGCAGATCGATTCGAAGCAGCCGCTGCCCGACTTGCCGGGCCAGGCGATCTATCTGGCCCGTGTCGAGATGATGAGCGCCTACAAGGACCTCACCGATGCGCTTCCGTCCAGGATTGGAAGACCCAACAGATTCGGAATCCCCCCGGCCTACTTCAACGCCGACAATGAGCCGCTGCTCGATGAGTACAGGAAGCTCTTCGACGTCATGGAGGCGCCGCCCGCCGGTGCGCAAACATCCGATACGCCATTCAAGGACGTGGTCGATCTGGCGACGGTGATCGCGCGGGCCAAGGGTCTTGACGCCGCCGACGCCGCCGTCGCGGGCCGTATCAGCCTCGGCCTCTTCTTTGCCGAGACGAACGGCAAGCAGAATGCGGGCAATGCACGATCGAACACCTATAAAGGAAGCCTGCAGACCGGCCTGTCCGAGGATCGCGACGGCCGAAGGAAATGGGCAGCGATCAAGGGGTCGATCGCGACTCTCGATCCTGCGCTGAGCCGTCGCGACGACCGGGAAGAGGCGCGGGTCGGCAACCTCGATCACAGGTTCAATCACTGGACCGCCGTGCGGGACGGCCTGATGAACGCACACGCCGAACTTTTCCCGCAGGTCGCGGCGATCCAGAAAGCGCTGCCGGACCCGATCGATCAGATGAAGGTCTTTGAGCTGATCCAGATCATTCCCACGCCAACCAGGGCAGCGCTCAAATCGGGCAACCTCGTCGGCTACAGAATTTCCGATCCCAGGATCATGCGATATCTGCGCAACAACAGCGTCTTCGCGTTCGGCCGGGCCGACCGGGCAAGAACATCCGCGACCTTCCGCGAGATCCTCGATGCGATGTGGCTGTTCAACGCCAAGTTCGAGCAGGCGCTTGCCAAGTTCAAGGAGATCAAGTCGGGCAAGCCGGGCTGAGGAGGAGTTGATCGCTCGGCCGTCAGGGTGGACCGAGCAGCGCCCATCGCGGCTCGCAGAATTCCTTCACGGCGGAAGCGACGCTGCTGCTGATGAGGTTCTGGCGCTCGGGCGAGTCCATCTCGCGTTCCTCGTCCCGGTTGATGATCGAGCCCGCCTCCAGCAGGATCGCGGGCATCGCGGTCTTTCTCAGCACGATGAGTTCATCATTGCTGTAGACGCCGGTATCCTTGTTCAGCAACGGGTGCTGGTAACGACCCATGATGGCCTGGCTATATTGCTCGGCATAATGCAGGCCCTGGGCCTTCATTTCCCCGGCGACCAGTTCGGCGAACCGGAGGCTGGTCTTGAAGTCCGGATTGTCCCGGGAGACGAACACGGAGTAGCCGCTGAAGCGGTCGCTGAAGTGGCTTTTCTTGTCCTCGAACTCCCAGTCCTCGAGCATCTTGTTGGGCACGGAGTCATGGTGGATCGACATCAGCAGATCCGCGTGCAGATTGTTGGCCGCGGCGACCCGCTTGAAGAGGCTCGGTCTCGCTTTGCCTTCGGTCAGCAGCAGCCTGGTTTCGGCAAAGCCTTCGGCCTTCAACCTCTGCTCGATCAGCTTCGCAAGGCGCAGGTTGAAGGTGAACTCGGCGACATTCCGCGCGCTGATCGCGCCTTCCGATTGCGCGGTATGTCCGACATCCAGCACGATCCGGAACGTCGCGGGATCGCATTTGGCAGCGGCCCGCTTGAGAGCTGAAAGCGGCAGGGTGACTGGCCCAAGGGCGGCCAGCCGCATGGCGCGGTGCCTGGGCGGAGCGCGGTGCCTTGCCAATTTGGCAGCCCTTGTCGCCTTCGCGCGCTTCAGCGACTTGGCATGCTTGGGTGAGCTCCTGAAGAGATCGGGCAGCCAGCCGGCATCGCTGACTTCGATCGGCAGCAGCGCGAACACTGCGATCGCGACGACCAAAAAGCGGCGAGGCCGAAATCTCGCAACGCTACCACCGAGCACGCGAAAGAATTCGCAGCGCCTCATGCTCCGCCCCTCCGGGCCCCCAGCATAACGGCTCTGACATCGGTACCGGAAGATGCCGGGGAGGTCCATCCCCGGCAATCGCGTTGCCTCGCCTCGGAGGCCACGCCGTCAAGACAAAGAGCCCGGTTCCGTCGTGGCTGTGACCGAACTAGACCGGCTTCGGGTCGAGCGTGATCGCCCACAGCTCGGCGTCGACGCGGTCGCGCAGGCTCACCGTCATCTGCCCGCTCTTGCCCTCGATCTTGACGTGGCCGAAGAACTGCATGCCCGCCGACGGCGGCAGGTTCTGGTTGCCTTCGCCCGGCGCCTTGATGAACTTCACTTCGGGGCCGAAGGTGTTGTCGAGCTCGTTCGGGCCGAACGTGCCGGCATGCAGCGGGCCGGAGACGAATTCCCAGAACGGATCGAATTCCTGGAACTGGGCCTTGTTCGGATTGTAGTAGTGCGCTGCCGCATAGTGCACGTCAGCGGTCAGCCACACCGTGTTGACGATCCCTGCGGTCTTGATGAAGCGCAGGATATCGGCGATCTCGAGCTCGCGGCCGCGCACCGGACCATCGCCCTGCGCAAAGGCTTCCGAGCCCTTCTTGTTGGCGGCATCGTCATAGACGATCAGCGACAGCGGCATGTCGGAGGCGATCACCTTCCAGGTGGCGCGCGAGTTGAGCAGCGCGCGCTTCAGCCAGGCCAGCTGGTCCGGGCCGATGAAATAGGCGTCGGGGCCGTACTGCTCCTGCAGGTTCGGGCCGTTGGGGCCGCGATAGCTGCGCTCGTCGAGCATGAAGACGTCGAGATGCGGACCGTAGCTCAGCGTGCGATAGACGCGTCCAGGCTCGACGATGCTCTCGCGCATCGGATACATCTCGTGGAAGGCCCTTGCGGCGCGCGCCGCGAGCACGTTGATGTCGCGCTCCTTGTAGGCCGCCGGCAGTTGCTTCGACAGCGACCAATTGTTGGTCACCTCGTGATCGTCCCACTGCACGAAGATCGGCACCTCGGCATTGAAGGCGCGGACGTTGTTGTCGAGGAAGTTATACTTGTGGGCGGCCCGGTATTCGTCGAGCGTCTCGGCGACCTTGGCCTTCTCGGGAATCGTGACGTTCTTCCAGATCTTGCCGTCGGGAAGCTTCACCTCGGAGGGGATCACGCCGTCGGCGTAGATCGTGTCGCCGGAGTGCAGAAGGAAATCCGGAGTGTGCTTCTTCATCGCGGCGAAGGTGATCATGCCGCCGTCATCTGGATTGATGCCCCAGCCCTGGCCGGCGACGTCCCGCCCCACACGAAGGAGACGTCGCGGCGATCGCTCGGCGCGGTACGGAAGCGTCCGACCACCGGCTCGCCGACGATGTCGATATGGGCAAGGTCGCGGAAGCGGACGCGATAGAAGATGTCCTGGCCGGAGGGCAGGTTCTCCAGCAGCATCTTGGCGGTGAAGTCGCTCTCGGGCAGCGCCGTGATCGGCGGCAGCGTATGGGCATCCTTGAAGGACTCGGTGATTGCGACCTCGACCATCATCTGCGACGGCCGGTCGGCCCGCGCCCACACCACGCCGCCGTCGACGCCGACATCGCCGGACTGCACGCCATGGGTGATCACGGGGCGGTCGGCGGCGCGCGACAGATAGGGCATCGCGATCACACCGGCGCCGGCCGCTGCCGCCGTGGAGAGAAAGCGTCGGCGGGTGAGATTTCGCGAGAACCGGATCGTCATGGGGAGCCTCCTCAGGTCACAGCGACAATGCGCCGCAGGCGTGCCAAGACCTAGAAAAATTCCATGACGGAGAGATTACAGCGGCGGGAGTGCGGGACGTAAGGGAAGCACATCTGTCAGGCTCCCTCCCCCGGCAAGCGCAGGGCAATCGCATATGGAATGAACCGATTCTTCCGCGCCGTCATGGCCGGGCTTGTCCCGGCCATCCACGTCTTTTCTTTGCGTGGAAACGAAGACGTGGATGCCCGGGACAAGCCCGGGCATGACGAGTTTGTGGGAACTCCGATTACCTCAAACGGCCATATGCGATTGCCCCATCCGCAAGCGGGAGAGGCAAGGGGAGTTTGCGGATAGAGAGTAGTGGCGCCTCTACGCCGTGCCCGCCGCCCTGAACTGCGTGGCAGTCCGTTGCAAATTCTGCGGCATGCTGAACAGCAGCGCCTTGCGGTCGGCGACGGCGTTATGAAGCTGCTCGAGCGCGATGTTGAATGCGGTCAGCGTGCCTTCCTCGATTGCGCCGTGCTCGAAACAGTCCAGCGTGTGGCGCAGGATGTCGTCGGCCTCCGCCTGCATCTGGTCGAGTTCCTCGATTGAATCGCTTTGCCGTGCGGCCTTCAGCATCTCCAGCAGGCGTTCGCGCTGCGAGGTGTTGGTGTTGCGCTCGTCCTGCTTGAGATAGCCGGCGAACCACGCACCGGCCGAGCCCATCGCCGAGAACGCCATCAGGCTCCACCAGATGTAGTCGCTGTAGCGGTCGAGGAAGGTTTTTTCCTCGCCGTCGACAAACGCGGCGGCGCCCGGATGCACCGGAATGGTGGCATCCTTGTCGGTGTCCGGCGTCTCGATCTTGGCGGCAAGCGGGAAATCGGTCTTGAGCGACTGCCGGATCGCGAACAATTGCCGCGTGAATGCCGCGACCGTCGAGTCCGACAGGCCCTTCCGCGCGACGATGTGGTGCGAGAAGCTGATCGTCTTCACTTCATCGTCGGGCCGGTCGGCGGAGCCGAGCGAGCCGGCGGGGATTTCCGCGGCCTCATAGGCTGGATGGTTCTGCGCGATCGCCTCCGAGGCGTCGATCGCAAGGAAGCTCGGCTCGCCGCCGTTCTTGACCGATGCCGTGATCGCATCGATCGTGATCTTGCTGTTGGCCGGGCCGACGGCGAGATAGGCGTCGGCCTTGAGGTTCCTGATCGCTTCCGCCGCCTCATTGGCCGGGAATTGCACGATCTCGACCTTCATCGGGTCAACACCGTATTGCGTCAGGATCAGCTTCAGCAAATTGACATTGGCCGGCGTGCGGCCGACGACGCCGATCTTGCGGCCGGCAAGCTGCGCGATCTTGGTGATCCGCGCGGATTTCCGGACCTTGCCCTTGGCGGGCGGAACCCACATCACCACGACATTCTTGCGCAGGGTCGCGACCGCCTGGGCATTCTTCGGCACCTCGAGATCGCCGCGGATGATGGCGAGATCGGCCTTGCCGTCGGCCAGCGTCTGCGCGCTGGCGGTGGCGCCCTCGGTCTGCACCGGCCTCAGCTTGACCTGGGTTTGCTGCTGGTTGTTGAAGGCCTGCGCCAGCGCCTGCACGACCTTGAGGTCATCGCTGTTGGCGGGACCGACCGCGATCCGCAGCGTCACCGGACGCACGGCGAAATAATAGCCCGCCATCAGCGTGCCGATGATGGCCAGCGCGCCCGCGATCAAAACGAACATCAGCCGCCGCTTTGCCGAACGGAGCGGCTTGGGCGACATGCTGGCGGAGCCGTCTGTCATCGATCTCGCAAACAATCGTCGGGGCTCAATCTCGCAAAACTACCAACGCGCATACATCCCCTATGTGTAGCAAATTACTGAATGGACAGATGTTACAACTCCGTCATGGTTACCAGCGGCGATAGGACGCGATTTCGGCCTTAATTTGGGCGTGGATCCCATCCCGGAGGCCGGTTGTTAGGCTAAAGTCGGCGTTAAACGGGAGGGTTACCATGGTCGAACGGCTGTCAGCGGAGGCAAGGAAGGCCGCCCTTTGGGAACTGGCCGGCTGGTCGGAAACGTCCGGCCGCGAGGCGATCGCCAAGACTTTCGTGTTCAAGGACTTCAACGAGGCCTTCGGGTTCATGGCCCGCGCCGCCCTGGTCGCCGAGAAGAGCGACCATCACCCCGAGTGGAAAAACGTCTACAAGACGGTCGAGGTGGTGCTGTCGACCCACGATGTCGGCGGGGTGACCAAGCGCGACATCGACCTTGCCAAGGCCATGAACGCGATCGCAAGGCAGCTTGGGGTCAGTTGAGCCCGGCGCGTGCAACCTTGCGCGGGTCCGCCGATATCCCCAGATTCGCATCGTCCGCCGCCGAGCTGGCGCGGCGTCGAGGAACCTTGCGATGACATCGAGCGAACACGGCGCGGGATTTGGGCCTGCCGATCGGCTGGCGCAGGACCCGGAAAGCGTGCGCCGCCGTTTCTGGATTAAGTTCAAGAAGGTGGTGGCGAGCCTGCCTTTCGCGGAGGACCTGCTGGCCGCCTATTACTGCGCCTTCGACCGGCAGACGCCGCGCCACGTGCAGGCGGCGCTGCTCGGGGCGATCGCCTATTTCATCCTGCCGTTCGATTTCGTGCCCGACATGCTGCCGATCCTCGGCTTCACCGATGACGCCGCAGTGCTCGCAACCGCGCTCCGCATTGTGGCAAGCCACATCACGCCGGAGCATCGCGATGCCGCCCGCGCCGCGCTGAAGCGCGGTGTGCCGGAAGAGGAGTGATGTTCTAACCTCCCCTTGAAAAGGGGAGGTCGCTTTGCTCCACAGAGCAAAGCGGGTGGGGATCTGCTCTCTCGGCTTGCAGCGTCGTCTGCGGGCGCCCCCCCATCCCGACCTTCCCCCTTTCAGGGGGAAGGAGAAGAACCTGTAGCCCGGATGAAGCGAAGCGTAATCCGGGGGCTGCTCCAACCGCGGATGGCTCGGTCCCGGATTTCGCTTCGCTTCATCCGGGCTACCAAGTTACCGAACCCGTGCTCAGCTTCCCGGGTGCAGGATCACCTTGCCCATGGCCTTGCGGCCGGCGAGCACCTTCAGGGCTTCCGCGGTCTGCGACAGCGGGAAGGTGCGGTCGACATGCGAGGAGATCTTGCCTTCCGCGGTCCACTGCACGAGCTTCTCCAGGTTCTTGCGGTTCTTGTCCGGATTCTGCCGCGCCCAGGCGCCCCAGAACACGCCGCGGATATCGCAGCCCTTCAGCAGCGCGAGGTTGAGCGGGATCTTCGGAATGTCGCCGGCGGCAAAGCCGATCACCAGGAAGCGGCCTTCCCATGCGGTCGAGCGCAGCGCGGCTTCGGCATAGGCGCCGCCGACCGGATCGAACACGATGTCGGCGCCCTTGCCGTCGGTCAGCTTGCGCAGGCCTTCCTTGAGATCTTCCTTGGCGTAGTTCAGCGTCAGCTCGGCGCCGTGCTGTTTCGCGAAGGCCAGCTTCTCGTCCGATGAGGCGCAGGCAATCACCTTCAGGCCCATCAGTTTGCCGAGCTCGCACGCAGCAAGGCCGGTGCCGCCGGCGGCCCCGAGCACCGCGAGCGTCTCGCCCGGCTTCGGGCTTGCGCGATCTTCCAGCGCATGCAGCGCGGTGCCGTAGATGATGATGATGCCGGCGGCGCGGTCGTAGTCGAGGTTGTCGGGAATCTTCACGATCGAATTCGCCGGCAGCGCGATCTTGTCGCGCGCACCGTTGTGGCCGCAGGAAGCGACGACGCGATCGCCGACCTTCAGGTCAGTGACGCCGGCACCGACGCTTTCGATCACGCCGGCAACCTCGGCGGCCGGCGAGAACGGGAACGGCGGCTTGATCTGGTACTTGCCCTGGATCATCAGGATGTCGAAGAAATTCAGCGCCGCCGCCTTGATCGCGATCACGGCTTCGCCGGGACCCGCCACCGGATCGGGCACGTCAGCCAGCACGAGATCGTCGGGTTGACAGTATTGCGAGCAGAGGATGGCTTTCATGGACACACCTGAGTTTCGGACGCAGAAAGAGCTGCAAGATCTTGGACTACAAGCTTCATGCCGGATTTGCGGCGGAGCGACAATACAGTGCGGAGGGATCAAACTATGTTTGAAAAAGGCCTGCTGGCGAAAAAGCGCATTCTGATCACCGGCGGCGGCTCCGGCCTTGGCGCGGCGATGGGCTACCGCTTCGCCGAACTCGGCGCCGAATTGATCATCTGCGGGCGGCGCGAAGGGCTGCTGGAGGAAACCGCAGCAAAATTCCGCAGCGAGCTCGGCGCCAAGGTTTCCATCGCGCGCTGCGATATCCGCGACGGAGCGGCGGTCGAAGCGATGATGGATCAGGTCTGGCAGGACGCGCCGATCGACGTGCTGGTCAACAATGCTGCCGCAACCTTTATTGCGCAGAGCGAACATTTGTCGTTCCGCGCGGCGGACGCGATCCTCGCGCCGACACTGCATGGCACGATGTACTGCACGCTCGCCGCCGGCCGCCGCTGGATCGACGGCAAGCACAGGGGCGTTGTGCTCTCGATCCTGTCGACCTCGACCATCACCGGCCGCGCGTTCACGGTGCCGTCCTCGATGGCCAAGACCGCGGTGCTCGCGATGACCAAGAGCCTTGCGGTGGAGTGGGGCCCGAAGGGCATCCGCACCGTCGCGATCGCGCCCGGCGCGTTTCCGACCGCAGGTGCGACCGGACAGTTGCGTCCCGAAGGGCGCGGCGAGAGCTGGGCGCATCGCAATCCGCTCGGCCGCGCCGGCGAGCATGCGGAGCTCGCCAATCTCGCGACCTTCCTGATCTCGGATCAGGCCGGCTACATCAACGGCGAGATGGTGGTGCAGGATGGCGGCTCGCACTTACGCAGTTCCGGTGCCGAGGACCTGCTGCAATGGACCGATGCGCAGTGGGAGAAGCAACGCGCTGCGCGCGCCAAGTGATAAGCTAAGTGATAACAAGCCACGACGTGCGCAGGATAGTGAGCGGCGTTCGTCTTTCGGCCTAACTGCCTTCCCAAAAAAGCGTTTCCCGGTTATCCATCCGAGCCGGCGGAGGGGAATCGCCGGGCCATCTTGCAGTCACAATGATGGGGGAACCAGTTGGCCGTGCGGCAGATTCTGACATCACTGGTTGCTTGTATCCTGTGCGGGTTCATCACCCTCGCGCCGGTGCAGGCTGCGCCCAAGAAGGATACCGCGAAGGAAGCAGCCAAGCCGGCGCCTTCGGCCGCGGCGGCTGCGGCCGGCGGCGCGGAGCCGACGCTGATCGGCCAATTCGGCACCTGGGGCGCGTACACGGCATCGCCCAACGGCAAGAAGGTGTGCTTTGCGCTCGCCAAGCCGTCCTCGTCGAAGACCAATCCGGCGAACCGGCCGCGCGATCCGGCCTATGCCTTCATCTCCACCCGTCCGGCGGAGAAGGTCGTCAACGAAGTCTCGATCATGATCGGCTACACCGTGAAGCCGGGCTCCGAATCGACGATTCAGGTCGGCGGCGGGACCTATGCGATGTACACGCAGGGCGACGGCCTCTGGATCAAGAATGCGGCCGAGGAGGAGCGGATGGTGGAATCCATGCGCAAATCGGCCGAACTGACGGTAAAAGCCGTCTCGGCCAAGGGCACCGAGACGACAGATACCTTCTCGCTGAAGGGCCTGGCGCAGGCGCTTGACCGGCTCGGGCAGGACTGCCGGCGCTAGAGCATGATCCGGAAAAGTGTGAAGCGGTTTTCCGGAAAGATCATACTCTAAAAATCGACTTAAGGCCTGAAATCGAGGTATTTGGTGGCTTTCCAGCACCGGCTGGAAGGCCTATTTGAGGTTTCATGACCGACACCGTGACCACCCATGCCGTCTCCGGCGCCAGCCCGCTGGTCGAGAAGGTTCCGCTCGAGACCTATGTGCCGCCGGCCAAGCCGTCGCTGATCGGGCTGTCGCGCGCCGAGATCGCCGATCGCCTCGGCGAGATCGGGGTGCAGGCTGGCCAGCGCAAGATGCGCACCCAGCAGCTCTGGAACTGGATGTATTTCCGCGGCGCCAAGAGCTTTGCCGAGATGACCAACGTCTCGAAGGACATGCGCGCCGAGCTCGAGAAGCATTTTACCGTCGACCGTCCCGAAGTGGTCGCCGAGCAGATCTCCAACGACGGCACCCGCAAATGGCTGCTGCGGCTGCCGAGCGGCGACAAGGTCGAGCGGCCGCACGAGGTCGAGTGCGTCTACATTCCCGAGACCGATCGCGGCACGCTGTGCGTTTCCTCGCAGGTCGGCTGCACGCTGAACTGCGCGTTCTGCCACACCGGCACGCAGCGGCTGGTGCGCAACCTCACCGCCGGCGAGATCGTCGGCCAGGTGATGGTTGCGCGCGACCGGCTGAACGACTGGGCTGACCGCGAGGACGGCACGCGCCGCGTGACCAACATCGTGATGATGGGGATGGGCGAGCCGCTCTATAATTTCGACGCGGTGCGCGATGCGCTGCTGATCGTCGCCGACAATGAGGGCATCGGCATTTCCCGCCGCCGCATCACGCTGTCGACCTCGGGCGTGGTGCCGAACATCCAGCGCACCGGCGACGAGATCGGTGTGATGCTCGCGATCTCGCTGCACGCGGTGCGCGACGAGCTGCGCAACGAGCTGGTGCCGCTGAACCGCAAATATCCGATCAAGGAATTGCTGCAGGCCTGCCGCGACTATCCCGGCGCCTCCAACGCGCGGCGCATCACCTTCGAATATGTGATGCTCAAGGGCGTCAACGATTCGCTCGATGACGCCAAGCTCCTGGTGAAGCTGCTGAAGGGCATTCCGGCGAAGATCAATCTGATCCCGTTCAATCCGTGGCCGGGTACCGCCTACGAATGCTCGGACTGGGAGCAGATCGAGAAATTCTCCGAATACATCTTCAACGCCGGTTATTCCTCGCCGGTGCGCACGCCGCGCGGCCGCGACATCCTCGCCGCCTGCGGCCAGCTCAAGTCGGAGACCGAAAAGCTCTCCGCCCGCGAGCGCCAGGCGCTGCGCGCGATGGCGATGACGGATTGAGAAGTATCTCCATATTTCATCATGGCCGGGCTTGTCCCGGCCATCCACGTCTTAGCTTCGCCTCCGCGAGAGAAGACGTGGATGCCCGGGCCAAGCCTGGACATGACGAGGAGAGATGAATGCCCCGCCCGCTGTCCGATAATGGAATGACCCAATGGCCCTGATCGGCCGCCTGTTCGTCGTCGGCTTCGGCTTCCTGATGGCCTGCTTCGTGGCAGGGATCATCGTGGTCGTCGCGGTGCTGTATCCCGAGATCAGCGATTTCGGCGGGCAGATCGACCAGAGCGCTATTAACGTCGTGCTGGGCTTCGGCTTCATCTTCATATCCGGCTTTGCGCTGCTGCCGGCGCTGATCGTGGTGCTGATCACCGAAGCGTTCTTCATCCGGAGCGTGCTGGCCTATGCGGTCGGCGGCGCGATCGTCGGCGCGGCCTGCTATCTCGGACTGGTTCCGTTCGATCCCGACATGATGCAATTCCACGGCATCGTGCGCCGGCACATGGAGATCATGACCGGCGCCGGCATCGTCGCAGGCCTGGTCTACTGGCTGATCGCCGGCCGCACCGCCGGCGCCTGGCGCGAGCCGCCGCGCCCGTTGCCGCCGCCCCCGCCCTTGCCGTCGCAATCGCGGCAGCCGTGACCCGATTCTTATCCTCCCCTGGAGGGGGAGGATCGGTTCGCATGGAGCGCAGCGAGATGCGAACCGAGGTGGGGTGAAGTCTCTCCACATGAGAACTGCCCGTGTTGAGAGATCACCCCACCCCAGCTCACATTTCGCTGCGCTCAACGTGAGCCGACCCTCCCCCTCCAGAGCAGGGGAATCGCATGTGGTGCACATGCAAGTAGTTGCCAAATCGAAGGAAAGGGATTCTGAAGGCAGCTCCTGATCTGAAGGGAGCGGCCGATGCAACGATTTGCCGAGTGCTTTGAGGATTTGCCGGACCCGCGGGCCGACAACGCGCTGCATGACCTGACCGAGATCTTGTTCATCGCGCTGATGGCGACGCTGTGTGGGGCGACGAGTTGCACGGATATGGCGCTGTTTGCCCGGATGAAGGCCTACCTTTGGCAGGATGTTCTGGTGCTCAGGAACGGCCTGCCGAGCCACGACACGTTCAGTCGGGTGTTCCGGATGCTCGACCCGAAGGCGTTTGAGGTCACGTTCCGGCGTTTTATGAAGGATTTTGCGCAAGGCGCGAAGATCAAGCGGCCGCGCGGTGTGATCGCGCTCGACGGCAAAGCGTTGCGACGCGGCTACGAACGCGGCAGGAGCCACATGCCGCCGGTGATGGTGACCGCCTGGGCGGCGCAGACGCGCATGGCGCTTGCCAATGTGCTGGCGCCGAACAACAACGAAGTCGATGGCGCCCTGCAGTTGCTTGAACTCCTGCAGCTCAAGGGCTGCGTAGTCACGGCCGATGCCCTGCATTGCCACCGCGCGATGGCCAAAGCGATCGTGGCACGGGGCGGTGACTACGTGCTGGCGGTGAAGGCGAACCAGCCCGCTCTGTTGGAGGATGCCAAAGCCGCAATCTGCGCCGTCAAACGCAAGGGCAAGACTTCGCTCACTACCACCGATGCGGACCATGGACGCACCGACAAGCGTGTTGCTCTCGTTGCGCCGGCTCCCGGCATGGCCAAGAAGCACGACTTCCCGGGCTTCAAAGCCGTCGCCCGCATCACCAGCAAGCGTGGACAGGACGACACGGTCGAGCGCTACTTCCTGATGAGCCGCCCCTACAGCCGCAAAGACGTCCTGCGTATCGTCCGCGCTCATTGGGGCATCGAAAATAACCTGCACTGGCCGCTCGACGTCACCCTCGACGAGGACCTCGCCCGCAACCGCAAGGACAACGGGCCGGCCAACCTGGCCGTGCTCAGGCGCCTGGCCCTCAACGTCGCCCAAGCCCACCCGGACACGACAGGCTCCCTGCGCGGCAAGCTCAAACGCGCCGGATGGAACGATGCGTTCCTCTTCGAACTCCTCGGTCACATGCGATAGCCCTGCCCTCCAGGGGAGGGTAAGGCAAGCAGACGCACTTTCCATGCCCCGCCGCCTCGGCTAAACCGCGCGCCATGAACCGGACCGGACTTTTCATCGCGCTGGCGCTGGCGCTCATCGTCGGCATCCTGTTCGGGATCTATCCCGAGCTCGACCTGAAGCTGGCGGCGCTGTTCTACGATGTGGCGCGGAAAACCTTCCCGCTGAAGCTCGACGCGGTGGCGTCGTTTGCGCGCGATGCGGCGATGTGGATCGCCTGGGCGCTGGTGCTGCCGGCGATCGTGACCATCGTCTGGAAATTCATCCGGCCGGACCGGCCGATGCTGATGTCCGGCCGCGCCGCCGTGTTCCTGCTCACCACGATGCTGCTCTCGGCCGGCGTGCTCACCAATTTCACCTTCAAGAATTACTGGGGCCGGCCGCGGCCGGTGTTCGTGACGCAGTTCGGCGGCGATTTGCAATTCATGCCGTGGTGGGACCCGCGCGGCGGCTGCCCGCGCAACTGCTCGTTCTTCTCCGGCGAGGGCGCCACCGCGTTCTGGACCTATGCACCGGCGGCACTGACGCCGCCCGCCTGGCGGCCGCTGGCCTTTGCCGGGGCGACCGTGTTCGGCATCGTCACCAGCGGGCTGCGAATGGCCTTCGGCGGGCACTTTTTCACCGATGTGGCGATTGCCGGCCTGGTGTCGTTCTTCACCGTCTGGCTGTTCTATGCGCTGATCTACCGCTGGGCCGCGACCCGGCTCACCGACGCCCAGGTCGATGCCACCCTGACGCGGCTGGCGATGCCCGGCTACCAGTGGATGCAGCGCTGGCGCCGGGGTCGCCAGGCGGAGCCGAGCCCGCCCGAAGTCTGATTAAAGGCGTGCCCAGGCTCCGGAAATTTGATATTCGGCCTGCCTAATTCACCACCGATTTCGACCGATTGGACCGTCCCATGAGTACGATTCTGAAAAGCCTGCCCACCGGCGAAAAAGTCGGCATCGCGTTCTCGGGCGGGCTCGACACGTCAGCGGCGCTGCTCTGGATGAAGCTGAAAGGCGCCAAGGTCTTCGCCTATACCGCCAATCTCGGCCAGCCCGACGAGGCCGACTACGACGCGATCCCGCGCAAGGCGATGGATTTCGGCGCCGAGAAGGCCCGCCTGGTCGATTGCCGCACCCAGCTGGTCCATGAAGGCATCGCCGCGATCCAGTCTGGCGCGTTCCACATCTCGACCGGCGGCATCACCTATTTCAACACCACGCCGCTCGGCCGCGCGGTGACCGGCACGATGCTGGTCGCGGCGATGCAGGAGGATGGCGTCAACATCTGGGGCGACGGCTCGACCTACAAGGGCAACGATATCGAGCGCTTCTATCGCTACGGCCTGCTGACCAACCCGAGCCTGCGCATTTACAAGCCCTGGCTCGACCAGCAGTTCATCGACGAGCTCGGCGGCCGCGCCGAGATGTCGGCGTTCATGACCGCGCAGGGCTTCGCCTACAAGATGAGCGCGGAGAAGGCCTATTCGACCGACAGCAATCTGCTCGGCGCGACGCATGAGGCCAAGGATCTCGAGAGCCTTGCGAGCGGCATCACCATCGTCAACCCGATCATGGGCGTGCCGTTCTGGCGCGCCGATTGCGACGTCAAGGCTGAGAAGGTCGTGGTGCGCTTCGAGGAAGGCCAGCCGGTCGCGCTGAACGGCAAGACGTTCGCCGATCCGGTCGCGCTGTTCCTCGAGGCCAATGCGATCGGCGGCCGCCACGGCCTCGGCATGAGCGACCAGATCGAGAACCGGATCATCGAGGCCAAGAGCCGCGGCATCTACGAGGCGCCGGGCATGGCGCTGCTGCACATCGCCTATGAGCGTCTCGTCACCGGCATCCACAATGAGGATACGATCGAGCAGTACCGCATCAGCGGCATGCGGCTCGGCCGCCTGCTCTATCAGGGCCGCTGGTTCGATTCGCAGGCCTTGATGCTGCGCGAGACCGCGCAGCGCTGGGTGGCGCGCGCCGTCACCGGCGAGGTGACGCTCGAGCTGCGCCGCGGCAACGACTACTCCATCCTCAACACCGAGAGCCCGAACCTGACCTATGCGCCGGAACGGCTCAGCATGGAGAAGGTCGAGGACGCCGCCTTCACGCCGGCCGACCGCATCGGCCAGCTGACGATGCGCAACCTCGACATTGCCGACACCCGCGCCAAGCTCGGCCTCTACAACAAGACCGGCCTCATCTCGAGCGGCGAGGGGGCGCAGATCTTTCAGCTCGAGAACGACAAGGGTTGAGGCGGCAAGTCGCGCCGCAAATTCGCTGTCGTCCCGGCGAAGGCCGGGACCCATAACCACAGGATCGCGTTGTTGAAGCGAGCTGTGGCCCCAGCGTTGCGCAGCAATTGACGGTCGTGGTTATGGGTCCCGGCCTTCGCCGGGACGACGTGGGGAGTGTTCGGCTACTTCACCCTGAGCGCATCGAGCAGCGAGCGGAACGCCCGCGCGTAATCGGTGCCGGTCTTGCCGATGTCCGGCCCCGCGGAGACCGCAACCGCGGCTTCCGTCACCGCGCCGAGCAGCAGCCGCGCCAGCGGCTCGATCGGCTGCCTGGCGATCACGCCGGCGTCCATCGCGGCGGCCAGCGCGCGCGGAAACTTGCCGCCGAAATGCCTGGCGTCGATCTCGCGCCAGCGTTCCCAGCCGAGCACGGCGGGGCCGTCGCGCAAGATGATCTGGCCGGTCGGGCCTTTCGAGCACGCCGCGAAATAGCCCTGCGTGCCCGCCGCCATCGCCGCCAGCGGATCGTTCTCGGCGCGCGAGATGCGATCGAGATCGGCGACGAGGTCGATCGACACCTGCTCGAACACCGCCTCGAACACCGCCTCCTTGGTCGCGAAGTGATGATAGACCGCGCCCTTGGCGACACGCGCGCCGGCGGCGATGTCGTCCATCGTCGCAGCGGCGAAGCCGCGCTCGCCAAAAATGCGCCGCGCCGCCTTGACGATGGCGGCTCTGGTTTTCTCGCGTCGTTCGGCCTGGGTTGCCATCATCCATCTCTAGCCCAGGTTCCGTAGTCGCGCCAGTTGACTTACCGACTCTTGGTCGATAAATACCGACCGGTAGTCGATAAATGGAGAGTGCTCATGCCCTCGCTCAGGACGTTGCAAGCCTTCGCTGATACGGTGGAATCCAACGACCATGTCGGCGCGATCAGGAATTTCTACGCGGTCGATGCCCGCACCCAGGAGAATGACGGCGAGTGGCGCGTCGGCCGCGAGGCGCTGGCGGCGCGCGAGGCGGCGGTGCTGGCGGCGGTCGCCGGCGTCAAGACCACGCGGTTCGGGCCGCTCCTACTCGACGGCGATCATTCGGCGATCTGCTGGCGGTTCGAATTCACGGCTAAGGACGGCAAGGTCCGCAGCATGGAGGAGGTCGCCTGGCAGACCTGGCGCGGCGAGGAGCTGGTCGAGGAGCGCTTCTTCTACGATCCGCAGCAGATGGCGCGCTGAGACCACGCCGGCCGTTGCGGCAATACGCCCCGGCGCCGCCTCATTGCGCCGTCATCCGCCGCCACTAGCCTCCGCCCCGGCGCGCATCATGCGCAAGAGGCGGAGCATCCGATCATGATCAAGCAAGTTGCCGGCGTGGCTGTCGCCCTGTTGTTGTCGGCAGCTCCGGCGTTCGCGCAGACGATCTATCCGATCGATCGCGCCGATATCCTCGCCGGCGCCAAATTCGACTTCAAGGTCGAGCTTCCGGGCGTGGTCGATCAAGCAAAGCTCAAGGTCACGCTGAACGGCGCGGATTATGCCGCGGTGTTCGGCCAGGGCGGCACATTCACCGCGCGCGAGGTCGGCCGGGAGCAGTCGGCGCTGTTGCTGCGCGATGTCTCGCTCGCCAAGCCCGGACAGGTCGCCGTCGAAGTCAGCGACGGCACGCAGAGCCGGACGGTGACCTGGACCGTCTACGACACCGGGGCACGCAAGGCCAGGAACGTGATCCTGTTCATCGGCGACGGGATGTCGCCGTCGCATCGCGTCGCCGCGCGAATCCTTTCGAAGGGGATTGCGGAGGGCAAGAGCCGCGGCAAGCTCGCGATCGACGACATGCCGCATATGGCGCTGGTTGCGACCGCGGGCTCGGACTCGATCATCACCGATTCGGCGAACGCCGCGAGCGCTTACGCCACCGGCCACAAGGCCGCGGTCAATGCGCTCGGCGTCTACGCCGACCGCACGCCCGATCCGCTCGACGATCCCAGGGTCGAGACCATCGTGAGCCTCGCCAAGCGCCGGGCGGGCCTCGCCGTCGGCATCGTCACCAACGCCGAGGTCGAGGATGCGACGCCGGCGGCGATGGTTGCGCATACCCGCCGCCGCGCCGCCTATGACGCGATCGTCGCGCAATATTTCGACGCGAAGCCCGACGTGCTGATGGGCGGCGGCTCCGCGAACTTCCTGCCGCAATCCACGTCCGGGTCGAAACGCAAGGACGATATCGACTATCTCGCGCGCTTCCGCGACGCCGGCTATCCGGTCGCGACCACCGCAAGCGAACTCGCCACGCTCGCGGCCAAAGCGGACACCCGCCAATTGCTCGGCCTGTTCGCCGCCGGCAACATGGACGGCGCGCTCGACCGCAAGTTCCTGAGGGGCGGTGGCGTCAGGAAATTCCCCGAACAGCCTGACCTGACCGAGCAGGTTCAGGCCGCGCTCACGGTGCTGTCGAAACACGAGGCCGGTTTCTTCCTGATGGTCGAATCCGGCCTGATCGATAAATACGCCCATCTGCTCGACATGGAGCGCGCGGTCTACGACACCATCATGCTCGACAACGCGGTGCGGCTCGCAAAGGACTGGGCGAAAGCGCGCAGCGACGACACACTGATCCTGGTCGTGGCCGACCACAACCATCCGAACAGCCTGGTCGGCACCATCAATGACGACATGACGACACCCAACGTGCCCCTGCGCGAGCGCGTCGGCGTCTATGAGAAGGCCGGCTTCCCGAATTATCCGGCGCCGAACGCCGAGGGTTATCCGTCACGCGTCGATGTCAGCCGGCGGCTTGCGATCTTCTCGGCCAGCCTGCCCGACCACTACGAGACGTTCCGCCCGAAGCTCGACGATCCGAACGAGCCGACCGTGAAGGGCGATCAGCCCGACAGTTTCAAGGCCAATGACAAGTACAAGGATGTCCCCGGCGTCGTGCTGCGCTTCGGCAATCTGCCGGCAATGATCGGCGCCAGCGTGCATTCCGGCGAGGATGTCATCCTCACCGCGACCGGCCCCGGCAGCGAGCGCGTCCACGGCTCGATGGACAACACCGAAGTATTCCGCGTGATGGTCGAGGCGCTGGGACTGGGCGCGGAGAAGTAACGAATGAAGAGATTGGGTCGATCAGCATGCCCGCTGTACCTCTCCCGCTTGCGGGGGCGACGCTCCTCCAACCTCCCCTTGAGAAGGGGGAGGTCGCTTTGCTCGCCAGAGCAAAGCGGGTGGGGATCTGCTCTCTCCGCAGCCACCGTCATCTGCGGCTGACCCCCATCCCGACCTTCCCCCTTTCAGGTGGAAGGAGAGCAAACAAAAAATGGCCGGGATCGCTCCCGGCCATTTCGTATTGTGACGTCGCGCGGCTCAGCGCGGCGGCGCGGCGGAGGCGGTGCCGCCGTTGAGCAGCGGGGTGATGCGGCGGACGGTGACGCGCCGGTTGATGCGGCTCGGTCCGTCGGTCTGCTCCTTCAGATATTGCGAGCCGTAACCCTGCGAGGTCAGGTTCTCCGCCGGCACGCCGAATTGCTGCGTCAAGAGCTCGGCGGCGGATTGCGCACGGCGGTCGGACAGCGACAGGTTGTCGGTGTCGTTGCCGGTCGCATCCGTATGGCCCTCGATCAGGAACACCTCGCGCGGGTTGCGCTGGATGGCCCGGTTGAGGCCGTCGGCGATCACCTGCAGCCTCGCCGCCTGGTCCGGCGGGATAGTCCACGATCCGGAGTCGAAGTTGATCGTGTTGACGTCGATGCTCGGCATCTGCATGCGGACATTGGGGCTGTAGCGGATCTCGTCCAGCGAGTAGCGCCGTTCGATCCGCTGCACCGGCGGTGCTTCCATGGTCTCGTAGATCACGTCGGGCGACGCGTCCTGCGCGTCGACGATGTAGCGATCGTAGGGAATGTTGACCACCGGCGGTGGCACGTCGACATAGAAGCCGCCGACCGCCCGCGGATCGCGATAGCTGTTGTCGATGATGACGACCTCGCGTCCGCCGGTATCCCTGCGGATACGGCGCAACATCTGGCCGTCGGAGCCGACCACCGTGATGATCTCGCTGCCGTCGGGACGAACCACGACCGTCCGCGTCTCGCCGCCGATCGTCTCGGTGCGGATATCGCGCGCGCCATAGCGGAAACGATAGACGTCGTCGCCGCGGACATAGGCCTGGCCGCCCGGATCGCGGATGATGACGCGGTCCGGTTCGGTGTAGATGGTGCGGCCGCCTTCGACGACCTCCTGCCGCTGGCTGTGCAGGTCGGCGATGCTGCCGCCGATGATGGCGCCGGCGACCACGCCAGCACCGACCGCAGCGCCGATGGCGAGCGGCTTGATGTTGTCATGCCGCGGCGGCGGCGGCAGCGGCGCTGCGACCGCTGGCGCGGCCCGGAAGGCCGGCGCAACCGTCGGCGGGGCGTATTGCGCGCGGCCGGGCGGCGGCGTTGCGGCGGCCGAGCCGGGAACGACCGACGGCGCCGGCGCGCCCATCGCAGCTCCCTGGGCCGGTGATACGCCGGGCGCAACGCCCGGGCGTGCCGGCTGACCCGGAGCCGGGGTCGCGCCAGGCGCGCCCATTGCCGCGCCCGGGGTCGCAGGCGTTCCGGGCGGTGTCGCCGGACGTCCCTGCTGACCTGGCGCCGGTGGCGTCGGCGTTGCGCCGGGTGCCGGAGGTGTTGTTGCGGCAGGCGGGGTGCCTGGCCGCGCAGGCTGTGCGCCGGCAGCCGGAGGCGTCGGTGTCGGTGTCGCGCCGGGAGCTGTCGCGGCGGGCGGCGTGCCCGGTCGTGCCCCTGCTGCCGGCGGCGTTGTCGTTGCCGAAGGCGCGGGCGTTGACGTCGCCGCGGGCGGCGTGCCCGGCGGCTGCTTGGCGCCGCCAGGACGTTCACCGCGTTCGCCACCCGGACGATCGCCAGGGCGGCGTTCGGCCGGTGCCGTTGTCGGAGCTCCCGGGGTTGCGGGCGTCGGTGTCGGCGTTGCCGCTGTGGGCGGGGTGCCGGGGCGCGCTGCCGGCGCGGCATTCGGCGTGGCGCCGGGGGTTGGCGTCGGAGGCGTGTGCGCGGGACCTGCGCCGGGCGGCGGCGTGCCGGGTCGCTGCGGTGCTGCGGCCGGCGGCGGTGGGGTCGGCGTCGGATGTGCGGGGGCGGCCGCCGGCGGTGGCGTGGTTGGCTTCGCAGGTGCCGCCGCGGGCGGCTCCGGCCGTGCCGGGGCCGGCGATGGCTTCGCGGGTGCGGCCGCGGGCGGTGGCGGTGTGGGACGTGCAGGCGCAGCCGCCGGCGGAGGCGTCGTCGGGCGCGCCGCAGGCGGCTCGGGCCGTGCGGGAGCGGGCGGCGGCGCCGGATGCGGCGCGGCTGCCGGAGGCGGGGTCGGCTTTGCCGGTGCAGCCGCGGGCGGCTCGGGCCGGGCAGGCGCTGCAGGCGGGGTCGGCTTCGCGGGTGCTGCGGCCGGCGGCGGAGCAGGATGTGCGGGCGCCGCAGCGGGAGGTGGCGCCTGCGGATGCGGCGCTGCGGCCGGCGGTGCCGGACGTGTAGGAGCACCCGGCGCGCCCGGCGCTGGCCGCGCCTTCGGCTTTCCGTCAGGTCCGGTTTCTTCCTTTTGCTGCGCCTGTGCGACGACCAGAGGCGAAGTTTGGGCGTGCGACGCTGAGGTGGCGAATTGCATCACCGTCAGCGCAGTCGTGGCAAGCAGCACGAGACGAAGCTTTGTCATTGTCTAGGAGTCCCCGGCGAAAAGTCTGGGCAGGAAAGAAAACTGAGAGCCGAACAATTCGGCAGGACGATGAACCGCCAGCCGTTAGGCCGGATTGTGGCGAGCCACGGATCATCGGCGAAGTTTATTTCGACATTATAACGGGTTGCATGTGTGATTGTTCACCGCGCGTTCAGAAGAAACGCGCCGACACATTTGCAATCGACGTGGAACTTGGGCGCAAGGGCGACTCACCGGCGGCGAGTCGATCTGTCGCAGGTGGCGGGCCGGACGGTCCAGGCGGTCCGCGCACCGGCGATTCGTCAGGTGTCTTGCCGGGCAACTCGTCCGGTCGCGGTGGCTCGCCGGGTTCGCGAACCGGCTCCGGAATCTCGGGGCGCGGACTGCCGGGAGGAATTCCCGGCGGCGGCTCGCTCGGTGTGCCCGGCGTCGTCGGCGGAATCTCGGGAGGCTCGATCGGCATCATATCGAGACCTCGCGGCTGTCGCCGATGCCAGGTCGCGTCGCGCGCATCAATCGCTCCATCGAAGTTCGCAGCGACAACGGATCGCGCGCCGCGGCGTTCCGATGTTTCACCCGGGCGTGTGGCAGACCGCCTCGATATTGTGGCCGTCGGGATCGAGCACGAATGCGCCGTAATAGTTCGGGTGATAATGCGCGCGAATGCCGGGCGCGCCGTTGTCGCGGCCGCCGGCCGCCATCGCAGCCTTGTAGAAGGCGTCGACGGTGGCGCGATCCTTGGCCGTGATGGCGATATGCACCGGCTTGTTCATCGCGCCTTCGCCGCCGATCCAGAAGTCCGGCTTGCCGTCGGCGCCGAAGCCCGCGGCAGGCGCGTGCCCGGTCACTTCAGCGGGCACTTCCATGATCAGGCCGTAGCCGAGCGGCGCCAGCGCCGCCTGGTAGAACGCCTTCGCGCGTTGATAGTCGGAGACGGAAAAGCCGATATGGTCGATCATCGCGAGCCTCCCTTGTTGTATGACACTACATCCGCGGACTCGTTGCACCTCTCCCGCTTGCGGGGGAGGTCGCATTGCATCGAAGATGCAGTCCGGGTGGGGGCTCTTTCCACAAAATGACTCGTGGACACACCCCCACCCCGGCCCTCCCCCGCAAGCGGGAGAGGGAGCAGATCTCGGCCGCGGACATCTCAGCTCCGTACCAGCAGCGTGTTGCTGCGCGTCCGGCCTTGCTCGACGTAACCGCGCGCGTGCATGTCCGCAATGCAGTCGTCGGTCCATTCGTCCTTCGACAGATGCTCGATCACCACCGCGCCGGGCCACAGCGCCTGCGGCGCGTCGCGGAAGAAGCCGATCAGCACGCGGTCTTCGAAACCCTCGACGTCGATCTTCAGCGCGTCGACCTTGCTCGCGCCGGCCTCGTCGAGGATGCGTTGCAGCCGCAGCGATGGCACCTTGAACGCCTTGCCTGTCGGCGTGCCCGTGACGATGTGACTAGCGCCGAGATTGTCGCCGTCGGTCTCGATCATCAGTTCGCCATCGGTCGGGCCAGCGGCCGCCGCAACCAGGCGCACTTGCGGAAAGCCGGAGGCCTCGGTGTTGAATTTGAGCCGCGCATGCGTCACCGGATGCGGCTCGATCGCGATCACCTTGCCGCCGGGCCCGACATCGCGCGCCAGCGCCAGCGCATAGGTGCCGACATTGGCGCCGAGATCGACGAAGGTGCCATCAGCACCGACATGCGCCCGCAGGAAGGCGAGTTCTTCAAGGTTGTAATCGGGATTGAACAGCGCGCCGCGCTCGGTCGCGCTTTGCTGATGATAGAAGCGGAACGATGCGCCCTGGTAGGTCACGTCCAGCGGACCCGTGCCGAACAGATTGACCAGCTTCGACAGCCAGGGCCGGAACGCGCCGCGCTTCAATCCGCTAGCATGCGCCAGGCGGATGATGGCGGCCTGCGCCGCGTTGGGCGCGAAGGCGCCGAACGGCGCCGGCGATATGTCGTTGCTGGGGATCACGCATGGCCTCGTCAAAAGCGCGGCATGCATAGCCGGTTTTGCCGGCAGCGCCAACGCCCGTTACGCCGCCTTGCCCGCTGCCTGCCGTTGCCGCAGGAAGCGGCCGAGCAGCCTTCGCTTGCCCTTGCGCGGGATCAGATCGACGTCGCTGACCAGTTTGGCGCCGCCCTTGCGGCGCTCCAGTACGATCTTGCGGCTATGGAACGCTTCGAGCTCGACGCGATGGGCGACGCTGACGATGGTCGCCTTCGGCAGTTCCGTCGTCACCGTCTCCATCATCTTGTCCTGGCTCTTCTCGTCGAGCGCGGACGTCGCTTCGTCGAGCACGACGATGTCGGGGCTGTGCAGCAGCAGGCGGGCAAAGGCGAGCCGCTGCTTCTCGCCGCCGGACAGGGTCTGGTCCCACGGCGCGTCCTCCTCGATCTTCTCCTTGAGATGGTCGAGGCCGACCTTGTGCAGGGCACGGCTGATCTCATCGACGCTCCAGTCCTCCGCCGCGCCGGGATAGGCCACCGCACGCCGCAGCGTGCCCGAGGGCACGTAGGGCTTTTGCGGCAGCATGAACAGTCGGCGGTCCGGGTGCAGGCCGACACTGCCGCCGCCCCATGGCCACAGGCCGGCGATGGCGCGCACCAGCGTGCTCTTGCCGGTGCCGGATTCGCCGGCGACCAATAGCCGCTCGCCCGGTTCGATCACCACCTCGGTCTCGCCGACCACGGCGGTGCCGTCGTCTAGCGTGACGGAGAGATCGTTGAGGCTCAGCATGGCCTCGCCCTCGGTCTCGCCGCGCTCGATGCGGCCGAAGCCGTCGCCGGTCTCGGCGCGTTCGAGCCCGTCAAGCGACACCATCAGCGAGGCGATGCGCCTCGCGCAGGCGTTCCAGTCGGCGAGCCGCGGATAATTGTCGACCAGCCAGCCGAACGCGGTCTGCACGATGGTGAAGGCCGAGGCCGCCTGCATCACCTGGCCGAGCGACATGCTGCCGTCGAGGAATTTCGGCGCGCACAGCAGCAAGGGTACCACCGGCGCAATGAGATTCGATCCCTGCGACACCAGCGTCGTGCGCATGTGCTGCCCGGCGAGCCGCGCCCATTGCCGCAGCACGTTCGAGAACGTCTTGTCGATGCCGTCGCGCTCCTCGGTTTCGCCGCCGAGCAGCGCGATGCTTTCGCCATTCTCGCGCACGCGGGTCAGGATGTAGCGGAATTCCGCTTCCGCCTGGTTCTTGTCCTCGGAGATTTGCACGAAGCTGCGGCCGATCGCCGTGATCGAGCCCGACGCGATCGCCGCATAGATGATCGCGGCAATGACCAGGAAGCCCGGGATGCTGATCGACGAGCCGCCGAGCGTCACCGTCAGCGCGCCGCCGATGGTCCAGAGCACGACGATGAAGGTGACGGCCGAGAGCAGCGCCGACGTCACGCCGGCGATGAAGTCGACCGGAGAATCGGTCGCGATCCGCAGATCCTCTGCGATCCGGTACTCCGGATTCTTGTGATCGCCGTCGACCAGGTTGAGCTGGTAGTAGCGGCCGTTGGTCAGCCAGCGCGAGACGACGGCGTTGGTCAGCCAGGCGCGCCAGCGCCGCTGGATGCCCATGCGGCCGAACACCTGGGCAACGCCCAGCAGCACGCTGCCGATCGCGAGCGGAAAGAAGATGGCGGTCAGGTGGAAGACACTGGCCGCGTCACGCTTTTCGATCGCATCGAAGATCGCGCGATTCCAGACATTGATGCCGTACTGAACGGCGACGTTGGCGACGATCAGCAGCAGCAGGCCGATCGTGAACAGCCATGCCAGCCGGTCGCCGCTTCGGCCCCAATAGCCGCGCGCGCTGATCCAGAACCGCGTCAGCAAATAGTCCTTGCGCGCCTGTTCGGCCTCTTCGGCCGATAGCTCGGGATCGGGTTCGACGATTTCCGGCGGCGTCGGTTCGACATGATCGCCGTCTTCGGCAATCACCTCGACGAATTCCGATTTGTCGTCCGCTTCGCTTGCCGCGGGATCCTTGCGCTCTTGATCGGCCGCCTTTGCGCTCGCTTTCCGAGGCGATGCAGTCTTGGCCGGCGACCGCCCGTCCGACGATTGGGATTTTACCTCAGCTTTGCCCATGGCACGATAACGCCAGGCAAATTACCCGGTTCCGCCCAGCATCCGGCGGTCAGCCGCGCGTATTGCAACGACGAGTCCCAGCCACAACTTCCGCCGCGGCGTATGGTCCCGGCTTTCGCCGGGACGGCAGCGAATATGTGGCACGCGCACGCGATTCATTTACCCCGCCGGCGCTTGATCGCGCCTCAGCCGTCGCGACCGGGTCGCCTTGTGCAGCACGCGCGCGAGCTGCTCGGCCGAATACGGCTTCTGCAGCAGCTCAAAGCCGCCGCTGCCCTGTTGCGACAGCACCTGGCTGTAACCGGAGGCGAGCACGATCGGCAGATCAAGCCGCTGCCGGCGGATCTCTTCCGCTAGCTCGATGCCGCTCATGCCAGGCATCACGACATCCGTGAATACCAGGTCGAACCGGTCAGCGTCGACGGCCAGCTCCTCCAGCGCGTGGGTGGCGTTGTCCACCAGCACGCAGGTGCAGCCGAGCTGGGTCAGCGTGTCGGCGGCAAACTTTCCGACCTCGGCATTGTCCTCGACGATCAGGACCGATGCGCCGGTCCGATCGATCGCGGGCGCATCCTCGGTGCGCTGCGCTCGCGCGCCATGCCCGCCGACGACGCGCGGCAGATACAGCGTGAATGTCGCACCCTTGCCGACTTCGCTGGTGACGGTCACCTCGCCGCCGGACTGCTTGGCGAAGCCGAACACCTGGGACAGGCCAAGGCCGGTGCCGTGACCGACCTCCTTGGTGGTGTAAAACGGCTCGAAGATGCGGCCGAACAGCTCCTGCGGAATTCCGACGCCGGTGTCGGTCACCGACACCGCGACGTGGCCGGGCGAGTTCGGCGGCGTGCTGGTCGCGGACGGCAGCCTGTCCACGGCGCGGACCGCGATCGTGAGCCGGCCGACGCCGTCCATGGCGTCGCGCGCGTTCACCGCCATGTTGATGATGGCGGTCTCGAACTGGCCGGCATCGGCGTTGACGAGACAGGTCTCGTCCGGCACCTGCGCCGTGATCTCGATGCGCGCGCCGATCAGGGTTGCGATCATCTCGCTCAGGGTGCGGACGCTCTGGCAGGCGTCGAACACCTCGGGCTTGAGGGTTTGCCGCCGCGCGAACGCAAGCAGCTGGTTGGTCAGCTTGGCGGCACGGTTCACGGTGTTGGAGATCGCATCGATGTAGCGCTGCCGCCGCGGCTCCGGCAGGTCCGGCCGCCGCAACATGTCGACCGACGCGCGGATCACGGTGAGCAGGTTGTTAAAATCGTGCGCGACGCCGCCGGTGAGCTGCCCGAGTGCCTCGAGCCGCTGGCCGTGCCGCAACGCCTCCTCGGCCTCGATGCGCCGGAGGGCCTCCTCCTGGAGGCGCTGGGTTCGCCGGAAGGCGAGCGCGAGCAGGCCGAACAGCAGGGCGGTGGCCGGGATCCCGAAGATCAGGTGCTGGGCCATGGTCGACATCCAGCGCGACTGGATCACCGAGGTTTCAAGGCCGGCACTGACATAGACCGGGTATCCCGCCAGCCGCTGGTAGCGCATGCGCCGCTCGATGCCGTCAGCCGGGGAATGGATCGTCATCGCCCCGGCCTCGGGATTGGCGACGATCTGCCGCCCGAGCGGGCCGCTCGGCTCGAACCGGACGTCGCGGTTGACGGCAGGGAAGTGCGCCAGCACTGCGCCGTCGGTCCGGATCAGCGCCAGGAAGCTGCCGGGCTCGCGGCCGATCCTGGCGTAGAAATTCTCGAAATATTCCGGAAGCACGGAGACCTGGATCACGCCGGCAAAGCTGCCGTCGTCGCCGTTGCGGCGCCGGCCGACGCTGAAGAACCGCGAGCCCTGATAGGGCGGCCGCGGCGTCAGCACCTCGCCGATATAGGTGCCGATGTCGCCCTGGGCATGAATCCGGAAGTAATCCCGGTCCGAAAAGTCGACGTCGGGGGCCGGCTGCACCAGGCTGTTGACGAGGGCGCGGCCGTTGGCGTCGAACACCCAGACCGATTTCACCTGGGGAAGCGCCACGGCGACCTGGCGCAGCCGCTCGTGCAGGCTCTTCTCGCGTGCGCCGATATCGGCATCGCCCATGCCGCGGACGACCTCGGTGACCTCGGCGAGGCCTCGATCGATGGTCTCGAACACCTTCAGCGCGTGCTCATGGGCGACATCGAGGGTGCGCTGGATCTCCTGGTCGGCGGCCTCGCTGGTCGAGATCCAGGACATTGCGGAGGCAAAAACGAACAGCGCCAGCGGAAGGGCCAGCGCGGCGGCCATCATCCATTGCAGCAGTCTCAGCGAATTGCGTTGTGCGGTCTGCACGGGCGCTCCGGCTCCGCGCGAACCATAACGCAAACCGTTACGCGGGAGGAAGCGAAACGGCGCCGCCGGGCGCGGCGCGGACGCTCGTTCGCCATTCCGCGACCTGTCAAGGTTACCGGAGGCCCAACCCAGATCGATCAATTGGGAGCCGGCTCGCGTCCGGGGCCGCGGAGGGCGGCTGCGGCACGGGGGCATCACGACCTCGTTAGCGCCTCGCCGGCAGTCAAGCGGAAAATCGACCTGGATGGCGCTCCCGGGCGCTGTTTTTAGGAGTTCTAAAACCTCTCACGGGCAAACGCTTGACCCTGTGACTACCTGCTGAAAAACAGGCCGCATGACAGGCGATCCAAACAGCTCCCGGGATAATTTGCAGGACGTCCGGCTCGGACATGCGGATCGCGGTTTTGTCGGAAAGATCATCAGGCTCGATGCGCTCGTGACGGGCTCATCGCTGTCTCCGCAGGAGCTGGAGCAGCGCCTGGTCGAGATGGGATTTGTCGAGGGCGCGCGCGTGGAAATCCTGCATGAAGGAACGATCCGAAAGGACCCGATCGCGGTGCGCGTCGACAACATCACGATCGCGCTGCGCCGGAGCGAAGCCATGGCTGTGATCGTCGAATGACCACTGCATCCCTGCGCCTGGCGCTGGTCGGCGCGCCGAACACCGGCAAGACGTCGCTGTTCAACAGCCTGACCGGCAGCCGCCAAAAGGTCGCCAACTATCCGGGCGTCACCGTCGAGCGCAAATCCGGCGGCTTCGTCACGCCGGAGGGCCGCAGCGTGACCGTGCTCGACCTGCCCGGCACCTATTCATTGCGCGGCCGCAGCCCGGACGAGGAGATCACCCGCGACATCGTGCTGGGCCGCTTCGACGGCGAGGCGGTGCCCGATCTCGTGCTCTGCGTCGCGGATGCCACCAATCTGCGGCTGACCTTGCGGCTGGTGCTCGAGCTGAAGCGCGTCGGCCGGCCGATGATGCTCGTGCTCAACATGATCGATATCGCGAGGCGCCGCGGCGTCACGATCGACATCGACCGGATGTCGCAGGAGCTGGGGCTACCGATCGTGACCTCGGTCGCGGTCCGCAAGGGCGGCATCGACGAGCTCCTGAAGCGGACCGACGAATTCCTGGCGAAGTCGCATGAGGCGGCGGCCAGCGAGTGGACGACGCCGACGATTGCCGACCTCAAGGCGGCGCAGCGCGAGGCGGACCGCATCATCGCCGCGGCGGTGACGCTGCCGACCAAGCCCGACACGCTGACCAACCGGATCGATTCGGTCGTGCTGCATCCGGTCTGGGGTCTCGTGATCCTGGCCGTGATCCTGTTCGTGATGTTCCAGGCGGTGTTCACCTGGGCGCAGCCGGCAATGGAATTTCTCTCGGACAGCTTCGCCGCGCTCGGGCAGCTGATCCACAATTTGCTGCCCGAAAGCTGGAGCCTGTTGCAGAGCTTCCTGCAGAACGGCGTGATCTCCGGCGTCGGCAGCGTAATCGTGTTCCTGCCGCAGATCATCATCATCTTCCTCTTCATCCTGCTGCTGGAAGATTTCGGCTACATGGCGCGCGCCGCGTTCCTGATGGACCGCATCATGGGCGGCGCCGGGCTGCATGGCCGCGCCTTCATTCCGCTGCTGTCGAGCTTTGCCTGCGCCATTCCCGGCATCATGGCGACGCGCGTCATCGACAATCGCCGCGACCGCCTGACCACGATCCTGATCGCGCCGCTGATGACTTGCTCGGCGCGCATTCCGGTCTACACGCTGATCATCTCCGCCTTCGTTCCGGCGACCACGCTGTGGGGTTTCGTCAATCTGCAGGGGCTCGTGATGTTCGGCCTCTATGCCGCCGGCATCACCAGCGCGCTGACGGTCTCGGCGATCGCGAAGTTCTTCCTGTGGCGCGATCACGCGCCGGCGCCGTTCATGCTGGAATTGCCCGACTATAAGATGCCGCGGCTGCGCAGCATCGCGATCGGCGTGTTCACCCGCGCCAAGATGTTCCTGTACCGGGCCGGCACCACGATCCTCTCGATGATGGTGCTGATCTGGTTCCTGGCCTCGTTCCCGCAGGCGCCGGCCGGCGCCGAGGGGCCGGCGATCAATTACAGCTTTGCCGCGATGATCGGCCATGCGCTCGAGCCGCTGCTGCGGCCGATTGGCTTCAACTGGCAGATCGCGGTGGCGCTGATCCCGGGGATGGCGGCGCGCGAAGTCGCGGTCGCGGCGCTCGGTACGGTCTATTCGATCGAGGGCGGCAAGGAAGCGGCGGACCAGATCGGCCAGGTGCTGGCACAGAGATGGACGCTGGCGACCGCGCTGTCGCTGCTGGTCTGGTACATCTTCGCCCCGCAGTGCGCTTCGACGCTCGCGGTGATCCGCCGCGAGACCGGCGGCGCGAAGTGGATGGTGGTGACGTTCATCTACATGCTCGCGCTGGCCTATGTCGCGAGCTTCCTGACCTTCAACCTGGCACAGGCGCTCGGCCTGCATTGATCGGCAACGCAGTTTCATCATCTCTATTCGAAACTGCGACAGGTGCATGCAGCCAAGCGAAGCAGTAGAGTTGGTCGAGGGCGCGTGAAGCGGGCGCCTCCGCGTGTTCCCTGCGAGACCATGCAATGTCGACGTACGGCCTGGAGCGGCTATTTTCGCCTCGAAGCATCGCGATCGTCGGCGGCAGCCCGCGTCCGTCGTCGCTCGGCGCGGCGGTGCTCAGGAACATCAGAGCGAGCGGCTTCACCGGCCGCGTCGGCGTGGTCAATCGGAACTATGCCGACGTCGATGGTACGCAGACCGTTCCCGACCTGAAGTCGCTCCCGTTCGTTCCGGATCTGGTCGTCATCAGCGCACCAGCTGCGGCGGTTCCGGAGATCGTCGCGGAGGCGGCTTCGGCCGGCGTTGCCGGTGCGGCGATCCTGTCGGCCGGTCTTGGCCATGGCGCGGGCTCGCTCGCGGAGATCGCGGGACAGACGGCGCGACGGCATGGCATGCGCCTGATCGGGCCGAATAGCCTCGGCGTCATGGTGCCGCGCGCCAAGCTGAATGCGAGCTTCGCCTCGCATCAGCCGTCCGACGGACACGTTGCCCTGATCTCGCAGTCCGGCGCGGTCGCGTCGGCGATGATCGAGTGGGCGGCGGAGCGGCGGCTAGGCTTCTCCGGCATCGCGTCGATCGGCGGCCAGCTCGATGTCGACGTCGCCGACCTCCTGGATTATTTCGCGCTCGACGACCACACCAGCGCGATCCTGATCTACCTCGAGGCGGTCAATGACGCGCGCAAGTTCTTGTCGGCGGCGCGCGCCGCTGCGCGGTTGAAGCCGGTCGTCATCGTCAAGTCGGGACGGATGGCGCAGGGCGCCAAGGCCGCCGCGACCCACACCGGCGCGCTGGCCGGCTCCGATGCGGTCTACGACGCCGCATTCCGCCGCGCCGGCATGCTGCGCGTCTACGACCTGCGCCAGCTGTTCGATTGCGCCGAGCTGCTCGGCCGCGGCTTCATTCCGCGCGGCAACCGGCTGGCGATCCTGACCAATGGCGGCGGGCTCGGCATCCTCGCGACCGACCGGCTGGCCGAGCTCGGCGGCGTTCCCGCGACACTGACGGCGGAGACCATCGCGCGGCTCGACAAGGTGCTGCCGCCGGGCTGGTCCTGCGCCAATCCGGTCGACATCGCGGGCGATGCCGATGCCGACCGCTACGTGGTGGCGCTCAGCGCATTGCTCGATGATGCCAACAGCGACGCGGTGCTGGTCGTGAATGTGGAAACCGCGGTGGCGCCGGCCCAGGGAATTGCCGAGGCGGTGGCGCAATGCGTGCGCGACCGCAGGACGAAGCGGAGTGCGGTCGCCGCGCTGGTGCTCGCGGCCTGGGTCGGCGCCGACGAACGCACCGGCGCGATCTTCGAGGCGGCGCGGATTCCGCATTTCCCGACCGAGGACGATGCGGTGCGCGCCTTCATGTATCTGGTGCGCTATCGCGAGGCCTCGACCGCGCTCGCCGCAACCCCGCCTGGCGTCGCGTCGGTGTTCACACCGGAGACGGCGGCGGCGCGGCACGTCGTCGTGAAGGCGCTGTCGGAAGGGCGCGCCAGGCTCGATCCGGCCGAGATCGTCGCGCTGTTCGCGGCCTATCGTATTCCGATCGTGACGACGCTCGTCGCCGAGACCGCCGAGGACGCCGCCGCGAAGGGAGCGCCGTTCCTCGCCGAGGGACATGCGATCGTGGTCAGGGTGTTCTCGCGCGACATCCGGCACGCCTCCGACGTCGGCGGCGTGATCCTCGACCTGCGCACGAAAGACAGCGTCGTTGAAGCTGCACGGACGGTCATGGCGCGGGCACGAAGTGCCCGGCCCGATGCCATCCTGCAAGGCGTGACGATCCAGCCGATGATCGTGCGGCGCGCGGCGCGCGAACTGATCCTCGGCATCGCCGAAGATCCGACCTTCGGTCCGGTGATCGTGTTCGGGCGTGGCGGCCCCGCGGTCGAGGTGATCAACGACAAGGCGCTGGCGCTGCCGCCGCTCGACATGAATCTCGCCCGCGAGCTGATCGGACGCACCCGCGTCTCGCGGCTGCTCGGCGGCTATGGCGATGTGCCGGCGGTCCCGGCCGATGTGGTGCCGCTCACCCTCGTCAAGCTGGCACAGATGGCGGCCGACATTCCCGAGGTCGCCGAGCTCGACATCAATCCGATGCTGGCGGACGAGAGCGGCGTGCTCGCGCTCGATGCGCGGGTTGCGATCCGCAAACCCACCCGGCTGTTCGCCGGCCACACCCGGCTCGCGGTGCGGCCCTATCCGTCGCAATGGGAGGGCGAGCTTGCGCTGCGCGACGGCTCGCGCGTCACGGTGCGGCCGATGCGGCCGGAAGACGAGCCGATGGTCAGCGAGTTCTTCAAGCGCGTCACCGCCGAAGACCTCAGGCTGCGCTTCTTCCATGCGATGAAGGAATTCTCGCACGCCTTCATCGCGCGCCTGACCCAGCTCGACTATGCGCGGGCGATGGCGTTTGTGGCGCTCGATCCGAACACCGGCGAGATGATGGGTGCGGTCCGGCTGCACTCGGATTCGCTGTACCAGAATGCCGAATACGCGATCCTGCTGCAGTCCGATCTCAAGGGCAAAGGCCTTGGCTGGGCGCTGATGCAGCTCCTGATCCACTATGCGCGGTCGGAGGGCTTGAAGCGTCTGTCCGGCCAGGTGCTGACCGAGAACACCACGATGATCGGGATGTGCCGCGATCTCGGCTTCACCGTGACGATGGATCCGGGCGATCACAGCATCGTCGACGTGGTACTCGACCTCGATCGATCCGGCGTCGATGCAGTCGGCGCCGATATCCTGATCCGGCCTGCTGCGGCTGGCCGCTGACACCAGCGCCAGCCGCGGCTGCAACGGATCAGATCTGGCGTTCGACCAGCTTGAACTTGAGCTCGGCGATCGCTTCGGAGGGATTGAGGCCCTTCGGACACGCCTTGGCGCAGTTCATGATGGTGTGGCAGCGATAGAGGCGGAACGGATCCTCGAGATTGTCGAGCCGCTCGCCGGTCGCCTCGTCGCGGGAGTCGGTGACCCAGCGGTTTGCCTGCAGCAGCGCGGCGGGGCCGAGGAAGCGTTCGCTGTTCCACCAGTAGCTCGGGCACGAGGTCGAGCAGCAGGCGCACAGGATGCACTCGTAGAGGCCGTCGAGCTTCTCGCGGTCCTCGTGGCTCTGCCTCCACTCCTTCTGCGGCGTCGGCGTCGTGGTTTTCAGCCACGGCTCGATCGAGGCATACTGGGCGTAGAAATTGGTCAGGTCGGGGACCAGGTCTTTCACCACCGGCTGGTGCGGCAGCGGATTGACCTTCACCGCGCCGCCGGCGCCGACGTCGTGCATCGACTTGGTGCAAGCCAGCGTGTTCTGGCCGTCGATGTTCATCGCGCAGGAGCCGCAGACGCCTTCGCGGCAGGAGCGGCGGAAGGTCAGCGTCGGATCGATGTGGTTCTTGATCCAGATCAGACCGTCCAGCACCATCGGGCCGCAATCATTGGTGTCGACATAATAGGTGTCGACGCTCGGATTCTTGCCGTCGTCCGGGTTCCAGCGATACACCCGAAATTCGCGCGTCTCGGTGGCGCCGGCCGGCTTCGGCCAGGTCTTGCCGCCGGAAATCTTCGAATTCTTCGGAAGTGCGAATTCAACCATGCTTGCTCGCCTTCGTTCTCAGTAGACCCGCGCCTTCGGCGGGATGTACTGCACGTCATTGGTCATCGTGTAGCTGTGCACCGGACGGTACTCGATCGCGGTCTTGCCGGCCGGATCGATCCAGGTCAGCGTGTGCTTCATCCAGTTCTTGTCGTCGCGGTCCGGGAAATCCTCGCGCGCATGCGCGCCGCGGCTTTCGGTGCGGTTCGCCGCCGAATCCATCGTCACGACCGCCTGCACGATCAGATTGTCGAATTCCAGCGTCTCGACCAGGTCCGAATTCCACACCAGCGAGCGGTCCGACACCGAGATGTCGCCGACGCCGCCATAGACCTTGTGGATCAGGTTCTGGCCTTCCTGCAGCACGTCGCCGGTGCGGAACACCGCGCAATTGTTCTGCATCACATGCTGCATGCTGTCGCGCAGCTTCGCGGTCGGCGTGCCGCCGGAGGCATGGCGGAAATGATCGAGGCGGCCGAGCGCGAGGTCGGCGGAATCCTTCGGCAGCTCCGGCTGCTTGGCGTTCGCGGTCAGCTTGTCGGCAAGGCGCAGCGCCGCGGCGCGGCCGAACACCACGAGGTCGATCAGCGAGTTGGAGCCGAGACGGTTGGCGCCGTGCACCGAAACGCAGGCGGCTTCGCCGATCGCCATCAGGCCCGGCACCACCGAATTGTCGTCGCCATTGCGCTTGGTCAGCACCTCGGCGTGATAGTTGGTGGCGATGCCGCCCATGTTGTAGTGCACGGTCGGCACGATCGGGATCGGCTCGCGGGTGACGTCGACATTGGCGAAGATCTTCGCCGATTCAGAGATGCCCGGCAGCCGCTCATGCAGCACCTTCGGATCGAGGTGGTCGAGGTGCAGGAAGATGTGGTCCTTCTTCTTGCCGACGCCGCGGCCTTCGCGGATCTCGATCGTCATCGCGCGCGAGACGACGTCGCGCGAGGCGAGGTCCTTGGCCGACGGCGCATAGCGCTCCATGAAGCGCTCGCCCTCGGAGTTGACGAGATAGCCGCCTTCGCCGCGGGCGCCTTCGGTGACGAGGCAGCCCGAGCCGTAGATGCCGGTCGGATGGAACTGGACGAACTCCATGTCTTGCAGCGGCAGGCCGGCGCGCAGCACCATGCCGCCGCCGTCGCCGGTGCAGGTGTGCGCCGAGGTGCAGGAGGCATAGGCGCGGCCATAGCCGCCGGTCGCCAGGATCGTGGTCTGGGCGCGGAAGCGGTGCAGCGTGCCGTCATCGAGCCTGAGCGCGATCACGCCGCGGCAGACGCCCTGATCGTCCATGATCAGGTCGATGGCGAAGAACTCGATGAAGAACTCGGCCGAGTGGCGCAGCGACTGGCCGTACATCGTGTGCAGCATGGCGTGGCCGGTGCGGTCGGCGGCGGCGCAGGTGCGCTGCGCCTGGCCCTTGCCGTAGTCCAAGGTCATGCCGCCGAACGGGCGCTGATAGATCTTGCCGTCCTCGGTGCGCGAGAACGGAACGCCCCAATGCTCGAGCTCGTAGACCGCGTCGGGCGCGTTGCGCACCATGTACTCGATCGCGTCCTGGTCGCCGAGCCAGTCCGACCCCTTCACGGTGTCGTACATGTGCCAGCGCCAGTCGTCCTGATGCATGTTGCCGAGCGAGGCCGAGATGCCGCCCTGCGCCGCCACCGTGTGCGAGCGGGTCGGAAACACCTTGGTGATGCAGGCGGTGCGCAGCCCGGCTTCCGAGCAGCCGACCACAGCGCGCAGGCCGGCGCCGCCGGCGCCGACCACGACGACGTCGTAGGTGTGGTCCTGGATCGGGTAGGCCTTGCCGTTCGTGGCCGGGCCACCGTTGGTGGCCTTGCCGTTTCCTTCACCGGCCATGGATCAAACTCCCGACGACAATTTGAGGATTGCGTAGATCGAGGCCAATGCGACCGCGACGCAGAAGAAGTTGTTCGCCATCACGCTGGCGATCTTCAGCTTCTCGTTATGGATGTAGTCCTCGATCACGACCTGCATGCCGATCTTCATGTGCCAGGTGCTGGCGATGATGAAGAGCAGCAAGATG
Source organism: Bradyrhizobium elkanii USDA 76 (assembly GCF_023278185.1). Classification (NCBI taxonomy): domain Bacteria; kingdom Pseudomonadati; phylum Pseudomonadota; class Alphaproteobacteria; order Hyphomicrobiales; family Nitrobacteraceae; genus Bradyrhizobium; species Bradyrhizobium elkanii. The sequence goes on along the minus strand of NZ_CP066356.1, from coordinate 8,960,042 downwards.
ATGGCGATCGGGATCGAGCCGAGGATCTGCGCCGCGCCGGCATGGTTGCGGCCGATCAGCGTGATCACCACGACGATCACGGGAACGATCAGCAGCGTCATCGCAACCGCGGTGAGGCGCTGGCGCCAGAAATCGCCCGTGCCGGTGTGCGCGGAGCCGAGGCCGCGGACGCGCTCCAGCGGCGTGCGCATCGAAGAGGGGCCGCTCATCGTCCACCTCCCACGGCGTAAGCGATGATCCAGATCAGCACGGTCAGCGCGATGCCGGCGACCAGCGCGCCCCAGGTCAGGGCTTCGCGCTCATTGGCCTTGAAGCCATAGCCGAGATCCCAGACGAAATGCCGGATGCCGCTGCACAGATGGTGCATCAGCGCCCATGTGTAGCCGAACACGATCAGCTTACCGATCGCGCTGCCGGTGAAGGCCTGGACGTTGGCGTAAGCTGAGGGGCCTGAGGCGGCGGCGGTCAGCCACCAGGCCAGCAGCAGCGTGCCGAAATAGAGCGCCAAACCCGTGGCGCGGTGGACGATGGACAGCGCCATCGTCAGCGTCCACCGGTAGGTCTGCAAATGGGGTGAAAGCGGTCGTTCGATCCTGGCGGTCATCGGCGGGCTTTATGTTGTGAGGGACCGCGGCCGGCCCATCGGGGAACGCGGTAGAGGAGTTCTATTTACGGACTAGGATCACCCCGCGCAACGGCCAAATAGCCTTCGGTCGAACCGAAGTTCATTGTTAGAGTTGCCGAATTCTGGTTGATCCGCAGTGTGGTATACTACATACAAGGCCGAGCGAACCAAGTAATGAATCATAATACTCGCGGATCGATTGGCGCACTCAGCCGCCCGCAAACGGGGTCCGCAAGGCATCGATTTTACCCCACTGTTCCACCAGATAATCGACAAATGCCCTGATCTTAGGCGATGCGAGACGTGACGGCTGAAGCATCAGTTGCAGCGGCGTCGGTGCCGGCTCGTGGTCGATCAGCAGGCGCGTCAGGCGACCGTCGGCGAGTTCGGACTGCACCTGCCAGGACGGCACGCGGACGATGCCGGCGCCCTCCCGCGCCGCGTTGACCAGCGCGTCGAGGCTATTCATCCAGAGCCGACCGGATATGCGGATTTTGCGACCCGTCTTGCTGCCGTCGGCAAAACGCCACTCCGCGCTGCCGGGCGAATCGGAAAACACCAGGCAGTCATGCCCGGCAAGATCGTCCGGCGTCCGCGGCGTACCGCGCCGGGCCATATAGTCCGGCGACGCGCACACGATCATCTGCAGATCGGTGAGCTTCCGCGCGATCAGTTGCGAGTCGCGCAAGCGGCCGATGCGGATAGCCAGATGGATATCCTCCTCGACCATGTCGACGGCGCGGTCGACCAGAAGAAGGTCGACGGACAGCGCCGGATAGCGGCGCAGAAACTCGACCAGCAACGGCGCGATCACGAGCCGCCCGATCAGGCCCGGCGAGCTGACGCGGATCCGCCCCGACGGCTGAAGCGGGTCGCGCGACAGCGCCGCCTCGATCTCCCTGACCTCGCCGAGGATCGATTTCGCGCGCTCGTAGAGAATGCGCCCGTCATCGGTCAGCGCGAGTTGGCGGGTGGTGCGCAGCAACAGGCGGGTGCCGAAATGCTCCTCGAGCGCGCTGATCTGCCGGCTCACCGAGGTCAGCGAGCTCGGCAGCGCGCGCGCCGCCGCCGACAGGCTGCCGCTCTCGACCGCGCGGACAAAGGCCGCCATCGCCGCAAGCTGGTCCAAGCCCGATCCTTCCGTATTCCGCAAGAGAGCCTGCTCAAGAGCATAGATACTCCCAAATCCCAAAAGGGGCTATTGCTCACCGCGAACAGTCATAGGACGGCGCCGGAGAACCTGGTGTGGCCCTACATCGATACTGCGAAGGACATGATGGCCGGCCTCGATCCCAAGGAACTGCTCGAGCTTGCGCTGCTGCTGATCGCGGTCGGCGCGCTGTCCGGCTTTCTTGCCGGGCTGTTCGGGATCGGCGGCGGCGCGATCCTGGTGCCGGTGTTCTACGAATGCTTTCGCCTCGCCGGCGTGCCGCTCGAGGTGCGGATGCCGCTGTGCATCGGCACATCGCTCGCGATCATCATCCCGACCTCGCTGAGCTCGTTCCGTGCGCATTATCGCCGCGGCGCAGTCGACATGGCGATCCTGAAGCGCTGGTGGCTGCCGATCGTGATCGGCGTCGCCGCCGGCAGCGTCACCGCGCGGTTCGCGCCGGAGCGGCTGTTCAAGATCGTATTCGTGCTGGTGGCGTGGTCGGCAGCCGCGCGCCTGCTGCTGGCGCGCGAGACCTGGAAGTTCGGCGACGACGTGCCGAAGGGCTTTTTGATGCGCGTCTACGGCTTCTTCGTCGGCCTGCTGTCGACATTGATGGGCATCGGCGGCGGCCTGTTCGCCAACCTCTTGATGACATTCTACGGCCGGCCGATCCATCAGGCGGTCGCGACCTCGTCGGCGCTCGCGGTGCTGATCTCGATCCCCGGTGCGCTGGGCTACGTCTATGCCGGCTGGCCCGCCGCCGGGCGCTTTCCCGACGTCACCGCGCTGCAACTGCCGTTCGCGCTCGGTTACGTCTCGCTGATCGGGGCGCTGCTGGTGATGCCGACCACGCTCGTCACGGCGCCGCTCGGCGTCAAGGTCGCGCACGCGCTGTCGAAGCGGGCGCTGGAGGTGGCGTTCGGGGCCTATCTCTTCATTGTCGGCGGACGATTTGTGATCAGCCTCGCCGGAGGGCACTGATCGGCTCGTCCTTAAGCCGTACTTCGCTGTGACCCCACCGTCGGAGGTCTCCGACGCCCTCGATCCGATCGGCGTGGGACAGGAATCGCAAGCGTGCTCCGATCATTTCAGGAGCTATTGGCAATTTCAGTTTCTCGCAGTCTGCCATCGCGACCCCTATAATCATCGCGACCTTTTGCCATCGCGATGTCAGGGCCGACATGATGACGTCGTCGAGCGCAGCTTCCGTAGCGCCACGGGGGAGACGCACGTCACTCCACTTCAGTTCGGAGGTCGGGGGAGGCAGTTCTTCGTGAAGCTCCAGCTTCATCAGGTCGCGAAACTGTTCGTAGAGCGGTAGCATCACCTGCCATTCTAGCTCGAGTAGGAGGTCATAAAGCGGGCCATCCAATTCAAGCCGCTCCTGCTTTCCGAGCTCCGCAATCGCGATTCGAGCCTTCTTCATCGCCTCGTGCGCGATGACGAGTTGATCGTTAATCTGGATAGCCTGCTCCCGCTCCATCTACCCCTCACGACGTTCTTGTGGCTTCATCCCTTCGCGTAGATATTCTTATACGTATCGCGCAAAATATTCTTCTGCACCTTGCCCATCGCGTTGCGCGGCAATTCTTCGACGACGAAGACGCGCTTCGGCATCTTGAACTTCGCCAGCCGTCCGTCGAGCGCCTTCAGCACTGACGCCTCGCTGACATCGGCGCCCTTGCTGCACACCAGGACGGCGGTGACGCCTTCGCCGAAATCGGCGTGCGGCACGCCGATCACGGCGGATTCGATCACGCCCGGCATGGCGTCGATCTCGCTCTCGATCTCCTTCGGATAGACGTTGAAGCCGCCGGAGATCACGAGATCCTTGCCGCGCCCGAGGATGTGGACATAGCCGTTGTCGTCGATCTTGCCGAGGTCGCCGGTGATGAAGAAGCCGTCGCCGCGGAATTCGGCCTTGGTCTTCTCCGGCATGCGCCAGTAGCCCTGGAACACGTTCGGGCCCTTGACCTCGATCATGCCGATGGTCTCCCGCGGAAGCTCCTTGCCGCTCTCGGGATCGGTGACCCGCACCGAGACGCCGGGCAGCGCGAAGCCGACCGCGCCGGGCACGCGGTCGCCGTCATAGGGGTTGCTCGTGTTCATGTTGGTCTCGGTCATGCCGTAGCGCTCGAGCACGGCGTGTCCGGTACGTGCCGACCATTCGCGGTGGGTGTCGGCGAGCAGCGGCGCCGAGCCCGAGATGAACAGCCGCATGTGCCCCGTCGCGTCCTTGTTCAGGCCGGGATTCTGCAGCAGGCGGGTATAGAAGGTCGGCACGCCCATCATCACGGTGGCGCGGGCCATCAGCTTGATGATCACGTCCGGATCGAACTTCGGCAGGAAGATCATCGAGGCGCGCGCGAACAACGTCACGTTGCTGGCCACGAACAGGCCGTGGGTATGATAGATCGGCAGCGCGTGGATCAGCACGTCCTTGTCGCTGAAGCGCCAGTAGTCGACCAGCGAGTACGAGTTCGAGGCCAGATTGTCGTGCGACAGCATCGCGCCCTTGGAGCGCCCGGTGGTGCCTGACGTGTAGAGGATCGCGGCGAGATCGTTGTTGCCGCGCGGCACCGTGGCGAATTCCTTCGCCGCCTTGTCGGCGGCTTCGGTCAGCGAGCCTTTGCCGCTGGCATCGAGTGTCTCGACCTTGGCGCCCACCTTGGCGGCGATCGCCTTGATGCCGTCCTGCTTGGAAGGATCGCAGACCACCAGCGCCGGCTCGGCATCGGTGATGAAGTATTCGAGCTCGTTCAGCGTATAGGCGGTGTTGAGCGGCAGATAGACGCCGCCGGCGCGCACGGTGGCGAGATACAGCACCAGGGCCGAAACCGACTTCTCGGTCTGCGCCGCGACGCGGTCGCCCGGCTTGACGCCGCGCTCAACCAGCACGTTCGCCATCTGGCCTGCGCGCGCGATCAGATCGCCATAGGAGATGCGGCTGCCGTCGAGCTGCTCGATCGCGAGCCGGCCGGGGTCGTCGAGGCCGTCGAACAGGCGGGAAAACAGATTGGCGTTGGTGGTCGTGTTCATGCAAAGATTCCCCGAGGGGCGAAGGGCCGGAAGACTTCGGCTGGATTAGCAAAAACGCCCTTCAGAAAGCAACGGAGACAGTTTGCATGACAAATAATGGGAAACGCGTGGCTTGGGTCACCGGCGGCGGCACTGGAATCGGCGAATCCGGGGCCGAGTTCCTGGCCGCGGACGGCTGGACGGTGGTGGTCTCCGGCCGCCGCAAGGAAGAGCTCGACCGCGTGGTGGCCAACATCACCAAAAAGGGCGGCAAGGCCGAGGCGATCCCGCTCGATGTCAGCAACAAGACTGATGTCAACAAGGCCGCCGAGACGATCGTCGGCAAGCACGGCCGCATCGACCTTTTGGTCAACAGCGCCGGCATCAACGTGCCGAAGCGCAGCTGGGCCGACATGGAACTGGAAGGCTGGGACAAGCTGGTCGAGATCAACCTCAACGGCGTGCTCTACTGCATGCGCGCGGTGCTGCCGACGATGCGCAAGCAGAAGGACGGCTGCATCATCAACGTCGCCTCCTGGGCCGGCCGCCACGTCTCGAAGATGCCGGGCCCGGCCTACACCACGACCAAGCACGCGGTGCTGGCGCTGACCCATTCCTTCAACATGGACGAATGCGTCAACGGCCTGCGCGCCTGCTGCCTGTCGCCGGGCGAGGTCGCCACCCCGATCCTGAAGCAGCGGCCGGTGGTGCCGAGCGAAGCCGAGCAGGCCAAGATGCTGCAGCCGGAGGATTGCGGCCGCACCATCGCCTTCGTCGCGAGCATGCCGGCGCGGGTCTGCATGAACGAGATCCTGATCAGCCCGACCCACAACCGCGGTTTCATCCAGACGCCGGCGAACAGGGATTAGAGTAGCTCTCACAACGAGTCGTCCCGGCGAAAGCCGGACCCATAACCACAGGGTCGAGTTGTTGGGCGCGCTGTGGCTCCAGCGACGCCTGATAACGGCCATGCGTGGTTATGGGTCCGGCTCGCGCTTCGCTTGGCCGGGACGACGGCGTGGATGGTTCTGCGGTCTACGTCACTCGATGATCTCGTTCAATTCCTTGCCGGTATGCTCCGGCACGAACAGGAACACGCCGATCGCCATCGCGATCATCAGCACGGGGATGCACAGGAACGACAGCGCGAACGAGCCGGTGTGCTGCTGGAGCGCGATCGAGACGAAGGGAAACAGCACGAAGCCGACGAAATAGGCGATCGCCCAGACCACGCCGTTGGCGGCGCCGCGGATCCGGGTCGGGAAGATCTCCGCGGTCAGCGTCGTGCTCGGGCCCCAGAAGCCGAGGAAGCCGAGACACCAGGCGAGCCCGAACGCCCACAGCAGCACGCGGTCCTCGGAATAGACCCAGAGCGTCATGAAGATCGCGCCCTCGATCAGGGTGATGATGAAGGTGCGGCGGCGGCCGATCTTGTCGATCAGCCAGCCGACCAGACACAAGCCAAGGAAGCCGCACAGCCCGTAGAACACGTAGAACAGGCTGTATTCGGCGGTCGACCAGTGCTTCTCGGTCGCTAGATACAGCGGCATCCAGGCGCCGACCGTGCCGTAGATGCAGGTCGAGGCGCAGGCGACGAACAGCGCGACAAGCGTGGCGGGCAGCACGTCGGGCATGAACACCTGGCGGATGCCGACCGACTTGGCCTTGCCGAACCAAGCGCTGTCTTCGGTGCTGACCGTGCCGCCGCGCGCCAGCGTCTCGGAGATGCGCCGCTTGCGGTCCTGCGCGCGCACCCAATAGGGCGATTCCGGGCAGGTGGAGCGGATATAGATCGCGAGCAGCGCGATCACGCCGGGCACCATGACCGCGATGCGCCAGCCGAAATTGGCGGCGACGAGCCCGGTGATCGCGCCGGCGAGCGTGGCGCCGAGGCACCAGGCCGAGCGGGTGATGCTGATGACGCGGCCGCGGAGCCGGGCCGGCCAGGTTTCCGCGACCAGCATCGAGCCGAGCGACCATTCGCCGTTGAGCGCGAAGAACAACAGCGAGCGCGCGATCACGAACACCGCAAAGGTCGGCGACATCGCCGCGACCGGCATCAGAAGCGAGAACAGCGCGATATTGACGGCGAGCAGCGTGCGGCGACCGTAGCGGTCGGCGAGCCATGGCCAGAAATACAGCCCGGCGATGCCGACGAACAGCGCGATCTGCATGCCGGAGCGGTACTCCGGCAGGCTCAGCGAAAATTCCTTGATCACCATCGGCGAGATCAGCGCGAAGATCACGCCGTCCATGCCGTCAAAGCCCCAGCCGAGCGCGTTGGCGGTGGCGATGTGCCAATGCGTTTTCGTGATCTCGGTTGTGTCCGCGACCGCGCGGTAGTTGGCGTATTGCAGGTGCTTCTGCTCGAGCGGACCGATGTCGATGCTTGCATCGTTCACCGCAGGTGCGGCGTGGCCGTCAGCCGTGATGCTGCTCATGATGCCTCCCCGCGGCCGCTTTCTGCGAAGCCGTGCCGCAACCTCAAGCTGAACCAATCAGCTGGCTGCGGCAAGCAAATTGCTCGCGGCAGCGCACGCGTCCATTCCGCTGAATGGAATGCGTGGCGGGCTGCGCGAGGCGTCGCGTGTACGCAGCGCGCGCCGGCCGGTTTCAACAATCACAAAGAATTATTTCCGGAAACCGTCCGGAAAACCTGCCGTAGCTCGGCCAACGACGACGCACTCATCAACCAGCACGCGCCGTTGTTGCCCCTTCAACGCCGGCGAAGCCTCGCCGGTCGGCCTACTCATCGGGAGACGAAACCATGTCGAAGCGTATTGCCTATCTCACCGCCGCCGCGTTCTGCGCGCTTGCGATCACGGCCACCGTCGTGGCGCCGGTCCGCGCCGAGGAAAAGACCGTGATGGTCGGCGGCGCCGCGATGTTCCCGTCGAAGAACATCGTGCAGAACGCCGTCAATTCGAAGGATCACACCACGCTCGTCGCTGCGGTGAAGGCCGCGGGCCTGGTCGGCACGCTGGAAGGCAAGGGCCCGTTCACGGTGTTCGCGCCGACCAATGCCGCGTTCGGCAAGCTGCCGGCCGGAACCGTCGATACCCTGGTCAAGCCCGAGAACAAGGCGACGCTGACCAAGATCCTCACCTACCATGTGGTGCCGGGCAAGCTCGAGGCCTCCGACCTCACCGACGGCAAGAAGCTGAAGACCGCCGAGGGCGAGGAACTGACCGTGAAGAAGCAGGACGGCAAGGTCTGGATCGTCGATGCCAAGGGCGGCAGCTCGATGGTGACGATCTCCAACGTCAACCAGTCGAACGGCGTCATCCATGTGGTCGACACCGTGCTGATGCCGGCGACGTGACACCTGGCGGCCTGATTTAGTCCCTCAAGGGACCCGCGACATCGCGAGCCGGCGCCTCGCTCCGGCTCGCATTTTTGTGACCATATCAGGTGGCGTATATCGAACTGATGGTGCGCGACCCCGTAACGGAACGCCGGTTCCGGGCGTATAACCCGGTAACGACCACGAGCAGAGATATCCCATGACGAGCCTTGCCGTCAGCGACCACCAGGCAGAGACCGCGGCGCCCGCGAAGGCGATCCAGCCGGTCTGGGTGCGCATGGTGCATTGGATCAACGCCTTCGCGATGATCCTGATGATCATGTCCGGCTGGCAGATCTACAACGCCTCGCCGCTGTTTGGCTTCACCTTCTCGCGGAGCATCACGCTCGGCGGCTGGCTCGGGGGTGCGCTGCTCTGGCACTTCGCCGCGATGTGGCTGTTGATGGTCAACGGCCTGGTCTATCTGGCGCTGGGATTTGCCACCGGCCGCTTCCGCAAGAAGCTGCTGCCGATCACCCCCGGCGGCGTGATTGCCGACACCAAGGCGGCGCTGACCTTCAAGCTGTCGCACGACGACCTCAGCAAATACAATTCGGTGCAGAAACTGCTCTATGCCGGCATCATCATCGTCGGCGTCGTCATCGTGCTGTCCGGCCTGTCGATGTGGAAGCCGGTGCAGTTGCACTGGCTGGTGTCGCTGTTCGGCGGCTACGATTTCGCCCGTTATGTTCACTTCACCTGCATGGCGCTGATCGTCGCCTTCCTGGTGATCCATGTCGCGCTCGCGCTGCTGGTGCCGAAGAGCCTGCGCGCCATGATCATTGGACGCTAGGGCATGATCCCGAAAAGTGGAAACCGGTTTTCGGAATTGATCATGCCCAAGAAAGATATTTGAGGGAGGTAGTCATGGGTCGTCTCCGCAAGCTCCTGATCCCCGGTGTCGACAAGAAGCTGCTCGTGCGCGATGCGGTGAAGACGATGCCGGAGCTGACGCGCCGCCGCTTCATCACGGCGGGCACCAGCCTCGGCGCGCTGACGCTGCTCACCGGCTGCGACGTGGTCGATTCGTCGTCGGCCGAGGAAATGCTGAAGCACGTCTCGAAGTTCAACGACGCGGTGCAGGCCTGGATGTTCAATCCGGATGCGCTGGCGCCGACCTTTCCCGAGAGCATGATCACCAAGCCGTTCCCGTTCAATGCCTATTACGATCTCGACGACGCGCCGGAGATCGCAGGCGCCGACTGGAAGCTCGAGGTGCGCGGGCTGGTCGAGAACAAGAAGTCGTGGACGCTCGACGAACTGTACAAGCTGCCGCAGGTCAAGCAGGTGACGCGTCATATCTGCGTCGAGGGCTGGAGCGCAATCGGCAGCTGGACCGGCACGCCCTTGCGCGATTTCCTCAAGCTGGTCGGTGCCGACACCCGCGCCAAATATGTCTGGTTCCAGTGCGCCGACAAGGACGGCTATAACTCGCCGCTCGACATGCGCTCGGCGCTGCATCCGCAGACCCAGATGACGTTCAAGTTTGCCGACGAGATCCTGCCGCGCGCCTACGGCTTTCCGATGAAGATCCGGGTCCCGACCAAGCTCGGCTTCAAGAACCCGAAATACGTGCTCTCGATGGAAGTCACCAACGACTACAAGGGCGGCTACTGGGAAGACCAGGGCTACAATTCGTTCAGCGGGAGTTGACTCGCTGTCGTCCCGGCGAAAGCCGGGACCGATACCCCGCGGCCGCGGGAATAGGCACAAGGGGAGACGCTTCCTTCCATCACAACCAGCTGTGGTTATGGGTCCCGGCCTTCGCCGGGACGACGCTGGGACGGGACTTTCCTCTGAAACGCCGATAGCAGCGCGCCGAGCGCGAGCATCGCAGCCGAGACGTTCAACGCAAATGACAGGCTGCCGACCGCGTCGGTGATGGCGCCGACCACGATCGGTCCGAGCGTCTGGCCGATGCCGAAGGCGATGGTCATCGCCGCGATCGCGGTCGGCCAGGATTGCGGCGGGTAGTTGAAACGCACGAAGGCGGTGGTCGAGCCGACCACGGCGAAGAAGGCGACGCCGAACACCAGCGCCGAGATCGCAAGCAGCAGCGGCGAATGCCCGAAGATCGGCAGGCTGGCGCCGAGCGCGTTGACGCCGAGGATGATGGTGGTGGCGAGCCCGCCGCGGTCGAGCGCCAGCACCCGCCCCCAGACCCAGGGCGTCACGAATGCGCTGACGCCGATCAGGCTCCAGAACGCGCTCTGTGCAGCCGCGCCGCCGCCGCCGTCGCGGACATAGGCGATCATGAAGGTCATGTAGGCGATGTAGCCGGCACCGAACAGGAAATAGGCGGCGAGGTAGATCAGGACCGGCATCACAGCGAACTGGGTCCGCACGATGCCGCCGGCGGCGGCGTCGGCGTGGAGCGGCGCCAGCATCAGCGGCACGATCATGATCGCGGAAAGCAGCGTCATCGCCCACCACACGATCCACCACGAGCCTGCGCCGAAACCCTGCAGCACGAAGGGCGCGATCAAGCCGGATGCGAGGATGCCGACGCCCGGCCCGGCATAGAACAGGCTGAGCAGGAAGTTCGCGCGTTCCGGTCGCGATTGCGCGATGGTCGCCGCGAGCGCACCGCCGCCGACGAAGCCGATCGCGGCGGCGAAGCCCACCAGCAGGCGGGCAAAACTCAGCACCACGAAATTGCCCGAGAGGGCGCAAAGCGCCAGCGACAGCGCGCAGGCCAGCGTCGACCAGCGCACCGATGCGGCAAGTCCGAAGCGTTCGATCAGGCGCGAGGCGAGCAGCGCGCCGGCCAGATAGCCGGCGGCATTGATCGTGTTCATGAAGCCGGCGGCCGAATACGACCAGGCCAGCTGCTCGCGCATGTCGGGCAGCACCAGCGAATAGGCAAAGCGGCCGATTCCGAGGCCGACCGTCGGTGCAAGCGACAGAATCAGGATCAGCCGCGCGGGATGCGGGTAGGACGGGGCGGGGGCTCTCACAATTCACTCCGGCAATAGGGCCATTGTGGCAGGCCGCGGCGACGCTGCCCAGCGCCGACGCCCGCAACACTGTCTTGCGTATCAGGCAATCAGGACCAGCGCGACGCCGATCACGGTCAGCAGGGTGCCGCCGACGATCCGCGCGGTGATCTCGACATGCTTGAGCATCATCGCGCTCATCACCACGGTGACCAGCGGATAGATCGCGGCGAGCGGCGCCACCAGCGTGATCGGGCCGTTGCGGACCGCGGCGAACAGGCTGAGCGCGCTGAGCCCGTTGCTGATCCCGGTCAGCGCGAACCAGAATCGGCCCTCGCGCGGCGCCTGCACCATGAAGCTGCCCTTGCGGACCCGTTGCACGGTCAGCACCACCAGCGAGGACATGACATAGCCGACCAGGCAGGCCCATAGCGGGCTTGGCCAGATCGCAAGGCCGAGCTTGGCGATCGGCGGCACGATGCCGCGCACCAGGGCACTGGCGAGCGGCAGCAGCAGGGCCCAGCTGCGCCAATGGCCGAGATCGCGCGGCCTCGTCACGGTGATGATGGCGGCGCCCGCGACCGCGACGACGAGCCCGATGAGCTGCTGCGGCAGCAAGGGCTCGTGCAGCAGCACCACGGCGGCGGTGACCGCAAACAGTGGCGCCAGATTGCCCAAGGTCGAGGTGATGACCGGTCCCAGCGCCCGGTTCGACGCAAAGGTCAGGAGCGTCAGCGAGGCCGGGAAGAACAGCCCGATCGCCATGAAGATCGGCAGGGCGCCCCAGACCACCGGCTCGCCGTGCAGGATCAGCGGCGAGAGCACCAGGAACAACAGGGTGAAAGAGGGCACGCTGATCGCGGCGCCCGACAGCGGCTCGACGGTGCGCAGGCCGAGCTGCGCCAGTACCACTCCGGCGCCGAGGAAAATCGCCGAGGCGAAGGCGTAGACGATGGCTGCGGTCATGAGGTCCGTCTTGTTGGCTTCTTGTTAGCTTCTTGGGGCGCGGGTTGCTCGTTGGGGCCATTCTGGGCCGATCCGGGGTGCCTTGCCAATCCGGCTCCGGCGTTTTAGCACTCCGGCCGGATTTCCCCGCTCGTCATGCCCGGGCTCGACCCGGGCATCCATCCATCTTCAGAGAGGCCTTTCGAAGCGGGATGGATTGCCGGGTCATCTGTGCGAGGACGCGCTTCGCGCTCTTGCCCGGCAACGACAACAACGATTAGCTCGAGGTAACATCATGGCGACCCATAAACTGCTGCTTCTCCCCGGCGACGGCATCGGCCCCGAAGTGATGGCCGAGGTGCAACGCGTGATCGACTGGCTGAATGCGCAGGGCATCGCGAAGTTCGAGACCGAGCAGGGCCTGGTCGGCGGCTCCGCCTATGACGCCCACAAGGTGTCGATCTCCGAGGGCGACATGGCCAAGGCGACGGCGGCGGACGCCGTGATCTTCGGCGCGGTCGGCGGCCCGAAGTGGGACAACGTGCCCTATGAGGTGCGTCCCGAGGCCGGCCTGCTGCGGCTGCGCAAGGATCTCGGCCTGTTCGCCAATCTGCGCCCGGCGGTGTGCTACCCGGCGCTCGCCGAGGCCTCGAGCCTGAAGCGCGACGTGGTCGAGGGTCTCGACATCATGATCGTCCGCGAGCTCACCGGCGGCGTCTATTTCGGCGAACCGAAGACCATCACCGATCTCGGCAACGGCCAGAAGCGCGCGGTCGACACCCAGGTCTACGACACCTACGAGATCGAGCGTATCGGCCGCGTCGCCTTCGACCTGGCGCGCAAGCGCCGCAACAAGGTGACGTCGATGGAGAAGCGCAACGTCATGAAGTCGGGCGTGCTCTGGAACGAGGTCATGACCCAGGTCCATGCGCGCGAATACAAGGACGTCACGCTCGAGCACCAGCTCGCCGATTCCGGCGGGATGAACCTCGTCAAGGCGCCGAAGCAGTTCGACGTCATCGTGACGGACAATCTGTTCGGCGACATGCTGTCCGACATCGCGGCGATGCTGACCGGCTCGCTCGGCATGCTGCCGTCGGCCTCGCTCGGCGAAGTCGACGCGAAGACGAAGAAGCGGCGCTCGCTGTTCGAGCCGGTTCACGGCTCGGCGCCCGATATCGCAGGCCGAGGCCTCGCCAACCCGATCGCGATGATCTCGTCGTTCGGCATGGCGCTGCGCTATTCGTTCGACATGGGCGAGCTCGCCGACAAGGTCGATGCCGCGATCGCGGCCGTGCTCGCCAGCGGCCTGCGCACCGCCGACATCAAGTCGGAAGGCACCACGGCAGCCAGCACGAGCCAGATGGGCGAGGCGATCCTGAAGGAATTGCAGAAGCTGCACGCGTAGGGCGCGCGGCTGACACAAACACGATGTCGTCCCGGCGAAGGCCGGGACCCACAACCACCGACGCCGATGGTTACGAAGATCGGCGAACAATGTTTTCAGATCGAGAGGCCGCGGCGTATGGGTCCCGGCCTTCGCCGGGACGACGCCGAGTGAGACGTCTCAGTACAGCGGGAAATTCCGCGGATAGCCGCCGAGATCGGCCGGCGTGCTGAGCGGCTGGCGATCGATCGGGCGGTTGTTGTTCTCGCGTGCGAACGTGGGGTAGCCGATCTCCGGCGGATAGGCGTAGTCGTTAAACTTGCGATCGCCCGGCAGCACTTCGGTGCCGGCGTCGAGCCACGAGCGCGTGGTGACGTAAACGCGGGTGCGCGGACCCTGCTGATAGACGCGGTTCGGACCCTGCGCGCCGTAATAGCGGCGGCCGTCGCGGTCATACTGCTCCTGCTGCTTGCGCTTGGCCGGGCTCTGCGCGCTGGCCGCGGTCATGCCGAACGCGGTTGCGGTGACGGCAGCCGCGGCAAGCAACACCACGAGCTTGTTCGCGGCAGGGAATTTCAAGGTCATCGCATCCTCGTCATTACGGCCCCGTCGGGGGCTGGCGCGTCCGCCAAAATCACTCGGAACACATTGTAGCCATGGTGGGGAGGCCGTCACTAGGTCAATTGCGCCACACCGGCCGAGATAATGCGTGTCCAAGCGCAAAAGTTTCATGAGAACCAGTGCCTTGCCACGGTCTCGCCATCAAAGGGCGCCGCGCAGGCGCGGGTTCTCGCTGCCCATCACCCAGTCGGCCGACAAGGCCGGCGCGCCGGAGGTAACGCAGTCGGTGCGCTTGAGCTCGGCATGTGCGAACAGGGCGGCGAGCCGCGGATCGTTGCCCGCGGCCAGCAGCGTCAGGCGGTTCAGCATGCAGACGATCGCGGCGCGCCGCGCCGGCAGGCTGGTGCCCTGGCAGGTCCAGCCGGAGATCCGGAGGTCGGGCGCGTCGGCCTGCTTGAGGAAGCCGAGGCAGGCGCCGTCGCCGTCCTGCCGTCCCGGGCGCAGCAGGGTGACGCTGCCGAACTTGCTGTCGACGATGCCGGCCGCCTCGAGCTCGCGGACGCCGTTCGGGTCGAGCCGCCCGGCAATCTCGGTGACCGCAGGCCCCATGGCCTCGCCGCCGGGGCGGTAGATTTCCAGCTCAGCGACCGGTGCACCGTCGGCGTCGGCCCAGCGGAAGACGTCCTTGCGGCCGCCCTCGGGGTGCCGGAAAATCTCGTAAGCCTCTGTTTTATCTTGCAGATCGAGCCGGCTCACGGCAAACGCCGGCGCCGTGCGGCCGGCTGGGCTCCAACTCGCGGCGGCAGGGGCCGCCATCGCCGTTGCGTCGGGCAGCTGCTTCCATAGATAGTTGCCGAGGACGACGAACAGCGCGAGCACGGCGACATAGGCGAACAGCCGGGAGAGCGTGGCGTATACCTCGTCGACGAAGCTCGTCAGTGCTGACGGATTTCTCGTATGATGGGGCGCGGCCGGATCGGCCCGAAATAAACGCATCAAAACGCTCAAAAGCTTGCGCAACGTTGTCTTGACGGGCTTTCTCGCATAGAAGCGCTGCCTCTTCCCTTTCCGCAGCTTGCGGGGGAACGGGCATTTTTCGTCGGAGAGTGAACGATGGGTTACAAAGTCGCGGTGGTCGGAGCGACCGGCAATGTCGGGCGCGAAATGCTCAACATTCTCGACGAGCGCAAATTCCCCGCCGACGAGGTCGTCGTGCTGGCCTCGCGCCGCAGCGTCGGCATCGAGGTCTCCTATGGCGACCGCACGCTGAAGGTGAAGGCGCTCGAGCACTATGACTTCTCCGACATCGACATCTGCCTGATGTCGGCCGGTGGTTCGGTCTCCAAGGAATGGTCGCCCAAGATCGGCGCCGCCGGCGCGGTCGTGATCGACAACTCCTCGGCCTGGCGCATGGACCCCGACGTGCCGCTGATCGTGCCCGAGGTGAACGCGGACGCGACCGCCGGCTTCACCAAGAAGAACATCATCGCCAACCCGAACTGCTCGACCGCGCAGCTCGTGGTCGCGCTGAAGCCGCTGCACGACAAGGCGACGATCACGCGCGTCGTGGTCTCGACCTATCAATCGGTGTCGGGCGCCGGCAAGGACGCGATGGACGAATTGTTCTCGCAGACCAAGGCCGTCTACACCAATGACGAGCTGGTCAATAAGAAGTTTCCGAAGCGCATCGCCTTCAACGTCATTCCTCAGATCGACGTCTTCATGGAAGACGGCTACACGAAGGAAGAGTGGAAGATGATGGCGGAGACCAAGAAGATCCTCGATCCGAAGATCAAGCTCGCCGCGACCTGCGTGCGCGTGCCGGTCTTCGTCGGTCACTCCGAAGCCGTCAACGTCGAGTTCGCCAATCCGATCACGCCGGACGAGGCGCGCAACATCCTGCGCAATGCGCCGGGCTGCCTCGTGATCGACAAGCACGAGCCGGGCGGTTACGTCACGCCCTATGAGGCCGCCGGCGAGGACGCCACCTATATCAGCCGCATCCGCGAGGACGCGACGGTGGAGAACGGCCTGTCGTTCTGGTGCGTGTCGGACAATCTGCGCAAGGGCGCGGCGCTCAATGCCGTGCAGATCGCCGAGGTCCTGATCAACCGCAAGCTGATCACCGCGAAGCGGAAGGCGGCCTAGCAGCGGAAATCGGGAAGCGCGTGCCATGGCGGAAGCGGAAGAACCGGCGACCTACCGGCCCAATCCGACGCTGAAGCGCGTCGAAAGAAGCTTCGAAAGCCTGCTCTTCAACAGCCGCTGGCTGATGGCGCCGTTCTATTTCGGCCTCGTCATCAGCCTCGCGGCATTGCTGCTCAAGTTCTGCATGGAGCTGTGGCACTTCATCCTGCATGTGCCGGATGCCAAGGAATCCGACATCATCCTCGGCGTGCTCGCGCTGATCGATATATCGCTGACCGGCAATCTGATCCTGATCGTGGTGTTTTCCGGTTACGAGAACTTCGTCTCGAAGATCGATCCGGAAGGGCACCCGGATTGGCCGGACTGGATGACCAAGGTCGATTTCGGCGGCCTGAAGCAAAAACTGCTGGCGTCGATCGTCGCGATCTCGGCCATTCAGGTGCTGAAGGCGTTCATGAACATCGATACCGTCTTCGATCCCAGCAAGCTCGCCTGGCTGGTCGGCGTGCACCTGGTGTTCGTGGTCTCGGCCTTCATGCTCGCGATCTCCGACCGCTGGGGTAGCGGCCATCACGGCGGGGAGTAGAGACGCTATCCGCCTGATTGCAGCTGGTCGCGGACGCTGATGAATTCCTTCGCGACCCGGTCGAGCACGAACAGCGAGCCTTCGGCGACGCCGAAATAGGCGCCGTGCAGCTGCATCTCGCCGCTCTCCACGCGCTCGCGCACGAACGGGAAGGTCATCAGGTTCTCCAGCGAGCGGAACACCGCGGCCTTCTCGATGCGGACGACGAAGTCCTGCATCGTCTCATGCTCGCGTTGCTCGACGACTTCGCCGGGCTTGATGAACATCTGCATCCATTTGCCGATGAAGTCGCCGGGGGTGAGTGGCTTGATCTTGTCGACGAAGGCGCGGATGCCGCCGCACTGCGCGTGGCCCAGCACCACGATATTCTTCACCTTCAAAACGGTCACGGCGTATTCCAGCGCGGCCGAGACGCCATGGGCGTTGCTGTCGGGTTGATAGACCGGAACCAGGTTCGCGATGTTGCGGACCACGAACAATTCGCCGGGGCCGGCGTCGAAGATCACCTCCGGCGAGACGCGGGAATCGCAGCAGCCGATCACCATGGTCTCGGGAAACTGCCCGCGCTCCGACAGGTCGCGATATCGCGACTGTTCGGTCGGCAGCCGCTGGGTCGCGAACGTCCGGTAGCCGTCGATCAACTGCTTCGGAAAGAATTTCATGGCCTCTGGCTAACCACATGCGGGTAACGGGAACAAGACTTTCGGCGTGTGGCCTGAGATGATACGGCAGCGTTGAAGAATGGTTCCGCCCGATGCCCAAACAATGGACACTGGCGGAGCCCAAGCCCCCAGGAGAATGTCGATGACCCGTCCGCGCCGCAGCCTGTTGTTCATGCCGGGATCGAATGCACGGGCGCTGGAAAAGGCCCGGACGCTGGCGGCGGACGGCATTATCCTCGACCTGGAGGATTCCGTGGCTCCCGACGCCAAGGCCACAGCCCGGGAGCAGATCGCCAAGGCGGTCGCGGCCAAGGGCTTTGGCAAGCGCGAGGTCCTGATCCGCATCAACGCGCTCGACACGCCCTGGTGGGTCGACGACATCAGCATGGCCGGCAAGGCGCAGCCAGACGGGATCCTGGTTCCCAAGATTTCGACCGTCGACGATCTCAACGCCGTCGCCGATCGCCTCAGCGACATCAATGCGCCTGCCTCGATCCGGGTCTGGGCGATGATCGAAACCGCGCGCGCGGTGCTCGACGCCGACAAGCTGGCCGCGGCATCGAAGGATTCCGAAACCCGGCTCGCCGGCTTCGTGTTCGGGCCGAACGACATTGCGCGCGAAACCCGGATCCGGATGAAGCCGGGCCGCGCGGCGATGATCCCGATGATCACGCATTGCATCCTGGCGACCCGCGCGCACGGGCTCGAGATCCTCGACGGGCCCTACGGCGACATCAGCAATGTCGACGGCTTCGCCGAGGAATGCGCGCAGGGCCGCGATCTCGGCTTCGACGGCAAGACGCTGATCCATCCGAGCCACATCGATGCCTGCAACGCGATCTTCACGCCGCCCGAGGCTGAGGTCGCCGAGGCGCGCAAGATCATAGCCGCCTTCGAGAAGCCGGAGAACGCCTCGCGCGGCGCGATCCAGCTCGACGGCCGCATGGTCGAGCGCCTGCACGCCGAGATGGCGAAGCGCACAATCGCGATCGCGGACGCGATCGCCGCGATGCGGCAGTGATAATCACCGATCCAGAAGCAGTTCGCGGGAAGAGAACGCCCAAAGCTGGCATCTAGAGTTTGGGTTCTGATTGAATCAGAACCGAGACTGATCCCGCTAGTAGTCTCGCTTCAGGCTCATAATGTAATTTGCGAGGTCATCGGCCTCACTCGGCCCGATGATGATGTTCGGCATCGTCGGATGACTGGTCTTCAGGAAGACCTTCAACGAGAGCGTGGTGGTCGAGGGGCGGTCGGCAACGGCGGCGAAGTCCGGCGGCACTTTCTTCACACTCGTGATGATGGGGCCGATGGCATGGCATTCCATGCACCAAGCTTCAGCCAGCCGATGTCCGGCAGCGACGCTCTCCGCGGGCTGTTCCGCACCGTTGGCCTGATGCAGACGCAACAGGAAAAGTGCGGCCGCCACGATCAGGACGACCAGCAATGCACGACGCCAGACGACGTACCGATTCAGCATCGATGCACCTTCAAACTCTGAGCTGCGGTTAGCGGCGTCCGGCCTCGCCCAACGCGTCGATCGTCGCAGCGTTCAGGCAGTATTGATGATAGCGTGTACTGGACGTCCCGGTGGCGAGATCGTGCTCGCACTGCCGCTTATGGCCGCACAGGCTGCAGACCCGCTCCATGTCGCGCAGCACCAAGGGTTCGGTGCGCGCCAGCTTCTCTTCATCGATCCCGAGCGCCTCGAGCAGCTTGGGCAACTCGTCGGCGCTGTGTGGTCCCTGGCGCACCAGCGCCGCGAGGTCGTCGCGGCTGACCCGCAGGTCGCCTGCAATCTGGTTGAGACTTGCATCGTCGAGTTCGCGCAGTTCACGAAGCTCCCGCCGATGCTTCAGCCAGTTGCCGAACACGTCGATCAGATACTCGACGGCAGGATACGTCCGAGCTTCTGTGGTCATGGGGTGCCTCCAAGATAGAATGGCTGTCCCATATGAGGCCTTCTGCGCGGCCTGACCTTGCGGCAGATCAAATTGGCTAAGGCTTGCTCAAGGTGTTCCGTTGGCCGAAGCGCTGCGCCGCCCACGCGTAGAGGCTGCCTGGGATCGGTGCCGCCTTGCCGCGTCCCTTCGGCGAGATGTGCAGGCCGATGATCCCGGGATCATTCAGGTAGCGCGAAAAATCCGACGGCTCGAAGAATAGCCTCGGCTCGGCATGCACGGCGTAGAATGATCGCTTCGGCAGCGCGTGCTGCAATTCGTCGGCGCGGCGCGCCAGCGCGGTCAGTGCCGCCGGGCCGTAGATCGCGACACGGATGTCGGCGAGGCGATTGGATTTGCCGCGCAGCCGGCGCATCGCAAAGGTCAGGCGATGGCGCAGCGCCAGCCAGTCCGGAATCAGCTCGTCCTGCTGCATCAGCGCTTCGAACGCGCGCACGATGGGATCATTTTGCGGCAGATACAGCACGGAGTTGCCGAGCTGCCGCGGCCGCTCCCAGGCAAAATAGGGCTTTGCCGGATCGAGCTCGACGCCCTTCAGCAGCAGCACGTCGGCGTCGAGCCAGAGGCCGGCGCGCTGCGCCATCAGCCGCATGCGGAAGAAGTCGCTGAACTGCAGCATGGTCCAGTCGCGCCACGAGCCGTCGGGCTCCGCCGGGCGCAGCTTCTCCGCGAACGAATGCGGCAGCACGGCTTCGGCCTCGGCATTGCCGACACCCTCGGGCAGGCCGGGTATCGGATCGAAGCTGTAGACGGTGA
Organism: Bradyrhizobium elkanii USDA 76; assembly: GCF_023278185.1. NCBI lineage: Bacteria > Pseudomonadati > Pseudomonadota > Alphaproteobacteria > Hyphomicrobiales > Nitrobacteraceae > Bradyrhizobium > Bradyrhizobium elkanii. The sequence goes on along the minus strand of NZ_CP066356.1, from coordinate 8,939,961 downwards.
CCTTGTGCCCCGCCGCCACCTGCGAGCGCAGGCAGGTCTGGCGTAGCGCATCCATCGAGCCGTGCCAGAAGGTGACGATGTCAGGCAGCATGCGCGTCAGCTATCAGCGGGTTTGCGGCGAGCGAATTTGGCAAAGAAAAGCCCCGGCGCCTGACGGCACCGGGGCACGATGATGCGCTGAGCCTCAAGCCCAGGCGCGTTCCTTGAGCTTGGTCTCGTAGCTGTCGATCGACGCCTTCTTCTCCATCGTCAGGCCGATGTCGTCGAGGCCGTTGATCAGGCAGTGCTTGCGGAACGGGTCGATCTCGAACTTGACCTTGCCGCCGTCGGGACCGCGGATCTCCTGGTTGGGGAGGTCGATGGTCAGTGTCGCGTTGGCGCCGCGCTCGGCGTCGTCGAACAGCTTGTCGAGGTCCTCCTGCGACACGCGGATCGGCAGGATGCCGTTCTTGAAGCAGTTGTTGTAGAAGATGTCGCCGAACGAGGTCGAGATCACGCAGCGGATGCCGAAATCGAGCAGCGCCCAGGGCGCGTGCTCGCGGCTCGAGCCGCAGCCGAAATTGTCGCCGGCGACCAGCACCTTCGCGTTGCGATAGGCGGGCTGGTTGAGGACGAAATCGGGGTTCTCGCTGCCGTCATCCTTGTAGCGCTGCTCGGAGAAAAGCCCCTTGCCAAGGCCGGTGCGCTTGATGGTCTTGAGGTACTGCTTCGGAATGATCATGTCGGTGTCGACATTGATGATCTTCAGCGGCGCCGCGACGCCTTCCAGCGTGGTGAACTTGTCCATCGGTGCTCTTCCCGGGCAAAAAATAGCGGATATCGGCTGGATGTTTATCGCGAATGTGACAGCGGTAAAAGGGCCATTTCTGCAGGGCTGGAGCCCTTTTCCGTACCGATGAAATCGGAACGAGGCTCCAGCTTCTTGTTTTGACGCGTTTTCTTCACGCGAACTGGTCCCACTTCGCTCGAGAACGCTTTAGCCCGCATCGGCCTCAATCGCCTCCATATCGGCGTCGGAGAGGCCGAAATGGTGCCCGATCTCGTGGATCAGCACGTGGCGGACGATGTGGCCGAGGGTCTCGTCGTGCTCGGCCCAGTAGTCCAGGATCGGTCGGCGGTACAGCCAGACCAGGTTGGGCAGCCGGGCCACGTCGCTATGGCTCTGCTGCGGCAGGCCGATGCCCTGAAACAGGCCGAGCAAGTCGAACTCGCTCTCGGCCTGCATCTCGTCGAGCACCTCATCGGTCGGGAAATCGTCGACGCGGATGATCAGCCCCTCGCAGAGGGCCCGGAACGTCTTGGGCAGGCGCTCGAAGACCTCGTGCGCCATGGCCTCCATCTCGGCGAGCGAGGGGGCTTTTTCTGTGGTCCACATGACACTCCTTTAGCGCGAGTGCTATCGGCGACGCCAGCGCAGTTGACCTTGGCGGCGCAATGGGAGACCGTGCCGCCCACGAATGGGGCTCAAGAATCGAGCTTGGGTGGGCGTAATGAAACGGATCGTGGCGGCAGCGTTGTTGGCTGTAGCAGTCGGGCTCTCGCTCCCGGCGACGGGAGCGCAGGCTCAGAGCGCGGCAGCTGAGGCGCGCGTCGGGCAGGCGGCACCGGTCGTGCGCGAGCGCGTCGTCGAGCGCCGCCGGCTGAAGCGCGTGCCGATCTACCGGTCCCGGCCCGATCATTGGGAACCCGATGTCATCCCGCGCTACAATCCCGGTCCGAACGCCGTGCGCGACTGCACTGCGACCTATGTGCAGGAGCATCGGCCGAGCGGTACCGTGATCACGCCGCGCATGAACTGCTTCTGGCGGCCGGGCTAGTTGCGCGTATGTCGGCGCGTCGCGCCGATCATTGCAACAGCCGCGATCAATCCCATCGATCCATAGACCGCGACCGCCATCAGCAATTGCGTGAGATGGCTTGCAGTGCCCATGGCGCCGCCCGGTCCTTGCGAGGCGAGCGCGACATCAATTGAAATGATGGAACCGCCGAGCGCTGCCGTGCCGAGTGCCAATCATTTGCGCGGGCCTTGCTGTGCCATTGGCGATGTCCTGCGAGAAGCACCTCACAACATGCGACCATAGTCTATGCCGGATTTACGCATCGACACCAAAAATCCTGCGGCCGTGTCGGAACCTGAAGCGCGCTCGCAGCATTCATGATCGTGGCGCAGTTATTCACTTCCCATTCACGTCGTCCGCATTCTGCTTGCGATCTGCGTCGCGGCAACGGGGTCGATTCGAAAGCTCAAGCGTTTTCCAGCGGAGCCTGTCCCGCACGTGATGCGGGATGGACGTCGGCTCGCGTGAAGAAAACGCGTCAAAGCAAGATCTGATCGTTCGTTGCAAGACGTGACTTAAAGGGATCAAGGAGACAATTCATGAAGGCGATGAAGGTTCTGGGACTGGCGGCCGTCGGTGCCGTGTTGGTGTTGGCGGCGCCGGCCGAGCGTGCAAGCGCGATGTCGCTCGCTACGCCGGGCACAGCCGCAACGGTTCAGGACAACGCGAACCAGACGACCACTCAGGTACGCTGGGGCGGGCGCGGCTGGCATCGTGGCTGGCATCGCGGACATCACCGCGGCTGGGGGCATCGTCGCCACTGGCGCCGTTGATCGCGCGGCGTATCAGCGCAGATGAGACACAGGCCCGTGAGCAGCGGGCCTGTTGTCGTTCTCAGCCATCAAACCGGCAGATTCGCCCATGCGAGATGATATCAATCGCAATCTGCAGGAGTTGATCATGATGAGATGGATCGGTGTTGCGGCTGTCGCGTGTGCATTCGCGTTGACGGCGCCGGCATCGGCAACCGCCGCGGCATCGGCCAAGCCGCAGGCCGCGGCACCGCAGCGGCAAGCAGAAGGCAACTGATATCAGCGCGCAGCGCCATCATCACCATTACCATCGTCGCCACTATCACCACGGCTACCGTCCCTATTACCGGCCGTACTACCGGCCCTATTCCTATTATCGGCCGTACGGCTCCTATTATTACGGGCGGCCCTCTTACTATCGGCCGTACCCATATGCCGCGCCGGCGCCATTCACCTTCGGCTTCGGGTTCGGCCCGTTCTGGTGATGCGCGCAGTCGCGCTGGGCGCGACATCAGCGCTGCAACGAGAGAGCGGCTCCGATCGGAACTGCTCCGCTCGCCTCAGGGCGCGAAGCCCTTCGCCAGCAGCACAATGCCCTGCGCGCCCGCCTTGCGATCCCTCGAGATCTCGACATATTCGGGCGATTCCGACCAGGCACGGAATGCGGCTTCGTCAGGGAACGACATCAGCACCAGCTTGTCGCGATCCCAGCTGCCCTCGAGCACCGCGGGCTGCTCGTCGGCCGACAGCAGGCGTCCGTTGAACTTCCTGAACACGTCGAAGAAGCGCGCCTGATACCGATCATAGGCGGCGCGATCGGTCATCTTGAGTTGCACGATCACATAGACAGTCACTGGCGTTCCTCCGGACGTTTCGTCGCTGCGTTTTGCGCGTTCATGGCGCATTCACTCAGCGGTTTCTAGACTAGCGTCATGCCGGGAGCGACTGCAATGAACGCAATGAAGCCGGCTGCCATCAGCGTGGTGCTTGTTGCCGTTGTCAGGGAGGTCGGATCTGCCGGCCGTGGTGGCACCACCGCCACTACTGGCGGCCGTACCGGGTCTATTGGTAATAGTCTGAAATGACAGCGGGCGCCTCACGGCGCCCGTCTTGTTGGATCACTCTCTTTGCGCGCTGGAGCGTGTTCGAGCGAAGTGGACGCCGGTTGGCGTGAAGAAACCGCGTCAAGAATGAAGCGCTAATCCCAGTTCTTCAGCTTCCAGGACTTTATCTTCCACGGCGTCAGGTTTTCCATCCGCCATTGCGTCCAGCGCTCCGGCGGCCAGTGGCTGAGGCGCGAGGTTTCCTTCACCTCGGGGAGCGGATCGATGATGCGCGCTACTGCACGACGGCGCTTCTGGCGCGTCGCGTCGCTGATCATGTCGACGAATTCGGGTTTATCGGCCACGGCACGCGCTCCTTGCGAAGACTCGTTTTCGCAAGGAGGCAGTGTGCGTGCGCCCCGTTAACGAGCCGTTTCCGAAACGGCTCGAGCTTGAGACGAAACCCGCGCTTGCCTTACCGCCAGTCGCGGACGTCGACGAAGTGTCCGGCGATCGCGGCGGCCGCGGCCATCGCGGGCGAGACCAGATGGGTGCGGCCCTTGAAGCCCTGGCGGCCCTCGAAGTTGCGGTTCGAGGTCGAGGCGCAGCGCTCTTCCGGCTTCAGCTTGTCCGGGTTCATCGCAAGGCACATCGAGCAGCCCGGCTCGCGCCAGTCGAAGCCGGCCGCAATGAAGATCTTGTCGAGGCCTTCGGCTTCCGCCTGCTCCTTCACGATGCCCGAGCCCGGCACGATCATCGCGTTGACATTGGCGTTGACGGTCTTGCCCTCGGCGATTTTCGCGGCGGCGCGCAGGTCCTCGATGCGGCCGTTGGTGCAGGAGCCGATGAAGACGCGGTCGAGCTTGATGTCGGTGATCTTCGTGCCGGCGGTCAGGCCCATATATTTCAGCGCGCGATGCTTGGAGATGCGCTTGGCCTCGTCGGCGATCTTGTCCGGATCGGGCACGAAGCCGGTCACCGAGATGACGTCCTCAGGGCTCGTGCCCCAGGTGACGATCGGCGGCAGCTTGGCGGCATCGAGGCGGATCTCGTGGTCGAAATGCGCGCCCTCGTCGGAGCGCAGCGTCTCCCAGTAGCGCATCGCGGCGTCCCAGGCGGCGCCCTTCGGCGCCTTCGGGCGGTCGCGCAGGAAGTCGAACGCCTTCTGGTCGGGCGCAACCAGGCCGGCGCGCGCGCCGCCTTCGATCGACATGTTACAGACCGTCATGCGGCCTTCCATCGAGAGCGCACGGATCGCCTCGCCGGCATATTCCAGCACGTAGCCGGTGCCGCCGGCGGTGCCGATCTCGCCGATGATCGCCAGGATGATGTCCTTGCCGGTCACGCCTTCGGGCAACTTGCCGTCGACGATCGCGCGCATGTTCTTGGCCTTCTTCTGGATCAGCGTCTGCGTCGCCAGCACATGCTCGACCTCGGAGGTGCCGATGCCATGCGCGAGCGCGCCGAACGCGCCATGCGTCGAGGTATGGCTGTCACCGCAGACGATGGTGGTGCCGGGCAGCGTAAAACCCTGCTCCGGGCCGATGACGTGGACGATGCCCTGGCGCTTGTCGAACTCGTTGTAATACTCGATGCCGAATTCCTTGGCGTTCTCCGCCATCACCCGCATCTGCTCGATGCTTTCAGGGTCGGGGTTCGGCTTCGAACGGTCGGTGGTCGGGATGTTGTGGTCGACGACGGCGAGCGTCTTCTCGGGCGCGTGCACCTTGCGGCCGGCGGCGCGCAGCCCTTCGAACGCCTGCGGCGAGGTCACCTCGTGCACCAGGTGGCGATCGATATAGAGCAGGCAGGTGCCGTCGTCGGCCTCGTGGACCAGATGGTCGTTCCAGATCTTGTCGTACAGCGTGGTCGGTTTGGACATGAGCTTCAGCTCCAGAAGAATTCAGTGGTGGAATGGCATGAGCGCGTCTTAAGCGAGCGGACAGGCGAAAGCGTCCAGGCAGCGTTACGCTGCGCGTCTAAGCTCGGACGTTGCCGACGTCGCAAAGCGCCCGAAGAAGCGGCCGGGCAGCCGCGAGCGATCGTCGATCACGACGCGCTTGCAGGTCTGACTTGGGCACTGACTTGGGCAGCGCTGGCTTGCTTGATCCGGAACCATTCTAAATTTCTAACACAGGGCTCGCGCCCGCGACAATCGATCCAGGCGCGGGCCTGCACGTCAGATAGGTATGCCGCAACAAAAAAGCGCGGGGGCAGGCCCCGCGCTTTCGGTCACATCCCCTGAGGGAAACGTTACTCGCCGACGGCGGTCTGGCGGTCCTGCTTCTCGACGATGCGGGCCGACTTGCCGCGCAGGTTGCGCAGATAATAAAGCTTGGCGCGACGAACCTTGCCGCGACGCACGACCTTGATCGAGTCGATCATCGGTGACATCACCGGGAAGACGCGCTCGACGCCTTCGCCGTAGGAGATCTTGCGCACGGTGAAGCTCTCGTTGAGGCCCTGGCCGGAACGACCGATGCAAACGCCCTCATAGGCCTGCACGCGGGTACGCTCGCCTTCGACCACCTTCACGTTGACGATGACGGTGTCGCCGGGTCCGAATTCCGGGATATCCTTGGTGGCGGCGAGCTTGTCGAACTGCTCTTTTTCGAGCTGCTGAATAAGGTTCATTGAAATCTCCATCGGCGGCGCGCCCAGCCTTTCGCGGGCTGCGCAAACGTCCATCTATCCTGCGCGGGTGCGGATTTGGCCGCCCGTATAAGGCAAAGCGCAGGGTTTGTCACCCGTCTGTCTTGTTTTTTGTCCCTCGCGGAGCGGCTTTTTGGCCGGCCTTGCGGGCCCAGAGATCGGGCCGCCGGGCCGCCGTCAGGGCCTCGGACTGGGCCAGCCGCCAGGCCGCGACCTTGGCGTGATCGCCGGAAATCAGGATTTCCGGGATTGGCCGGCCCTCGAACTCCTGCGGGCGGGTGTATTGGGGGTATTCCAGTAGTCCTTCGGAAAAGCTTTCCTCGGTTCCCGAGGCCTGCTTGCCCATCACCCCCGGCAGCAGGCGGACGCAGGCGTCGATCAGGGCCATCGCGGCGATTTCGCCGCCGGACAGCACATAATCGCCGATCGAGACCTCCTCGAGGCCCCGCGCCTCGATCACCCGCTGGTCGATGCCCTCGAAGCGGCCGCAGACGATCAGGGGGCCGGGCCCGGCCGCCAGCTCCGCGACCTGGGTCTGGGTCAATGGCCGACCGCGCGGGCTCATCAAGAGGCGCGGGCGGTCAGGCGCGATGTCAGCGGCGTCGATCGCCGCCGCCAGGACATCGGCCCGCAGCACCATGCCCGGGCCGCCGCCGGCCGGGGTGTCGTCGACGCTGCGGTACTTGTCGGTGGCCGAGGCCCGGATGTCGCGCGCCTCCAGCGCCCAGAGCCCGCCAGCCAGCGCCTTGCCGGCGAGGCTCACGCCGAGCGGCCCCGGAAACATGTCCGGGAACAGGGTCAGCACGGTGGCGCGCCATGGTGTCGCCGGGGCTGGGGTGTCTTGCGATGTCATGGCCTCTCGTTACGGCACCACGGCCGTGAGGTCGAGGCTCTGCATCATCGCGGCCGCATCCACCGCACGGCGGAAGTCGGCAAGCTTGAACGTCGCGACATTGATCTTGCGCAGGTCCAGCAGGCCTTCGGCGGCGAGGCCGGCGAGTTGGCCTGGTGCCGTACGGTCGTACATGAACTGCCCGACCACCTCCCAGTCATTGGCCAGCATCTCGCGGAACCAGAGTTCGAGCGGCACTTCGGCGCTGCCCATCAGCACCATCCGGCCGCCACGCCTGAGCGCGCGCAGAGAGGACAGTGTGGTCGACGTGCTCTTGGCGGCGCCGAGCAGATCGAGCGCGACATCGGCGCTGCCGCCGGCGGAGCGGCGGATGACTTGAAGGTCGGCTGCGGCATCGCCGCTGACAACGGCGGGAATGACGCGCGGGCCGAATGCATCGCGCAACTGCTCGAGCGCGGCCTCCTTGCGTCCGACCGCGACGACGCGGCCCGCGCCCATCGCGACCGCGAGCATCACGCCGCCCGAACCGAAATAGCCGGTCGCGCCGTTGACGATGATGGTCTGGCCGCCGCGCAGGCCGGAGCGCTGCAATCCGCCGAACGGCACGATCAGTTTTGCGAGCCCGATCAATTCGGTGGCCGGCTTGTCGTCGAGATTGGCAAGCGGCGTGACGCAGGCGGCCGGCCAGTGCGCGATCTCCGCGAACACGCCGTCGCGCCAGCGCGTCTGCAAGGCGAACGCTTCCGGCGTCGTCACCGTCGCGGTGAGGCCGATCAGGATCTGCGGCGGATCGCGATCAGGCACGTCGCCGCGCAGATGCGGACTGAGGAACACGCGGTCGCCGCATTGCACATGGGTGACGTTCTCGCCGGTGGCGACGACGCGCGCGATCGCATTGGTGCCCGGCACGAACGGCATCGGCGGCAGGCTGTAGGGCAGCGCGCCCGACAAGAGCTTGTTGGTATAAGACAGCACCATGCCGGCCTCGATCCGCACCACGGCGCCATCGGGCGCGGGCTTCGGCGTCGCGACATCCTCGAAGCGGAGATCATTGTGGGTGTGCAGCCGCCAGGCCTTGTGCGTGCTTGTCATTGGGATGCTCCGTGAGACCATTGCTTAGGTAGCCCGGATGGAGCGAAGCACAATCCGGGAATCACGCAAGTAATGACGAGCGGCCCCGGATTGCGCTGCGCTTCATCCGGGCTACGGGCTAACCCACGTTATGGTGATGCCGTCGCTTGATCGTCAGCGAGATGCCGCGCGAGCGCGACCGCAAGCGGACAGATCGCCAGCGCCGTGAGCGCGGTCGCAGCCGTCGCGAGCGTCGGGCCGAGCGCGTCGCCAAGCAAACCGTAGAGCACCGGCGCGATCGCGCCCGACCCGATCGTTCCGGTATAGAACAGCGCGAAGGCGCGTTCGGTCTGGTGCGCGGGGGTAAGCTCGGGCACCGTACCGTAGAGCACCGAGGACGTGCCGTTGAGCATCACGCCGAGCAGCGGCAGCAGCACGATGGCCGGTGCGAGCGGCAGCGCCAGCACGGCTGCGATCAGCGCCGCCGTGCCGCCTTCGGTGATCAGCACGGTGCGCAACGTGCCGACCCGCTCGCCGAGCCAGCCGCAGGTGAATTTTCCCGCGGCGCCGCCGATGAAGACCAGCGCCAGCGCGAGGCCGTTGGTCGGCAGCGAGGCGCCCTTGTCGCGCAACAGGAACGGCAGGAAGGTGAGAAAGCCCATCCTGACCGCGGTGTCGAGAATTCCGATCGCGAGCAGCCAGCGAAAGCCGCCGCCTGTGCTGGCGCCGCGCGATGCTGATGTCGCCTTGTGCTCGGCGCCCTTGCCGACCGAGGGCATCCAGAGCGCGATGCAGACCGCGACCAGCAGGCCTGCGAAAGCCAGCACGAGCAGCGTGTGCCGCCATGACATGATCACGAGCAGGATCGAGGTCAGCGCCGGGATCGCCGCCTTGCCGAGATCGCCCGAGAAATTGTAGACGCCGAGCGGCCCGCGCGCCGCCGTGCCATAGGCGCGCGACACCGCGGCGGAAGCGATCGGATGCTGCGTGCTCGACCCCGCGCCGGAGAGCGCGAGGGCGAGGCCGAGGCCAATGACACCGCCGGAGAATCCGGCAAACGCGTAGCCGAGCGCCGACAGCGCCGTGCCCGCGATCAGGATGATCTTGCCGTCGATCCGCTCCGCGATGCGTCCGACCGGAATCTGCAGCCCGGCCATGGCGCCGGCATAGAGCCCGCGCAGCAGCGCCAGCAGGCCGTAGCTCAACGCGAATTCCGCCTGCCAGACCGGCAGCAGCACGTAGATGACGTCGGTGTAGCCGTCGTGGAGGGCGTGATTGAGCCCGGTCACGGTCAGGGTGCGGGTTGACCGGGCACGGTCGGGCCGCGTCGTGCCGGTTTCGGCCGATACGCTCATTGCCGCCAGCCAATGCAAGAAAATCTAAAGTTTGGACGGGCGCGCATCGGGCGGGGACCTTAGAAAAGAAAGCCATACAAGCAGCTTGCATGGCAGTATGCGTCGCCAAGGCTGTTGTCACAAATCAGTAATAATCGGATCATGCGTTAGAAAATCTTGTATTGAGGGATCAATGTTCGTCCCACGCCGCAGCCTGCCGCCGCTCAATGCGGTCCGTGCCTTCGAGGCCGCCGCACGCCTCGGCAGCTTCAAGGAGGCCGCCGCCGAGCTCAGCGTGACCCATGGCGCGGTCAGTCAGCAGATCCGCCTGCTCGAGGAATGGCTGGGCGCCCCGTCGTTGTTTCGGCGATCGGTGCGGCGTGTGGTGCTGACGCCGGCAGGCGCGGCATTGCTGGCAGAGTTCGCACCCGCGCTCGACCGGATTTCCGCCGCCGTGCAGCAGCATCGCGCGCGGCGCGGTGATATGGCGATCGCGGTGTTGCGCGTCAATGCGCTCGCGACCTTCAGCCTGCGCTGGCTATTACCGCGGATGAGCCGGTTTCGCGCCGAGCATCCCGATATCGAGGTGCGCCTGAGCACGTCGAACGATCCGGTGGATGCGCTGCCTGAACCATTCGACGTCGTGATCCGCGGTGGCCCCGACACCTTCCACGGCTTCTCGTCACGCTTCCTGGTGTCGGAGCGGAGATTGCCGGTGTGCAGTCCGAAGCTATCAGCGCAACTGCCGCTGCGTGAGATCGCGGACCTGTCACGGCATACGCTGCTGCATGTCACGTCGATGCCGCGGCTGTGGCGCGACTGGCTCACCGAGGCCGGGCAATCCGCGCTGGAGCCGGCGGCCGCGCTGACCTTCGATCATTTCTATCTGACGATCCAGGCCGCGCTCGATGGTCTCGGCGTCGCGATGGGACCGACCGCGCTGATCGCAGACGATCTCGCGGCCGGGCGCCTGGTGACGCCGTTTCCGGATGTCAGCCTGCCGGCGCGGAGCTACTTCGCGTATTTTCCCGCAGGCCGCAGCAGCGATCCGCACAGCGCGGTGTTCTGCGACTGGCTCGAGCAGCAGGGCCGGATGACGGGCTGATATTCTTGGTTCAGGCGGCCGACGGATCGTCGCCGTCGATCTCGTCGTCGATTTCCTTGGGCAGGTCGATCACCACGCGGCCGCCTTCGAGATCGACAGTCGGCACCACGGCATTGGTGAATGGCAGCAGCATCGTCGCGCCCTGCGGCGGGGCGATCTCGATGATGTCGCCGGCGCCGAAATTGTGGATCGCGATCACCCTGCCGAGCGGCTGCTCCGTCGTCGTCACCGCGGCGAGCCCGATCAAATCGGTGTGGTAGTATTCGCCGTCGTCGGTGTCCGGCAGCCGGTCGCGCGGAACGTAGAGCTCGAGGCCGTTGAGTCGTTCGGCATCATCGCGGCTGGCGACGCCCTTCAGCGTCACCACCAGATGGTCCTTGGCCTCGCGCGCATGTGTGACCTCGAACTGGCGCGTGCCGTCCTTGGTCATCAGCGGGCCGTAGTCCTTCACGGCCAGCGGATCTTCGGTGAAGGTCCAAAGCCTGACGGCGCCGCGCACGCCATGCGCAGCGCCGATACGGGCGACACAGACCGGTGCAGCCACCGTGGTCGCCGTTCAGCCTTAAGCCTTGGCGGCAGCTTCGGCCTGCGCCTTGCGCTCCTTGCGCGGCACGGCCTTTTCCGGGTTGTTGCGCGGCGCGCGCTTCTTGACGCCGGCGGCGTCGAGGAAGCGGGTCACGCGATCCGATGGCTGCGCGCCCTTGGCGAGCCAGGCCTTCACCTTGTCCATGTCGAGCTTCAGGCGCGACTCGTTGTCCTTCGGCAGCAGCGGGTTGAAGTGGCCGAGACGCTCGATGAAGCGGCCATCGCGCGGGAAGCGCGAGTCGGCGACGACGACGTGATAGACCGGACGCTTCTTGGTGCCTGCGCGAGCGAGGCGGATAACAACGGACATTCAGTTCTCCTTCAAAGGTCGATGTGTTCGATTGATTGGCATTCCGCGTCGCGCCGGCCACGTGTGAGCCGTCGCGACGAATTCCTCATTTCTTCTTGCCCGGGAAGCCGCCGAGGCCCGGCAGCATCGGCTTGCCGGAAAGGCCGGTCAGGCCCGGCACGTTCGGCAAGCCGCCGCGCAGACCGGCGGGCAAATCCTTCGGCAGGTTCGGTAGGCCGCCGCCGGCGCCGCCCTGCATCTTCTCGGCGAGCGCCTTCATCTCCTCGGCCGAGGGCGGCTTCATGCCGCCGCCAAAACCCATCGCCTGCGCGATGCCGGCGAGCGGGCCGCGCTTGCCGCTTCCCATGGCCTTCATCATGTCGGCCATGTTCCGGTGCATCTTCAAGAGCTTGTTGACGTGCTCGACGCTCTGGCCGGCGCCCGCCGCGATGCGCTTCTTGCGGCTCGCCTTCAAGATGTCCGGATTCTTGCGCTCCTGCCGCGTCATCGAATCGATGATCGCGACCTGGCGCTTCAGGATCTTGTCGTCGATGCCGGCCGCCGCGATCTGGTTCTTCATCTTGGAGATGCCGGGCATCATACCCATCAGGCCGCCGATACCGCCCATATTGGCCATCTGCTGCAGCTGTTCGCGCATGTCGTTGAGGTCGAACTGACCCTTGCGCATCCGCTCGGCGGTGCGCGCGGCCTTCTCGGCGTCGATATTGGCGGCCGCCTTCTCGACCAGCGAGACGACGTCGCCCATGCCGAGGATGCGGCCGGCGATGCGGTTCGGATGGAAGTCTTCCAGCGCGTCGGTCTTTTCGCCGGTGCCGATCAGCTTGATCGGCTTGCCGGTGACGGCGCGCATCGACAGCGCGGCGCCGCCGCGGCCGTCGCCGTCGACGCGGGTCAGCACGATGCCGGTGAGGCCGACGCGCTCATCGAACGAGCGCGCGAGGTTGACCGCGTCCTGGCCGGTGAGGCTGTCCGCGACCAGCAGCACTTCATGCGGGTTGGCGGCGGCTTTGATCTCGGCCGCCTCCTTCATCATGTCTTCGTCGAGCGTGGTGCGGCCCGCGGTGTCGAGCAGCACGACGTCGTAGCCGCCGAGCTTGCCGGCCTCTAGCGCGCGCCTTGCGATCTGCGGCGGCATCTGGCCGGCGACGATCGGCAGCGTCGGAATGTCGAGGTCGCGGCCGAGCACCGCGAGCTGCTCCATCGCCGCCGGGCGGTAGACGTCGAGCGAGGCCATCAGCACCTTGCGCTTGTCGCGCTGGACCATGCGGCGCGCGAGCTTCGCGGTGGTGGTGGTCTTACCGGAGCCTTGCAGACCGACCATCATGATCGGCACCGGCGGGACGGAGTTGATATCTATGGTCTGGCCGTCGGAACCGAGCGTGGCGACGAGCTCGTCATGGACGATCTTCACCACCATCTGGCCCGGCGTCACCGACTTGACGACGGTGGCGCCGATCGCCTGCTCGCGGACCCGGTCGATGAAGCTGCGGACCACCTCGAGCGCGACGTCGGCCTCGAGCAGCGCGCGGCGCACCTCGCGCATCGCGGCGTCGACGTCCTTTTCGGTCAGCGCGCCGCGCCCCGTCAGACGATCGAGAATGCCACCAAGCCGTTCCGACAGATTGTCGAACAATGCCGTTGTCCTTCGTTGCGCCCGTGAGCGCGCTTATTTCGCTTCTGGTCATGACCCGCTTTTGCGGGTGATGACCACATAGTCCGCCTTGGCGTCAGGCCAAGACGATGGTCCCAAACACTTTCGCGCCCGAGGGCGCATCGCGCTGTCGGGCGTTGGCCTCTGGCCTCCAGGACCAGTCGGCGGGTCGAAAAGACGGGGCTTTCCGAGAAAGTGGCCGGGTTAAACGCTGCCGGGGCGGCAAAGTCAAGGAAAGTTTCGCTGAAATCCACTTAGCTTGGACAGTAAGGTACTGAAATCACGTCGATTTGCCGTCCTGGTTCCGAATTCGCCGCTGCCACCCATATAACCGGAGCCTGCCTCCTATTCCGGAACCCGCGTGCTGATCACCCGCCGCCGCCTGCTTGCAACCTTGACCGGAGCCGCCGCGGCGATCGGCGTGCCCTCGATCTGGATGTCTCTTATGAAAACCTACGACGGCCCCGTCTCCGATCATTTCGACGGCCTGCACTTCTTCGATCCGGACGGCTCGCCGCCGAAATCGCTTGGTGAGGTGCTGCGCTGGCAGTTCGGGGGCGGCCGGCAGCGCGCGGTCTGGCCGGAATGGGCGCCAAGCCCCCATGCCGATACGCCGCCGCCCCGCGTCGATGGCGACAGGGTGCGGTTCTGCTTCGTCGGTCATGCCAGCTGGCTGATCCAGACCGCGGGCCTCAACATCCTGTTCGATCCGGTCTGGTCGATGCGCGCCTCACCGTTCAGCTTCGCCGGGCCGAAGCGGCACAACGATCCCGGCATCGCATTCGAGAAACTGCCCAGGATCGATGTCGTGCTGGTGTCGCACGGCCACTACGATCATCTCGACGTCGCGACGCTGTCGAGACTTGCGGGGGCATTTGGTTCTCGCGTGATCACGCCGCTCGGCAACGACGTCACGATGCGTACGTCCGATGCTGCGATCAAAGCCGAGGCGTTCGACTGGCATCAGCGCATCGAGCTCGGCAATGGCCTTGCCGCGACGCTGGTGCCGACGCGGCACTGGTCGGCGCGCGGGCTGTTCGATCGCAACAAGGCGCTGTGGGCGAGTTTTGTTTTGGAGACGCCGGCCGGCAAGCTCTACATCGTCGGCGATTCCGGTTACGGCGACGGGGGGCATTTCCGCCGGGTGGCCGAGGCGCATGGCCCGCTCAGGCTCGCGATCCTGCCGATCGGCGCCTACGAGCCGCGCTGGTTCATGCGCGACCAGCACATGAATCCGGAGGATGCGGTGAAGGCGCTGGCCGATTGCGGCGCGGCGCAGGCGCTGGCGCATCACCACGGCACGTTCCAGCTGACCGACGAAGCGATCGACGCGCCGGCGATCGCTCACCGAGGCGCTCGACGCGGCGAGCGTGCCGCGCGAGAAATTTCTGACGTTGAAGCCCGGGCAGGTGTTCGAGATTTAGCGTCGTCCCGGTGAAGGCCGGGACCCATTACCACCGAATTTGGTTGTGAACGGAATCGTGGCCCCAGCGTCGCGCAACAATCAATATTTGGGGTAATGGGTCCCGGCCTTCGCCGGGACGACATCAATTGGCCACCTTGAATTACTTCTCCTTGATCGCCCAGGAGACGCTCACATTGACCGTCAGCGTTTCCTCGCCTTGCGCCACCGGCGTCGGCGCGGCGAATCCGGCCGTGGCCATCTTGGGACGGAACACCGGGACCGGCGCCGAGCCGACCTCCGCGATATTCACGGGCGCGCCGAGCGTGACGCCGGCGGCCTTGGCGTAGATTTCGGCCTTGCGGCGGGCGTCGGCGATCGCCTTCTCGCGGGCGTCATCGAGCAGCTTCGAGGCCTGCGACACCGAGAAATTGAGCCCGCCGATATCATTGGCGCCGGCGCCGACCAGCACGTCAATGACGCTGGCGACCTTGCTCACATCGTGCAGCCTGATCGTGACGCGATTGCTCGCGTGGTAACCGATGATGCTGGGCGGGGCGCTCGGCGACGACGGCCCACGATTGGCGAATTGCGGCTGCAGCGACAGCCGCGAGGTCTGAAAGTCCTTCTCCGCGATCCCGGCGCCCTTCAGCGCGGCCAGCACCTTGCCCATCGTCACATTGTTGGCGTCGGCGGCTTCGCGCGCGGTCTTGGCGTCGGTGGTGACGCCCGCGTCGAGCTGCGCCTGGTCGGGCGGCGCCGACACGGTCGCCTCGCCGGTGACCGAAATCGCCGGCGGAAAGTCGTCATTGGCCAGTACGGGCGCGGCCAGCAGCGTGGTCGCGATCAGGGTGGCGGCGAAGGGGAGACGGTGGGTCATCTGGCTCACTTCAGGGGTACGTAGACGTTGATCACAAGCTTGTCCTCCGCGGTCTTCAGCGGATCGGTGATGTATTCCTCGATAAAGGTGTCCTTGGCTTCGAGCTTCTTGTCGTCGAGGTGATTGGTGATCGCCTCATAGGTGTTGTCCATGTTGTCGTAGGAACCGCGATGGACGAACTTCAGCGCCTTGCCGTCAGGCGAATTGCCCATGCTCATGTTCTTGCCGAGGTTCTTGACGTCCTGATCGACCGGGATCTCGGCGATGAAGGTGAAGCCGGTGTCGTCGGTCGAGGTGTAGACGATCATCGGATTGCCCGATGCCTTGACGCCGTCCTTGTCGAGCAGCGCGGTGAGCTGCTTGAACGCCTCGATCAGAGCGTCGAAGGCGGAATCCCAATTGGCCGTGCCCTTCAGCATCACGACCTTCTTCGGCTCCAGCGTGAACGGCTCGCCGAAGGGATCGGCGGTCTGCACCGGGGCGGCCGGCGCCGGCGTCGGGGTCTGCGCTGCGGCCGGGCTGTCGGCCGGCGACTTGGTCTCGGCCGGCGGGGGCACCGGCGTCGCCGACGGTGCAGGCGCCGGGGTTGGGTTCGGGCTCGCCGCGGGAGCGGGCGAGGCTGACGGCGACTGGGCGGGGGCCGGGCTTGCCAGTGCGATCGCGGCCAAGGGCAGCAGCGCGACCAGGGCCGCGCGGAGCGTGTTGATACGGTTCATTGGTTATTCTCCATCCCCTGCCTCAAACGGCCGCTCGATCTGTCCCGGCGCGCGCGGTCCGCGAGGTGCGATATTCCTAACACGCAAGTTCTGCATTCGTCCCATGACAGATGTGTCATGGGGCTATTCAGGCTGGCTAACGGGCCATCACTCGCCATATAACCGGGCAGAATTTGGGAAAATCGATGAGCGCGCTCGCCAATCACGCATTCGCCAAGATGAACGGCATCGGCAACGAGATCGTCGTCGTCGACCTGCGCGATTCCGAGGCGGCACAGGGTCGGGCGCAGGTGTCGGCGGCGGAGGCGCGCGCGGTGGCTTCGCCGGCCGGCGGCGTGCCCTACGACCAGCTGATGGTGCTGCAGCCGCCGCGGCTCGACGGCACCGAAGCGTTCATCTCGATCTACAACAATGACGGCTCGGAAGCTGGGGCCTGCGGCAACGGCATGCGTTGCGTGGTGCGGCGGATCTTCGAGAAGACCGGCCAGACATCAGCGACGTTCCAGACCCGCGCCGGCCTGCTCAATTGCTGGCAGGGGCCGGCGCCCGATCTCTACACCGTCGACATGGGCGCGCCGAAGTTCGGCTGGCAGGACATTCCGCTGGCTGAGGAATTCCGTGACACCCGCTACATCGAGCTGCAGGTCGGGCCGATCGACAATCCGGTGCTGCATTCGCCCTCGGTGGTCTCGATGGGCAATCCGCATGCGATCTTCTGGGTCGATGACGTCAATGCCTACGACCTCGAGCGTTTCGGGCCGCTGCTGGAAAACCATCCGATCTTCCCGGAGCGCGCCAACATCACGCTGGCCCGCATCGTCGATCGCGACCACATCACGATCCGCACCTGGGAGCGCGGCGCCGGCCTGACCAAAGCGTGCGGCTCGGCGGCGTGCGCGACGGCGGTCGCGGCGGCGCGGCTGAAGCGTGCCAACCGCAGCGTCGAGATCACGCTGCCCGGCGGCAAGCTCGGCATCGAGTGGCGCGAGCGCGACGATCACGTGCTGATGACCGGCACCGCCGATTTCGAATATGAGGGCCGCTTCGATCCGGCGCTGTTCGCCAGCGTCGCTTGATCGGGCGTGAGATCGGTTATGGGCATCGATGTAGTCACCTTTGGCTGCCGCCTCAACGCATTCGAATCTGAGGTGATTCGTCGCGAGGCGGAGCAGGCGGGGCTTACTGATGCCATCGTCATCAACAGTTGCGCCGTCACCAACGAGGCGGTGGCGCAGGCGCGGCAGTCGATCCGCAAGCTGAAACGCGAACGCCCGCAGGCGCGCATCGTCGTCACCGGCTGTGCGGCGCAGACGCAAAGCCAGATGTTCGCTGACATGGCCGAGGTGGATCGCGTCGTCGGCAATGACGAGAAGATGCGCGGCGACGCCTGGCGCGCGACACGTTCAGCATTCGAGGCGCCGTTCGGCATCGACGCGAGCGAAAAGGTCGCGGTCGCCGACATCATGGCGGTGACCGAGATGGCGCCGCATCTGCTCGACGGCTTTGAGCGAGGCCTGCCGCGGGTGTTCGTGCAGGTGCAGAACGGCTGCGATCATCGCTGCACCTTCTGCATCATCCCCTACGGCCGCGGCAATTCGCGCTCGGTGCCGATGGGCGCGGTGGTCGATCAGGTCCGCGCGCTGGTCGAGCGCGGCCATGCCGAGATCGTGCTGACCGGCGTCGATCTCACGAGCTATGGCGCCGACCTGCCGGGCGCGCCGAAACTCGGCCAGTTGACCCGGCAGATCCTGCGCCATGTGCCCGAGCTGAAGCGGCTGCGTATCTCGTCGATCGATTCGATCGAGGCGGATCGCGACCTGCTCGATGTCATCGCCGACGATGCGCGGCTGATGCCGCATCTGCATCTCTCATTGCAATCCGGCGACGACATGATCCTCAAGCGAATGAAGCGCCGGCATTCACGCCGGGACGCGATCGATTTCTGCGCGCAGGTTCGCCGGCTGCGGCCGGACATCGCTCTCGGCGCCGACATCATCGCGGGCTTCCCGACCGAGTCTGAAGAGATGTTTGCGCGCTCGCTCGACCTGGTCGAAGAATGCGATCTCACCTTCCTGCACGTGTTTCCCTATTCGCGGCGTCCGGGCACGCCGGCCGCGCGGATGCCGCAGGTCGAGGGCGGCGCGATCAAGGAGCGCGCCAGGCAGCTGCGCACGGCAGGCGAAGCCGCGTTGCTGCGCCGGCTTGATGCGGAAGTCGGCGCGACGCGCGAGGTGCTGATCGAGAGCGGCACGCAGGGCCGCACCGAGCATTTCCTGCCGGTCGCGATCGATGATGATGTGCCCGGCGCGGTGCGGCGGCTTGTCGTGACGGGCCATGACGGCGCGCGCCTCGTTGCACAGGATCGCTGAGACGCTCACTCCGACTCCATCTCCGTCATCCTAGCAAGTCAAGACGCGTTGGATCGGACAGATCATGTCGCCAGAGCGCAGGTATGAGTCAGTAGGTATCACTCACCGGTCGCGCTATATATTCGCTGTCGTCCCGGCCTCCGTGCGCAATTGCGCACTAGGCCGGGACGACCGTGGAGTGTGCGGAGAAAGTCGCGCGACGAATCGGTGTCGCTGCTGGAATGCTGGATCATCCGCATGCGCGGGTGGTGGCACCGAATACTTTGCTTGACCGGTAAATTCGGAATCGGTCGCGACATTGCGCGCGAGATCATCAACGACTGCGATGGCCGGGCTTTGCCGGTTGTGACGCGCGGACCTGCCAGAACCGTAGCAGGCGGTCGGCGTTGGCGTGCGTCAATCGTGTGAACTGGCTCCTGGCGTTGGCGAGCTCGACCGGCCCCATCGATCCGGTCGAATAGCGGCATTCCATCACCGCGGCCGTCGTCTCCCAGCTGAGCCCAGCGACCCGGCAGGGCACCAGCAGACCTTCGCTACGGAGGCTTTGCATCAGGGGACGGATCACCTCGATGCTTGCATGCGCAAGGTCGGCCAGCGCAACGATGGTTTCTTCATACATCCGCTGTCTGGCGAGGCCGAGCAGGGCGGCCTCGTTGAGATCGCCGGCGTCCTTCAGCTTTGCGATGTGACGCCTGGCCGCGGCGAAGTCGCGAACCCGGGCCATGTCGCGCTCGACGCCGGCGGCGACCGCTGCGATCGCATTGCGAATTTCCTCGAACAGATGTGCCGGCGCGCGTTCCAGCAGACGGGCGCGAACCTCTTCCGTTGCGTCGTGCAGCAGCTGAAGACGGAGCTCCGAGGGCAGATCGGCGCGGATCCCGGTCTGCACCGCAAGCACCGGATCGTGCTCGGCCTGCGCGAGGATGACGGCAAATCCGCCCGGCGATACTTTGGCGCCGGGATTGCTGACAAGGCGGTGGCTCACGCTCGCAAAGCGGCGCGCCAGAAGCGCGTCGGTGACGACCTCCTTCAGCCACCAGCGGCCGGCGACGGCGAGCAGATGCTGCTCGCTCTTGGTCTGTGCGATCTCGACGAGGTCGTCCGCGCTGAGCCGCGACGATTCCTGCAGGATCGGCCGCGCGATCCTGATCTCGTCATTGCTGGCGAGGCGGCGAATGATCGCGGGCGGTGCCTGGGCGACCGGTGCGAGCTGTTCGCTGATGTCGGTGAGCGCCATCCGGGCGCTGATGTCGGCGAGCGCGCGCAACTCGATGGTCTTCACCAGACGCTCGAGCACGTTGTCGAACAACTCGATCTGTTCGCTGTTGAACTTGCCGGCGGATGCGAGGAAAAGGCTGGTGACGCGCCTTGCCGTGGCCAGGCATTTGTCGGCGGAGCCTGCGCGTATCGCAGCCTCGACCTCGTCGACAATTGCTTGCCCATCATTCAGCATTGCTCGTCCTGAGCCGTCGCGGCGCGCTTTTTCTAAGCCGCCTGCAGGACTATCCGATGGGCCTGAATGTTCCGTAAAGGATAATTCTCCGTAAAATCACGGAGGCTACTGCCCGTTCCAGCCGCAGGCCTTGAGCCGCTCCCGCATGTGTTCGGGCGCCGGCGCGACCACATGCACCGGGTCCTTGTTCCTGGAGATCGGGATGCCGATCTCGCGGGAATGCAGATGCAAAGTCGGCTCGCCGAAGCGCGGACCGTTGCCATAGATATTGTCGCCGACGATCGGCCAGCCCATCGCCGCCGAGTGCACCCGCAGCTGATGGGTGCGGCCGGTGACCGGCTCCATCGCGAGCCAGGTGAGGCCGTCGCCACGCCCCAGCACCTTCCAGTTGGTGATCGCCTTCTGGCCATCCGGGTCCGGCTTCTGCCACCAGCCGCGCTCGGCATTGAGCCGGCCGAGCGGCATGTCGATGGTGCCTTCATCCTCGGCGGGGCCGCCCTCGACCACGGTCCAATAGGTCTTCGAGATCTTGCTGTGCTTGAACAACAGCCCGAGCGAGGCGGTCGCCTTGCGGTGGCGTCCCAGGACGAGGCAGCCGGACGTGTCCTTGTCCAGCCGATGCGCCAGCACCGGCGGCCGCGGCAGGCCGAACCGCAGCGCGTCGAACGAGGCTTCCAGATTGGGGCCGCCCTTGGGACCGCGATGCACCGGCAGGCCGGCCGGCTTGTCGATCACCAGCATCAGCCCGTCGCGGTGGAGCACCCGGCCCAGGATTTCTTCCGCGGTCAATTGGGGAACATCGATCAATTCGTCGAGACTTTCGTTTGGAGTGCGAAACGGCTAACACAGCCGCGCCATGAACGATACCACTGCGGGAACTCCAAAACAGAGCTGGTGGCAGCGGCTGAAGGGCGGCCTGAAGCGGACCTCGAGTTCGATCGGGACCGCGGTCGCCGACCTCGTCACCAAGCGCAAGCTCGATTCGGCCATGCTCGACGACATCGAGGATGTTCTGCTGCGCGCCGACCTCGGCACCGATGTCGCGGTCCGCATTGCCGAGGCGGTCGGCAAGGGCCGCTACGACAAGGCGATCTCCGCCGACGAGGTCAAGGACGTCGTCGCGACCGAGGTCGAGAAGGTGCTGGCGCCGGTGGCGAAGCCGCTCGAGATCGATGCCGGAAAAAAGCCGTTCGTCGTCCTGGTGGTCGGCGTCAACGGCTCCGGCAAGACCACGACGATCGGCAAGCTGGCGGCGAAATTCTCCGCCGAGGGTCGCAAGGTCATGCTGGCCGCCGGCGACACCTTCCGCGCCGCGGCGATCGAGCAGCTCAAGGTCTGGGGCGAACGCACCAAGTCGCCGGTGATATCAGGCGCCCAGGGCTCGGATTCGGCGAGCCTTGCCTTCAGCGCGCTGACCGCGGCCAAGGAGCAGGCGCGCGACGTGCTGCTGATCGACACCGCCGGACGTCTGCAGAACAAGTCCGAGCTGATGAACGAGCTCGAGAAGGTCGTGCGCGTCATCAGGAAGGTCGATGCGTCGGCGCCGCACGCGGTGCTGCTCGTGCTTGACGCCACGGTGGGACAAAATGCGTTGTCGCAAGTCGAGGCATTTCATCGTACGGCAGGCGTCACGGGGCTCGTGATGACCAAGCTTGACGGCACGGCGCGCGGCGGCATCCTTGTCGCGCTGTCGGAGAAGCACAAGCTGCCGGTGCATTTCATCGGCGTCGGCGAAGGCGTCGAGGACCTCGCGCCCTTCGCGGCGAAGGATTTTGCCAAGGCAATTGCTGGAATCGATTGATGGACAAGACCCAGCCGCATCCGTTGTTCAAGCTGGCGACCGAACTCGGGCCGCTGCTCGTGTTCTTTATCGCCAACGCGAAGTACCACCTGTTCGTCGCGACCGGCGCGTTCATGGTGGCGATCGTGGCCGCAATGATCGCATCCTATGTGGTGACCAGGCACGTGCCGATCATGGCGCTGGTGACCGGCGCGATCGTGCTGGTGTTCGGGACGCTGACGCTGGTGCTGCACGACGAGACCTTCATCAAGGTCAAGCCGACCATCATCTATGGCCTGTTCGCGGCCGTGCTCGGCGGCGGGCTCTTCTTCGGCCGGTCCTTCATCGCCATCATGTTCGACCAGGTGTTCAACCTGACGCCGCAGGGCTGGCGCATCCTCACCATGCGCTGGGCGCTGTTCTTCGCCGGCATGGCGGTTCTCAACGAGCTCGTCTGGCGCACGCAGACCACGGACTTCTGGGTGAACTTCAAGGTGTTCGGCGTGACGCCGCTGACCATGATCTTCGCCATCGCCCAGATGCCGCTGACCAAGCGCTATCACCTCGAGCCGGCCTCGCTGGAGGCGAGCGAGGCCGACGCGGGCGACGTGCGGAAGGGGTGATCAGCACTCTGCTCCCTCGCCCCGCTCTGCGGGGAGAGTGTTGGGGTGAGCGGTCTCTCCACGGATAGGCTCGGAGTTTGTGACAAACACCGTCCAAAGCCCCTCACCCGAAATTCCCGCTTCGCGCGAATTTCGACCTCTCCCCGTAAAGAACGGGGAGAGGTGAAGTGAGCCGCCTCAGCTCTTCTGCTTGGCGACGATCTTGTCCTTGATCTTGTCGTAGGTCGCCTGCGGCAGGATGTTCTTCTGCACCAGTTCATCCTTGCCCTTGTAGGGGCGGCCCTTGATGATCGCGGCCGAATAGGCCTTGCCGACGCCCGGCAGCGCGTCGAGCTGGTCGGTGTTGGCGCTGTTGATGTCGAGCAGGTCGTCCTTCGCCATTCCCGTCGTCTTCAACTCAGGGGTGGCGGCCTTCGGGGCGGGAGCCATCTTGCTCTCGGACTTCGCGGCGGGCGCAGCCGGCTGCGGAGTCTGGGCCATCGACGGCGACGCCGTGATCATGCCGAGCGTGAGTGCGGTGGCGAGAAGTGAAGCGAGCGTGGTCTTGCGCATATGTCCCCTCCAGAGGAACGTTGATGTCAACGCCACTGAGTTGGGGGTGCGTTCATGGCGTTGCCGTGGCCGCGAAATGAACCGCAGATAAACGTGTCGAAGTATTATGCCGCAGGTGTTTTCTCGCGCCATTCATGCGCGATTCAGGTTCGCGAGTCACGGCATGCCGACGCGCCTACTTGCCCGCGCGCAGCGCCTTCTCGATCTCGGCCTTGAGCACGCTGTTGACGTTGTCCGGCGTCACCGGGCCGACCAGCTTGTAGACGATGGTGCCCTCGCGCCCGACCAGGAAGGTCTCGGGCACGCCATAGACGCCCCATTCGATCGAGGCGCGGCCGTTGCCGTCGACGCCGACGATGCCGAATGGATTGCCGTAGCGGCCGAGGAAGCGCCGGGCATTCTCGGGCGAGTCCTTGTAGTTGATGCCGATGATCTGGAAGCGCTTGTCCTTGCCGAGCTCGGTCAGCAGCGGCGCCTCGTCGTGACACGGCACGCACCACGACGCCCAGACATTGACGACCGAGACCTTGCCCTTGAAGGCGGCGGGATCGAGACCGGGGACCGGCGCGCCGTCCCGCACCAGGCCGTCGAGCGCGGGCAGCGCGGTCTGCGGCGCCGGCCGACCGATCAGCGCCGACGGGATTTTCGAGGGATCGCCGCCATAGAGCCGCAGCAGGAACAGCCCGGCGAGGCCGAGGAAGATCACCAGCGGCAGCACTACCAGCAGGCGGCGCGCTTGCGGCGGGCTGTTGGTCGCCTGATCGCTCATCTTATATCGGCCGCGCTGCGGCCGGAGCGGCGCGTCACGCCGCTGGCCTCGATCTCCCTGAGACGCGACTGTTGCCGGCGATAGTCGGCGACGATCCAGACGATCAGCAGCAGCACGACCGCCGCGACCAGCACGTAGGACGTCACGATGAAGGAGGCGTAGGGACCGAGCGCCATCGTATCACGCCGCTCCAATTTCGTTTGACGCGGTTCCTTGCGAACCGCCGCTCACCTCGCTCGTGAACGAGACGCGGCTCGCCTGCATCATCTGCAGGCTGCGCACGCGGCGGCGCAGGATCTCGTTGCGCATCGCCGCCAAATGCAAGGTGATGAAGAGCAGCGAAAACGCGATCGCCATTACGAGCAGCGGCCACAGGAACGCCTTGTCGAGCGTCGAGCCGCCCATGCGGAGCACGGAGGCCGGCTGATGCAGCGTGTTCCACCAGTCGACCGAGAACTTGATGATCGGGATATTGATGGCGCCGACCAGGGTGAGGACCGCGGCCGCCCGCGCTGCGCGCGAAGGATCTTCCACCGCGCGCCACAGCGCGATCAGGCCGAGATACATCAGGAACAGGATCAAGACGGAGGTCAGCCGCGCGTCCCACTCCCAGTAGGTGCCCCACATCGGCCGGCCCCACAGCGAGCCGGTGACGAGCGCAAGGAAGGTGAAGGCGGCGCCGATCGGAGCGGCGGCCTTCGCGGCGACGTCAGCGAGCGGATGCCGCCACACCAAGGTGCCGAGCGCGGCCACGCTCATGACGCCCCAGACGAACATCGACAGCCACGCATTCGGCACGTGGATGAACATGATCTTCACCGTGGCGCCCTGCTGGTAGTCGTCGGGCGCCATCGCCGACTGGTAGAGCCCGATCGCGAGCAGGATCGCGGTCACGCCCGCGAGCCACGGCAGGATGCGCGCGGTCAGCGCCAGAAACTTGGTCGGATTGGCGAGGTCGGTCAGCGTCGCGGTCAGCTTCATGGCACCCTGATAGTCGTCCGATGTGTCGCAGGCAATTGGCCGATTTCCTCTCGGCGAGATTTGATCGGGCTCATTTCAGTCCAGCCCGTGCCGCAGGCTCGCGGCGGCGGCAAAGGGGCCGATCACGAGGCTGGCAAGCGACAGCGCGCAGAGGATCGAGAACGGTGTTCCAAACGGCAAAGGCCCCGATATCGCCGCCTGCGAGGCCGCCACCCCGAAGATCAGCACCGGGATCGACAGCGGCAGCACCAGCACCGCCAGCAATAGCCCGCCGCGATGCAGCGTCACGGCCAATGCCGCGCCGATCATGCCGGTGAAAGTCAGCGCCGGTGTTCCCGCCAGCAGCGTCGCCGCAACGGCGAGCGTCGCGGTGCCGTCGAGATTGAGCAGCAGGCCGAGCACCGGGGTTGCGACGATCAGCGGCAGGCCGGCGGCGATCCAGTGTGCCAGTGCCTTGGCGGCGCAGGCGAGTTCCAGCGGCGTCCGGCTCATCACGATGAGGTCGAGCGAGCCGTCCTCGTGGTCGGCCGTGAACAGCCGGTCGAGCGTGAGCAGGCTCGCCAGCAACGCGCCGAGCCAGAGGATGGCGGGGCCGAGCCGCGACAGCAGCGCGAGATCCGGTCCGACCGCGAACGGCATCAGCACCGTGACGGTGAGGAAGAACAGCACGCCGATCAGCGCGCCACCGCCGACGCGCAGCGCGATGCGGATGTCGCGGCGGATCAAGGCGCCAAGCGCGCTCATGCCGCTCCTCCCATCCGCAGATCGCGCGCATCGATGCCGAGCGGCAGATGCGTCGCCGCGACGATCAGGCCGCCGCCGGCGAGATGGCCGCGCATCAGGTCGACGAACAGCGCCTGTCCGGCCGCATCGAGCGCCGATGTCGGCTCGTCCAGCAGCCACACCGGCCGCCGCACCGAGAGTAGGCGCGCGATCGACAGACGGCGGCGCTGGCCGGCGGAAAGATAGGCCGCCGGCAGATGCGCGGCGTGGTCGAGCGCCACCGCGGCAAGGCAGTGGCCGGCGTCCTCGGTCTCGCCGCCGAGGAATTCCCGCCAGAAGGAAAGATTTTCCGCAACGCTCAGCGCCGGCTTCAGGGCGTCGCGGTGGCCGAGATAGTGGGCCTGCTCGGGCAGGCTGAGCTCGGCGTCGCCGCCTTCGAGCGCGACCACACCCTCGGCGGGAACCAATAGCCCGGCGAGGACGCGCAGCAGCGAGGTCTTGCCGGCGCCGTTGGGGCCGGTGATGGCGAGCGCCTCGCCGGCCGTGGCCGACAGATCGAGGCCGGAAAACACCTCGCGTCCGCCGCGCACGCATTTCAGATTTCGTCCCGAGAGCCGCATGGTTCGTCTTGTCACAGCCCTCTGAAATCTTTCGCTACCGCGTGAGAATTTTTGGGTCGCGCAACGCTGTCGCACGCTTGTCGGTGTGGCGGTGCTTCTAGAAAGGTTCTATAAGCCCGGAACTTGATGCAGCACACACAATCGGCGGCCGCAACCCACCCCAGGCCATCCCTTGGCCAGTGCCGATCGCCGGTGTTTAGTTACCCTTGCCGGGTATAACTGAGAATTGGGATTCCTCGCATGACCTCGCTCGACAGCTTCAAATGCCGCAAGACCCTGAAGGTCGGCGGCAAGTCCTACGTCTATTACAGCCTGCCCCAGGCAGAGAAGAACGGACTGAAGGGGATTTCGAAGCTGCCGTATTCGATGAAGGTTCTGCTGGAGAACCTGCTGCGCAACGAGGACGGCCGCACCGTCAAGAAGGAAGACATCGTTGCGGTGTCGAAGTGGCTGAAGAAGCGCCAGCTCGAGCACGAAATCGCGTTCCGCCCGGCGCGCGTCCTGATGCAGGATTTCACCGGCGTCCCGGCCGTGGTCGACCTCGCGGCGATGCGCAACGCGATGCAGAACCTCGGCGGCGATGCCGAGAAGATCAACCCGCTGGTGCCGGTCGATCTCGTCATCGACCACTCGGTGATCGTCAACTTCTTCGGTGACAACAAGGCGTTCGCGAAGAACGTCACCGAGGAATACAAGCAGAACCAGGAGCGCTACGAGTTCCTGAAGTGGGGCCAGAAGGCGTTTTCGAACTTCTCGGTGGTGCCGCCCGGCACCGGCATCTGCCACCAGGTCAATCTCGAATATCTCGCGCAGACGGTGTGGACCAAGAAGGAGAAGATGACGGTCGGCCGGAAGACCGGCACCTTCGAGGTCGCCTATCCCGACTCGCTGGTCGGCACCGACTCGCACACCACGATGGTGAACGGCCTCGCCGTGCTCGGCTGGGGCGTCGGCGGCATCGAGGCGGAGGCCTGCATGCTCGGCCAGCCGCTGTCGATGCTGCTGCCGGAAGTGGTCGGCTTCAAGCTCAAGGGCCAGCTCAAGGAAGGCGTCACCGCCACCGACCTCGTGCTGACCGTCACCCAGATGCTGCGCAAGCTCGGCGTGGTCGGCAAGTTCGTGGAGTTCTTCGGCCCGGGCCTCGACTATCTCTCGGTCGCGGACAAGGCGACCATCGGCAACATGGCGCCCGAATACGGCGCGACCTGTGGCTTCTTCCCGGTCGATGCCGCGACCATCGATTACCTGAAGACCTCGGGCCGCAAGGCCGATCGCGTCAAGCTGGTGCAGGCCTATGCCAAGGCGCAGGGCCTGTTCCGCACCGCCAAGTCGGCCGATCCGGTGTTCACCACCACGCTGACGCTCGACCTCGGCGACGTCGTGCCGTCGATGGCCGGCCCGAAGCGCCCCGAGGGCCGCATCGCGCTGCCGGCGGTGTCGACCGGTTTCGCGACCGCGCTGGTCGGCGAATACAAGAAGCCCGAGGGCGAGCAGAAGCGCTATGCGGTCGAGGGCCGTGATTTTGATCTCGGCCATGGCGACGTCGTCATCGCGGCGATCACCTCCTGCACCAACACCTCCAATCCGAGCGTGCTGATCGGCGCCGGCCTCTTGGCGCGCAAGGCCGCCGCCAAGGGCCTCAAGGCCAAGCCGTGGGTGAAGACCTCGCTCGCGCCGGGCAGCCAGGTGGTGGCGGAGTATCTCGCCAACTCCGGCCTGCAGGCCGATCTCGACAAGGTCGGCTTCAACCTGGTCGGCTTCGGCTGCACCACCTGCATCGGCAATTCCGGCCCGCTGCCCGAAGATATCTCGAAGTCGATCAATGAAAACGGCATCGTCGCCGCCGCCGTGCTGTCGGGCAACCGCAACTTCGAAGGCCGCGTCTCGCCCGACGTGCAGGCGAACTACCTCGCTTCGCCGCCGCTCGTCGTCGCGCATGCGCTTGCCGGCACCGTGACCAAGGATCTCGCAGTCGAGCCGCTCGGCATCGGCAAGGACGGCAAGCCGGTGTTCCTCAAGGACATCTGGCCGACCGCCAAGGAGATCAACGCCTTCATGAAGAAGTACGTCACCGCGACGATCTTCAAGAAGAAGTACGCCGACGTGTTCAAGGGCGATACCAACTGGCGCAAGATCAAGACCACGGAAAGCGAGACCTATCGCTGGAACATGAGCTCGACCTATGTGCAGAACCCGCCCTACTTCGAGGGCATGAAGAAGCAGCCCGACCCGGTCACCGACGTGGTCGATGCACGGATCCTCGCGATGTTCGGCGACAAGATCACCACCGACCACATCTCGCCGGCCGGTTCGATCAAGCTGACCTCGCCCGCCGGCAAGTTCCTCAGCGAGCACCAGGTGCGCCCCGCCGACTTCAACCAGTACGGCACGCGGCGTGGCAACCATGAAGTGATGATGCGCGGCACCTTCGCCAACATCCGCATCAAGAACTTCATGCTGAAGGGTGCCGACGGCAATATTCCGGAAGGCGGTTTGACCAAGCACTGGCCCGACGGCGAGCAGATGTCGATCTACGACGCCGCGATGAAGTACCAGGCGGAAGGCGTGCCGCTGGTGGTGTTCGCCGGCGCCGAATACGGCAACGGCTCGTCGCGCGACTGGGCCGCGAAGGGCACGCGCCTGCTCGGCGTCCGGGCGGTGATCTGCCAGAGCTTCGAGCGCATCCATCGCTCCAACCTGGTCGGCATGGGTGTGCTTCCGCTCACCTTCCAGGACGGCACGTCGTGGTCCTCGCTCGGCCTCAAGGGCGACGAAAAGGTCACGATCGGCGGGCTGCAAGGCGATTTGAAGCCGCGCCAGACGCTGACGGCCGAAATCGTCGCCGCCGACGGCGGCAAGAAGGATGTCCCGCTGCTCTGCCGCATCGATACGCTGGACGAGCTCGATTACTATCGCAACGGCGGCATCCTGCATTATGTGCTGCGGAAACTCGCGGCCTAACGCGGATTTGTGATCGGTGCCTCACCGCTTAGTGAGTAGCGACTAAAAAGAAGGCGGCCTATGAAAAGGCCGCTTTCTCGCGTTTTGGGGCACGCAAGTTCAGGGACAGACTTCATGCTCCGTACAATTACGGATGGAAATCATCACGACTGGTTCGCAGTATGACAGCGATGATGGCCTATAACTGTATCTCGCGATGGTCGAGCGCCCTTGGTATCTGCGCAATCGTCGCGATCATCCGCCCCGCCCACGCCGATCCGCGTGCCGTCGTCGAACTCTTCACCTCGCAGGGATGCTCGTCCTGTCCGCCCGCGGACAAGATCATCGGTGACCTCGCGAAGGACCCCAACGTCATCGCGCTGAGCATGCCGATCGACTATTGGGATTATCTCGGCTGGAAGGACACGCTGGCCGATTCCCGTTTCAGCGCGCGCCAGAAGGCCTATTCACATGTGCGCGGCGATCGCGACGTCTACACGCCGCAAGCCGTGATCAACGGCTCCGCGCATGTGATCGGCAGCGATCGCGCCAGTATCGAGGACGCCATCAAGAGCACCGAAAGGAGCGGCAGCGTGATGTCGGTGCCGGTGACGATGACGCTGACCGGCAAGCAGATCAACGTGTCGGTCGCCGCATCGAAGTCGCCCGCAGTGTCGCGCGGCGAGGTCTGGATCTGCTCGATCTCGAAGTCGGTGCCGATCTCGATCGCGCGCGGCGAGAACCGCGGCCGCGAGATCACCTACCACAACGTGGTGCGCAATCTCCTCAAGGTCGGTGACTGGAACGGTTCGTCCGGGAGCTGGACCGTGCCGCTGGAGAACATCACGCGTGACGGCGTCGATGCTGCGGCGGTGTACGTCCAGGACGGCAACCGCGAGAAGCCGGGCCCGATGCTCGGCGCTGCCTTCACCTCGCTTCACTAGCGCCTCGCTGCGGTCAAGCGCGGTGCGCCGGCTTCCGCCCGTCGCGTCGTTGGACCGCGCGCATGTTGTCGTGCAGCCGCGCATGGCGACGAACGTGCATCCAGTGATTTGCCGAAAGGAGGACGCCGGGGCTTTGCGCGCGTCTCGCTTGCACAGGTCCCAAAAACAAAAAGGACCAACTTTCGTTGGCCCAGTGTTGGGATTTGACTCCCCTGCGAACAGGCCCGATCCCGACGGCCCCGGGGGGCTGGGGGCTGAGGAATCCGGAACCGAAAGGACCGGGCCAACGCAGGATTTCCTTTTCGCAGGGCAGCGGGGCGGGCGATGGGCGGAAGTGGGGCAGCAATATGATTCCGCTAACGTTCCCGTGACTCTGCGGTTTTCCGGACAATCCGCCGCGCGCGGTGGTGGTTAAGGCCCGGTTGCATTGCGATTGGCCCCTTGCGGGCCCCCTCGCTTAGCGCGATCATGTCACTCTCGTGACGATCCCGAAGAGGGGCCTTCGGAACCCGATCGTCACCGAGGTGACAGGAGGCGCTCGATGAGTTTGATCTCGGAGGACACTGATCCGAGCGGGAGTCGTGCCGCGGCGCGCACCGCCGCCGCGACTCCTCAGCCCAACCGCGTGACTTTCGATCGACTTGAGCTCAACCGCATTCTCAATCTCTACGGCCGCATGGTCGCCGACGGCGAGTGGCGCGACTATGCGATCGACTTCCTGAAGGACCGTGCCGTGTTCTCGGTGTTCCGGCGCGCGTCGGAAGTGCCGATCTACCGGATCGAGAAGGACCCCCGGCTTGCGCGCAAGCAGGGCATGTACAGCGTGATTTCCGCGACCGGCCTGATCCTGCGCCGCGGCCATGAACTCGAACGCGTGCTGCTCGTGATCGACCGCAAGCTGTCGCTGGTGTAGGGATTTCTCGTAGCCCGGATGAGCGAAGCGACATCCGGGAGGATCTCACCACCCGGGTACAACTTCCCCGGATATCGCTTCGCTCATCCGGGCTACAAATCCGCTAATCCGCCGGCGCAGTTGTGCGGCCCTCGCGCGGCCTCGCCATTATTTTTGCCTCGCGCAAACGAAAAGCTTGTAGCCCGGATGGAGCCAACGGGTCGCGCGAACGCGCGCCCGATGACAGGCTCCGCGGAATCCGGGACTGCCGAAGCCATGGATGAACTTGCCCCGGATTTCGCTGCGCTTCATCCGGGCTACGCTACATCTCGCCTCGCCCAAGAGAAAAGCCCCGGCGGGATGGCCGGGGCTTGGATTTGATCGGCTCGCTCGAGGCGCTTAGTCGCGCTGGCCGAGCAGCTGCAGGAGCAGCGTGAACAGGTTGATGAAGTTCAGGTAGAGCGACAGCGCACCCGTAATTGCCGCACGCTCTGCCATCACGCCACCCTGCGAGGCGTAGCCGTAGATGTAGTCGTTCTTCAGCCGCTGGGTGTCCCAGGCGGTGAGGCCCGCGAACACCAGCACGCCGACCACCGACACGATGAACTGCAGCGCCGAGCTCGCCAGGAACAGGTTGACCAGGCTCGCGATGATGATGCCGATCAGACCCATGAACAGGAACGAGCCCATGCCGCTCATGTCACGCTTGGTGGTGTAGCCGTAGAGGCTCAGCGCACCGAACGTCGCCGCGGTGATGAAGAACACGCGCACGATCGAAGTGTGCGTGTACACCAGGAAGATCGACGACAGCGACAGACCCATCAGCGCCGAGAACACCCAGAACAGGAGTTGGGCGGTCGCGGGCTGCAGGCGGTTGATGCCGGCCGAGATGACGAACACCATCGCCAGAGGGGCGAGGATGAACAGCCACTTCAGCGGGCTCACGAACATCGCGTAGCCGAACTGCGTCAGATAGGCGTTGCCGAACTTGGCGACGGCGGCCGACTGGTCGGTCGTCACCGCACCCATGTAGACGCCGAGCGCGGCGAGGCCGGTGATGGCCAGGCCGATGCTCATGTAGTTGTAGATGCGCAGCATGTAGGCGCGCAGACCGGCGTCGACGGCCGCAGCGTCAATGCGCCCGGCGGCCCGGCCGAAAGGAGAAGCGTAGTTGCGGTCTAGGTCCGACATGGTCGAATTCCCGTGGTTGGTCCCGGTGGAGCGCAAGGGATTTGCGGCGCCGGTCGTAAATCTATCTCAGATGGCTCGGTTTGCGGAACATTAATTCCGTGTCATTCAAACCGACTATCCGACCCGATTGGTATGTGGGAAATTAACACATCCGACGCAAGCTTCCACGCGCGGCCGAATGTCGCTCTGCCCTAGCATCATAGGCAAAAACGGCGCTCGCGCCGCTACATTTTGTCACAAATTCCGCAACACTGAGGCCGGCTTCTGGTTTAGCGCGAGCAGCGTCCCGGCGAGCCCCAGTCCAACCGTGACGACCAGCGCGGCGACCACGACCAGCGCGGCGCTGCCGGCCTGCCAGATAAAACTCAGCGTCATCAGCCGCGTCACGATCAGCCAGGCCGCGATCGAGCCGGCGATCACCCCGAACACGGCGGTTGCAAAACCGATCATCAGATACTCCAGCGCGTAGGCGCCGAGCAATCGCACCCGCGTCGCGCCGAGCGTCTTGAGAATCACGGCGTCATAGACGCGGTGGCGGTGTCCGGCCGCGAGCGCGCCGCCGAGCACCAGGATCGCCGAGATCAGCGTCACGGCGCTGGCGCCGCGGATCGCCAGCACCAGATTGCTGACCACGCTGCCGACCGTCTCCAGCGCCTCGCGGACCCGCACGCTGGTCACCATCGGGAACGCGTCGGCGACCTGCTTGATGATGCGCGCATCGTCCGCGGAATCGGCGTGTGGTTCCGTCAGGGTCGCGACATGGCTGTGCGGCGCGCCCTTGAAGGCATTCGGCGAGAACACCAGCACGAAATTGATGCCGAGGCCCTGCCAGTCGATGTTGCGCAAGTTGGCGATCTTCGCCGGCACGTCGCGGCCGAGCACGTTGACGACGATCTCGTCGCCGATCTTCAGGGACAGGCCGTCGGCGATCTTCTTCTCCATCGAGACCAGCGGGGGGCCGCTGTAGTCCGGCCCCCACCATTCGCCCTCGACGATCTTCGAGCCCTTGGGAACTTCGCCGGTATAGGTCAGGCCGCGGTCGCTCTGCAGCACCCATTCCGAATCGACGGACGGCTTGAGCTGGTCGGCCTTGACGCCGCGCGCGGCCACGATGCGCCCGCGCAGCATCGGAACGTCCTCGACGGTCGAGCCGGCGGCGATCTTGGCCAGGAAGGCATTGAAGCGGTCGGCTTCGGTGGAGGGGATGTCGATGAAGAAGAACGACGGCGCCCGCTCCGGCAGCTCGGCCAGGAACTGCCGGCGCAGATTGCCGTCGATCTGGGTGATGGTGACGAGCACCGCGAGCCCGAGCCCCAGCGACAGCACCACCGACGGCGTCAGCGCGCCCGGCCGGTGGATGTTGGCGATCGCGAGCCGCAGCATGGTCATGCGGCTGCGCGGCAGCCGCCGCGCCACCGCCATCAGGAGCTCGGCGATTCCGCGCAACAGCAGGAACACCGCGATCGACGAGGCGACGAACACGGCGGCGACCCGCTTGTCATAGGCAAGCCCGATCGCGACGCCGATCAGGAGCGCGATCACCACGGCCATCAGCGCCAGATAGCTCCAGCGCGGGCGATGCCACTCGCTGGTGACGGTCTCGCGGAACAGCGCCGCGACCGGCACGTCATGAACGCGGCCGAGCGGCCACAGCCCGAATGCCAGCGCGGTGAGCTGGCCGTAGAGGAAGGACAGCGCGAGCTCGTCGGGATGCAGCGCGGGCACCACCGGCAGCGGCAGCAGCTTGCCGAACAGGCCGACGATGACGAAGGGCAGCGCGGCGCCGAGCACGAGCCCGATCACCGAGCCGATCCCGGCCAGCACCACCACCTGCGTGCAGTAGATCGTGAAGACGTCGCGGCCGGTGGCGCCGAGCGCCTTGAACGAAGCGATGACGTCGCGGCGCCGGTCGATGTGGCTCTTCACCGCGTTGGCGACGCCGACACCGCCGACCAGCAGCGCCGCGAGGCCGACCAGGGTCAGGAATTGGGTGAAGCGGTTGATGGTGCGCTCGAGCTGCGGTGAGGCATTGCTGCGGCTGCGGACCTCCCAGCCGGCCTCCGGCGCGGCGCTGCGCGCGCCGTCGATCAGCGCGGTGGTGGCGCGATCGTCATTGGCGCCGTCGGGCAGCTTCACGCGGTAGATCCAGCGCACCAGGCTGCCCGGCTGCAACAGGTCGGTGGCACGCAGGCTGGCTTCGCTGATCAGGAAGCGCGGCCCGAGGCCGACGCCGCCGGCGAGCTTGTCGGGCTCGGCTGCCACCACGCTGCGGATCTGGTAGGTCGCGCTGCCGATGGTGACGCGGTCGCCGAGCTTCAGGTCGAGCCGCGCCAGCAGGGTTGAATCGGCGGCCGCGCCAAAGACGCCGTCGCGTTCGGCGAGCAGATCGGCGACCGGCATGCCCGGCTCGAGCATCAGCTCGCCGAGCATCGGATATTTGTTGTCGACGGCCTTGAGCTCGACCAGCGCCAGCTTGCCGTCATTGCTGCGGGCCATCGCGCGGAGCGTGGCCGCGATCGAAACCTCGCCCCGCGTGCGCAGATAGGCGACCTCGTCGGGCTTGGCCTCGCGCGAGATCAGCGAGAACGCGGCATCGCCGCCGAGCAGCGTGCGTCCTTCGCGCGAGAGGCCGTCGCCGAGGCTGGCGGCGACCGAGCCGACGCCGGCAATCGCCATCACGCCGAGCGCGATGCAGGCGATGAACACGTAGAAGCCGCGCAGGCCGCCACGCAGTTCGCGCAGCGCATAACGGAAGGCAAGCGACGACGCGCGGCCCTGCAGCGCGACTTCGGACGCGATGCTCATGTGGTGGCAAAGCTCATGTAGTTGATTGTCCGTCGATGCGGCCGGAGCGCAGCCGCACGACGCGGTCGCAGCGCTGCGCGAGCGCGAGATCGTGCGTCACCAGCACCAGCGTCATGCCGCGCTCGGCGTGCTTGGTGAACAGCAGGTCGACGATCTGCTTGCCCGTCGTCTCGTCGAGATTCCCGGTCGGCTCGTCGGCAACGAGGATCGCGGGATCGGGCGCGAGCGCGCGCGCGATCGCGACGCGCTGCTGCTCGCCGCCGGAGAGTTGCGTCGGATAGTGATGCAGGCGCTCGCCGAGCCCGACCGATTGCAGCTCCTGCGCGGCGCGCGCGGCCGCATCGGGATTGCCGGCGAGCTCGAGCGGCACCGCGACATTCTCCAGCGCCGTCATGGTCGGGATCAGATGGAACGACTGGAAGACGATGCCGACCTGGCGGCCGCGGAAGCGCGCCAGCGCATCTTCATCGAGGGCATTGAACGAGGTGCCGTTGACGACCACTTCTCCACTGTCAGGACGTTCGAGCCCCGCCATCACCATCAGCAAGGTCGACTTGCCCGAGCCCGACGGGCCGATCAGGCCGATGGCCTCACCCGCCGCCACACGAAGGCTGATATCTTTGAGGATATGGACCCGTGCCGCGCCGGTGCCGAGCGAGAGATTGACGTTGCTGACGGCAATGGTGTCCGGCTCGACGTCGGTCAGTGAAGAGGATTCGATGAGACTGTCCATGGTTCGGTCATATGGCACTTCAGCGGCTGCGGTCGAGGGCCGGTTGAGAATCTTCGTGCACATACTCGTGTTGCTTATGGGCTTGATGACGGCTGCCAGCGCGCAGACGCCAGGATTGGAAAATGGCCCGGAGAAAGGACCGGCGAAGCCGATCAAGATGGTGGTACTGGGCGATTCCCTGAGCGCCGGGTACGGCCTCCCGGGCCCGGCGGCGTTCCCGATCCGGCTGCAAAAGGCGTTGGAAGCCAAGGGGATAAAGGTCGAGATGACCAATGCCGGGGTGTCCGGGGACACCGCCTCGGGCGGCCGCGAGCGGCTCGACTGGTCGGTGCCTGATGGAACCGATGCCGTGATCATCGAGCTCGGTGCCAACGATGCCTTGCGCGGCATCGATCCCGCCGTCACGCGTGCCGCGCTGTCCGACATCATCACAAAGTTGCAGGCGCGCAAGATCGCCGTGCTCTTGTGCGGCATGCTCGCGCCACCGAACTATGGCAGTGAGTATGCAGCGAAGTTCAACGCGATCTATCCGGATCTCTCGAAGGCCCTTGGCGTGCCGCTCTATCCGTTCTTCCTCGACGGCGTTGCTGCTAATCCGAAGATCAATCAGGCCGACGGCATGCATCCGACGGCGGAGGGTGTGGACATCGTTGTGAAAAATATCCTGCCCACAGTGGAGGCATTTCTCGGCGCAATATCAGGGCAACGCAGTTGAAGCGCAGGCAGTGAGCCGTGTCGTGTCCGTAGGTTTACGAGCTGTTAACGGGTCATGCTTCGCAGAGTCACATATCTCGGGTACAAATAGGCATCGGTGATTCGTCGCCGGGCTGTTACAGGGTGCGGGCTCCCAAAACTCGCGCCAAGCATCGAGGATTATTGCGATGCCGCGTCTGTTCACTGGACTGGAAATTCCGGCCGAGATCGGCCAAACCCTCTCCAGCTTGCGTGGCGGCCTTCCCGGCGCGCGCTGGATCGATCCCGAAAATTATCACGTCACTCTGCGCTTCATCGGCGATATCGATGGCATCTGGGCCAACGAGATCGCGTCGATGCTGTTTCGGGTGAACCGCAAGCCGTTCGAGGTCAAACTGCAAGGCCTGTCGAGCTTCGGCGGACGCAAGCCGCGCGCGGTGGTTGCCGCCGTCGAGCCGAGCCGGCCGCTGATCGAACTGCAGGCGGAGCTCGAGCGGATGATGCAGCGGATGGGGCTCGATCCCGAGGGCAGAAAATTCACGCCACATGTCACGCTCGCGCGTTTGCATGACGCTTCGAGCCAGGACGTCGCGGATTATCTGTCCGTGCGCGGCTACTTCCCGAGCCGCACTTTCATGGCGGACCGCTTCGTGCTGTTCTCGTCGCGCGCGTCGACAGGCGGCGGCCCCTATGTGGTCGAGGATTCCTACGCGCTCTGCGCGTGAGGTCCCTTGAGATCGCGGCTTGAGACACCCGACGTGGCTCATGCGGCCGGCCGTGGTATGCAAGGGCTCGCGCTTGCATACCTGCCTGCATAGCCACCGGCACAATTCACGGCTTGCAATTTGCCGCGCACTAGGGCCGTAAGGTGGGCTCATGCTGTCCACCTCGCCCAGTTCCTTTCTCGAGCACTACAAGTCCCTGGTCGCCTCCGGCGCGATCGAGGCCGATCCCGCGCAGGCCCGCGCCGCCGAGGCGCTCGGCGCGCTGGATGAACGGCTCGCGAGCTACAAGCCGCAGCGCAAGCAAGGCCTGTTCGGGCGGCTGTTCGGCGGCGACAAGGACGACAAGCCGCCGCGCGGGCTCTACGTCCACGGCGAGGTCGGCCGCGGCAAGACCATGCTGATGGATCTGTTCTTCCAGCAGAGCCCGGTCGAACACAAGCGCCGCGCGCACTTCCACGAATTCATGGCCGAGGCGCATGAGCGCATCTACGGCTACCGTCAGCAGATCGCGCGCGGCGAGATCGCCGACGGCGATGTGATCGCGCTCACCGCGCAGGCGATCTTCGACGAAGCCTGGCTGCTCTGCTTCGACGAATTTCACGTCACCGACATCGCGGATGCGATGATCCTCGGCCGGCTGTTCGCAAAGCTGTTCGATCTCGGCACCGTCGTGGTCGCGACGTCGAACGTTGCGCCTGACGATCTCTACAAGGGTGGGCTCAATCGCGCGCTGTTCCTGCCGTTCATTGCGCAGATCTCCGACCACATGGACGTGCTGCGGCTCGATGCGCGCACCGACTTCCGGCTGGAGAAACTCGTCGGCGTCAAGATGTGGCTGGTGCCCGCAGATGACGCGGCCGATGCCGCGCTCAACGCGGCCTGGCGCAAGATGACCGGCAATGCGCCGTGCAAGGCGCGCCTCATTCCGATCAAGGGACGCATCCTGAACGTGCCCTGCTCGGCGCACGGCGTCGCGCGCTTCAGCTTCATGGACATCTGCGAGAAGCCGCTGGCCGCGTCCGACTATCTCAGGCTCGCGCACGACTACCACACGATCCTGATCGACCACATTCCGGTGATGGATTACGCCGAGCGCAATGCCGCCAAGCGCTTCATCTCGCTGATCGACACGCTCTATGACAATGCCGTGAAGCTGATGGCCTCGGCCGAGGCCGATCCGGTGTCGCTGTACCTTGCGACCGACGGCGTCGAGGCGATGGAGTTCAAGCGAACAGCCTCGCGCCTGATCGAGATGAGCTCGGAATCCTACCTGGCGCTGCCGCACGGCCGGAAGGACTCCTCGGCGAGCGGCGCGTCGACCGGCCTGGTCGAGACCTGAAATTCAGCCTCGAAATTCTGTCTTGCGCGCGGTCCGGTTCGGAGCAACTTTTCGTGTCTCCGGGGCGGATGTTGCTGGCATGCCTGATCGAATTCCAGGCAGGGCCCGCAATCGGGCAGGCCGCGACTTGAATGGATCATTCGAAAGGGATAACCACCCTTGCAACCGACTTCCCTCCCTCCCGTACACAGTTCAAAGGACTGATTTCCCATGGCACGCGACAAGATTGCTCTGATTGGCTCCGGACAGATCGGCGGAACGCTGGCGCACCTCGTCGGCCTCAAGGAACTCGGAGACGTCGTGCTGTTCGATATTGCCGAGGGCGTGCCGCAGGGCAAAGCGCTCGACATTGCGCAGTCGTCGCCGGTCGACGGTTTCGATTCCAATCTGGTCGGCGCCAATTCCTATGAAGCGCTCGACGGCGCCAAGGTCTGCATCGTCACCGCCGGCGTGCCGCGCAAGCCCGGCATGAGCCGCGACGATCTCCTCTCCATCAACCTCAAGGTCATGGAGCAGGTCGGCGCCGGCATCAAGAAGTACGCGCCCGACGCGTTCGTCATCTGCATCACCAACCCGCTCGACGCCATGGTGTGGGCGCTGCAGAAGGCCTCGGGCCTGCCGCACAAGAAGGTGGTCGGCATGGCCGGCGTGCTCGACTCCGCGCGTTTCCGCTATTTCCTGGCCGACGAATTCAACGTCTCGGTCGAGGACGTCACCGCTTTCGTGCTGGGCGGCCATGGCGACACCATGGTGCCGCTGACTCGCTACTCGACTGTCGCCGGCATTCCGCTGCCCGACCTCGTCAAGATGGGCTGGACCTCGCAAGCGCGCATCGATGAGATCGTCGACCGCACCCGCAACGGCGGCGCCGAGATCGTCAACCTGCTCAAGACCGGCTCCGCCTTCTACGCGCCGGCGGCGTCCGCGATCGCGATGGCCGAGAGCTACCTGAAGGACAAGAAGCGCGTGCTGCCCTGCGCCGCCTATCTCAACGGCGAGTACGGCGTGAAGGACATGTATGTCGGCGTGCCGGTCGTGGTCGGCGCCAAGGGTGTCGAGCGCATCGTCGAGATCGAACTGGCGGGCAAGGACCGCGAGGCTTTCGACAAGTCGGTCGGTGCGGTGCAGGGCCTGGTCGACGCCTGCAAGAAGATCGCGCCCGATCTGCTCGGCAAGTAATCTCGAATGGCAATGACCCGATAGGCGGTTTCAATCGTCTATCGGGTGCAAGGCGATGAAATTCCGGCGGATTTTTTAGTTGCGCGAGCTTTGGTATATGGTATGCCAGTCGCAAGGTTGACGTAAAAGGTCGCCGCACGAGGGTTTGGGAGCGTCTTTCCATGAATATCCATGAATACCAGGCCAAGGCTTTACTGCATGAATTCGGCGTGCCGATCTCGCGCGGCGTGCCGGTGCTGAAGCCGGAAGAGGCCGACGCGGCGGCCAAGCAGCTGCCCGGCCCGATCTGGGTGGTGAAGAGCCAGATCCATGCCGGCGGCCGCGGCAAGGGCAAGTTCAAGGAAGCATCGGCCGGCGACAAGGGCGGCGTCCGCATCGCCAAGTCGGCCGCCGAGGTCGCCGAGTTCGCCAAGCAGATGCTCGGCGCGACGCTGGTCACGGTGCAGACCGGTCCGCACGGCAAGCAGGTCAACCGCCTCTACATCGAGGAAGGCTCCGACATCGACAAGGAGTTCTACCTCTCGATCCTGGTCAATCGCGAGACCTCCGAAGTCTCCTTCGTGGTTTCGACCGAGGGTGGCGTCAACATCGAGGAGGTCGCGCATTCGACCCCGGAGAAGATCGTCTCCTTCTCGGTCGATCCCGCGACCGGCATCATGCCGCATCACGGCCGCACCGTCGCCGAGGCGTTGAAGCTGAAGGGCGATCTCGCCAAGCAGGCCGAGAAGCTGACCAGTCAGCTCTATGCCGCCTTCGTCGCCAAGGACATGGCGATGCTCGAAATCAATCCGCTCGTCGTCACCAAGCAGGGCCAGCTCCGCGTGCTCGACGCCAAGGTGTCGTTCGACAGCAACGCGCTCTACCGCCATCCCGACGTCGTCGCGCTGCGCGACGAGACCGAGGAAGACGCCAAGGAGATCGAGGCGTCGAAATACGACCTCAACTATGTCGCGCTCGACGGCACGATCGGCTGCATGGTCAACGGCGCCGGCCTCGCCATGGCGACCATGGACATCATCAAGCTGTACGGCATGGAGCCGGCGAACTTCCTCGATGTCGGCGGCGGCGCCAGCGTCGAGAAGGTCGCGGCCGCGTTCAAGATCATCACCGCCGATCCGAACGTGAAGGGCATCCTGGTCAACATCTTCGGCGGCATCATGAAGTGCGACGTGATCGCCGAGGGCGTGGTCGCCGCGGTGAAGCAGGTCGGCCTCAAGGTGCCGCTGGTGGTGCGCCTCGAAGGCACCAATGTCGAGCAGGGCAAGAAGATCATCCGCGAGAGCGGCCTCAACGTCCTGCCCGCCGACAACCTCGATGACGCCGCACAGAAGATCGTGAAAGCCGTCAAGGGAGGCTAACGATGGCCGATCATCTCGACGCTCCGACACCGCTGGACGAACACCGCAAGCTCGCGGCGTTTGCGGGCGAGTGGAGCGGCGAAGAGATGGTCTATCCGTCGCGCTGGACCGCGGGCGGTCCGGCCACCTCGCATGTCGTTGCGCGCATCGCGCTCAACGGCTTCTACCTGATCCAGGACAGCGTGCAGACGCGCGACGGCAAGGAGAGCTTCGCCACCCACGGCGTGTTCACCTACGACCGCGACGATCGGGCCTACAAGTTGTTCTGGCACGACTCGCTCGGCTACTACCCGCCGTCGCCGGCGTCCGGTGGCTGGGCGGGCAAGTCGCTGATCCTGGTGCGCGGCTCGCTGCGCGGCAATGCCCGTCACGTCTACGAGGTCGTCGACGACAACACCTACAACATGAAAATCCAGTTCTCGCCTGACGCGGAAGGGTGGGCCGACGTGCTCACCGGCGTGTACCGGCGTATCCACTGAGCATGATTCGGAAAAGTGGTCCCCCGGTTTTCCGACAAGATCATGCTCAAACCATAGAGTTCCCTTCACCGATCGTCTCGCGAAAGCATCTCGAACCATGTCCATTCTGATCGACAAGAACACCAAGGTCATCTGCCAGGGCTTCACCGGCAAGAACGGCACGTTCCATTCGGAAGCGGCGATCGCTTACGGCACCAAGATGGTCGGCGGCGTGGCGCCCGGCAAAGGCGGCTCGACCCATCTCAACCTGCCGGTGTTCGACACCGTCGCCGAAGCGCGGCAGAAGACCGGCGCCGACGCCAGCGTGGTCTATGTCCCGCCGCCGGGCGCGGCGGACGCGATCTGCGAGGCGATCGACGCGGAAATCCCGCTGATCGTCTGCATCACCGAGGGCATCCCGGTGCTCGACATGGTGCGCGTGAAGCGCTCGCTGTCGGGCTCGAAGTCGCGGCTGATCGGGCCGAACTGCCCCGGCGTGATGACCGCCGGCGAATGCAAGATCGGCATCATGCCGGCCAACATCTTCAAGCCCGGCTCGGTTGGCATCGTCTCCCGCTCCGGCACCCTGACCTATGAGGCGGTGTTCCAGACCACCCAGGAGGGCCTCGGCCAGACCACCGCGGTCGGCATCGGCGGCGACCCGGTCAAGGGCACCGAGTTCATCGACGTGCTGGAGCTGTTCCTGGCCGACGAGAAGACCAAGTCGATCGTGATGATCGGCGAGATCGGCGGCTCGGCCGAGGAAGACGCCGCCCAGTTCCTCAAGGACGAGGCCAAGCGCGGCCGCAAGAAGCCGATGGTCGGCTTCATTGCCGGTGTCACCGCACCTCCCGGCCGCCGCATGGGCCATGCCGGCGCCATCATCTCGGGCGGCAAGGGCGACGCCGGTTCCAAGACCGCGGCGATGGAAGCCGCCGGCATCAAGGTATCGCCGTCGCCGGCGCGCCTCGGGCACACCCTCGCGGAGATGCTGAAGTAACCGCCGTCCGGCGAAGTTCCCTTCGAGATTTGGCGTGTTTCGGGCGGGTTCTCCTTGGGGAACCCGCTCTTTTGTTGCGTTTTGTCGCCGGAACGTCGATCAATAAAATATGAAAATAAGTTCATTTCTTAGTTCTTTTAGACAGGAATATCTGTCCTAGATAGGGTAAAGGGTATCAATCCAGCCGGCGCACTTCCAGACCGGCACCTAGCGCCGTCTCCTACGCGCGAACCGAAAAAATCACCAGGACTGCCCATGTCTCGCCAAGACGCGAACGCCGCTTTTGCACTCTCATCATTCCTGCAGGGCACCAACGCCGCCTACATCGACGACCTCTACGCCCGCTACGAGCAGGACCCGTCGTCGGTCGACGCCGAATGGCAGGATTTCTTCAAGAGCCTGAAGGACGCCCCGGCCGACGTCCAGAAGAACGCCGAGGGCGCCTCGTGGGGCCGCGACAACTGGCCGGTGACGCCGCGCGACGAGCTGACCTCCGCGCTCGACGGCAACTGGGCCCAGGTCGAGAAGGCGGTCGGCACCAAGCTCGCGGCCAAGGCGCAGGCCAGGGGCGCCGAGCTGTCCGATGCCGACGTCCATCAGGCCACCCGCGATTCGGTTCGCGCGCTGATGCTGATCCGCGCCTACCGCATGCGCGGCCATTTCCACGCCAAGCTCGATCCGCTCGGCATCGAGGCGCCGCGCGACCGTGAGGAGCTCGATCCGCGCTCCTACGGCTTCACCGAGGCGGACTTCGATCGCAAGATCTTCCTCGACCACGTGCTTGGCCTCGAATACGGCACGCTGCGCGAGATCGTGCAGATCTGCGAACGCACTTACTGCCAGACGCTCGGCGTCGAGTTCATGCATATCTCCAACGCCGCGCAGAAGGCGTGGATCCAGGAGCGCATCGAGGGGCCGGACAAGGAGATCTCGTTCACGCCCGAGGGACGCCGCGCGATCCTCAACAAGCTGATCGAGGCGGACGGCTTCGAGAAGTTCTGCGACACCAAGTTCACCGGCACCAAGCGCTTCGGCCTCGACGGCGGTGAATCGCTGATCCCGGCGCTCGAGCAGATCATCAAGCGCGGCGGCAATCTCGGCGTGAAGGAGATCGTGGTCGGCATGCCGCATCGCGGCCGCCTCAACGTGCTGACCCAGGTGATGGGCAAGCCGCACCGCGCGCTGTTTCATGAATTCAAGGGCGGTTCAGCCAATCCGGACTCGGTCGAAGGCTCCGGCGACGTCAAGTATCACCTCGGCGCCTCCTCAGACCGCGAGTTCGACGGCAACAACATCCATCTGTCGCTGACCGCAAATCCGTCGCATCTGGAAATCGTCGATCCGGTCGTGATGGGCAAGGTGCGCGCCAAGCAGGACCAGCACGGCGATCCGCCGGATATGCGCATCTCGGTCCTGCCGCTGCTGATGCATGGCGACGCGGCCTTCGCGGGCCAGGGCGTGGTGGCGGAATGCTTCAGCCTGTCGGATCTAAAGGGCTACCGCACCGGCGGCTCGCTGCACTTCATCGTGAACAACCAGATCGGCTTCACCACCTATCCGCGCTACTCGCGCTCGTCGCCCTATCCGTCCGACGTGGCGAAGATGATCGATGCGCCGATCTTCCACGTGAATGGCGACGATCCGGAGGCCGTGGTGTTCGCAGCCAAGGTCGCGATCGAATTCCGGCAGAAATTCCACAAGCCGGTCGTCATCGACATGTTCTGCTACCGGCGCCACGGCCACAACGAGGGCGACGAGCCGGCGTTCACCCAGCCGGTGATGTACAAGAAGATTGCTTCTCACCCGCCAACGCTGGAGATCTACGCCAAGCGGCTGGTCGCTGACGGCGTGTTGACCGAGGGCGAGGTCGAGAAGGCCAAGGCCGACTGGCGCGCGCGGCTCGACGCCGAGCTCGAAGCCGGCGCCGGCTACAAGCCGAACAAGGCCGACTGGCTCGACGGCAAATGGGCGGGCTTCAAGATCGCC
The DNA here is from genome assembly GCF_023278185.1 of Bradyrhizobium elkanii USDA 76. Classification (NCBI taxonomy): domain Bacteria; kingdom Pseudomonadati; phylum Pseudomonadota; class Alphaproteobacteria; order Hyphomicrobiales; family Nitrobacteraceae; genus Bradyrhizobium; species Bradyrhizobium elkanii. Next base: position 8,895,656 of record NZ_CP066356.1, on the reverse strand, counting down.
GACCAGGAAGAAGACGCCCGCCGCGGCGTCACCGGCGTCGACCTTGCCGTGCTCAAGGACATCGGCCGCAAGATCACCAAGGTGCCGGACGGTTTCCGCGTCCACCGCACCATCCAGCGCTTCCTCGACAATCGCGCCAAGGCGATCGACAGCGGTGTCGGGATCGACTGGGCCACCGGTGAGGCGCTGGCGTTCTGTACGCTGCTGCAGGAAGGCCATCATGTGCGCCTGTCCGGGCAGGATTCCGAGCGCGGCACCTTCTCGCAGCGCCATTCGGTGCTGATCGACCAGGAGGACGAGAGCCGCTACACGCCGTTCAACCATCTCGGCGGCGAAGACACCGGCCACTACGAGGTCATCAACTCGCTGCTGTCGGAAGAGGCGGTGCTCGGCTTCGAATACGGTTACTCGCTGGCCGAGCCGAACGCGCTGGCGCTCTGGGAAGCGCAGTTCGGCGACTTCGCCAACGGCGCGCAGGTGGTGTTCGACCAGTTCATCTCTTCGGGCGAACGCAAGTGGTTGCGCATGTCGGGCCTCGTCTGCCTGCTGCCGCATGGCTACGAAGGGCAGGGACCGGAGCACTCCTCCGCGCGCCTCGAGCGGTACCTGCAGATGTGCGCCGAAGACAACATGCAGGTGGTCAATCCGACCACGCCGGCGAACTACTTCCACGTGCTGCGGCGCCAGCTGCATCGCGAAATCCGCAAGCCGCTGATCCTGATGACGCCGAAGTCGCTGTTGCGCCACAAGCGTGCCGTGTCGCGGCTCGAGGAGCTCGGCAAGGACGCCACGTTCCACCGCATCCTGTACGATGACGCGCAGATGCTGCCGGACGAGAAGATCAAACTGGTGCCGGACGACAAGATTCGCCGCGTCGTGCTGTGCTCCGGCAAGGTCTATTACGACCTGTACGAGGAGCGCGAGAAGCGCGACATCGACGACATCTATCTGCTGCGCGTCGAGCAGCTCTATCCGGTGCCGCTGAAGGCGCTGGTGCAGGAGCTCGGCCGCTTCAAGAACGCCGAAGTGGTCTGGTGCCAGGAGGAGCCGCGCAATATGGGTTCGTGGCACTTCATCGAGCCCTATCTGGAATGGGTGCTCAACCAGATCCACGCCCCCAACAAGCGTCCGCGCTATGCCGGCCGTCCGGCATCGGCGGCGACCGCGACCGGCTTGATGTCGAAACATCTGGCGCAGCTCAAGGCGCTGCTCGACGACGCACTGAACTAACGACCTTCACTGACCATGCCCCGCCCTGTGCGCAATTGCGCGCTGGAGCGGGGCATCCGGTATCCCGCGTCATCCAGCAGAAGTGCTGTCGTCACGGAGTACCGGATCGCTCGCTTTGGCGGGCGGTGGCGGACAAGTTTCACGACCGCAAATTTTGCGATTGCAGGGTTATCGAGGAAAAGACCATGACTGAAATTCGCGTTCCAACGCTCGGCGAATCCGTGACCGAGGCCACGATCGGCCGCTGGTTCAAGAAGGCCGGTGAAGCCGTCGCGGTGGACGAGCCGTTGGTGGAGTTGGAGACCGACAAGGTCACGATCGAGGTGCCCGCGCCGGTCGCCGGTACGCTCGGCGAGATCATCGCCAAGGACGGCGAGACCGTCGCCGTAGGCGCGCTGCTCGGCCAGATCAATGACGGCGCGGCCGCGGCCGCCAAGCCGGCTGCTGCGGCTTCCGCCAAGGTGGCCGCCGCGGCTGCCGCGGCTTCTGCCGCCCCGGCTCCTGCCGCGCCGAAGGCGCCGCCGGCGGATGCGCCGCTGGCACCCTCGGTCCGCAAGCTGTCCGCCGAAAGCGGCATCGATGCGTCCACCGTTCCTGGTTCGGGCAAGGATGGCCGCGTGACCAAGGGCGACATGCTGGCCGCGATCGAGAAGGCCGCCTCGGCGCCGACCCCGGTCAACCAGCCGGCCGCCGCCGTGCAGGTTCGTGCGCCGTCGCCGGCGGACGATGCCGCGCGCGAGGAGCGCGTGAAGATGACCCGGCTGCGCCAGACCATCGCGCGCCGCCTCAAGGACGTGCAGAACACCGCCGCGATGCTGACGACCTTCAACGAGGTCGACATGACCGAGGTGATGAAGCTGCGCGCCCTCTACAAGGACACGTTCGAGAAGAAGCACGGCTCGAAGCTCGGCTTCATGGGCTTCTTCACCAAGGCGGTCGTGCAGGGGCTGAAGGACATTCCGGCGGTCAACGCCGAAATCGACGGCAGCGACCTGATCTACAAGAACTATTATCACATCGGCGTTGCGGTCGGCACCGACCGCGGCCTCGTGGTGCCTGTGGTGCGCGACTGCGACCACAAGTCGATCGCCGAGATCGAGAAGTCGATCGCCGACTACGGCCGTCGAGCCCGCGACGGCCAGCTCAAGATCGACGAGATGCAGGGCGGCACCTTCACCATCACCAATGGCGGCATCTACGGTTCGCTGATGTCGACGCCGATCCTGAACGCACCGCAGTCCGGCATCCTCGGCATGCACAAGATCCAGGAGCGGCCGATGGTGGTCGGCGGCAAGATCGAGGTGCGCCCGATGATGTATCTGGCGCTGTCCTACGATCACCGCGTCATCGACGGCAAGGAAGCGGTCACCTTCCTGGTCCGCGTCAAGGAGAGCCTGGAGGATCCGGCCCGCCTGGTGCTGGACCTCTAAGACCGTATCGCGCGCGGCGTCCGATCGGCTCGGGCGCCGCGATCTGTTGGGTGCTCACATTTGGGGATCAAAGTGACGGATAAGGTCGTTGTCATCACCGGCGGCAGCCGCGGCATCGGCCGCGCCACCGCGCTCGCTGCCGCCGCGCGCGGCTATCGCATCGTGGTCGGCTATGCATCCAACAAGACCGCGGCGGACGAGGTCGTCGCCGCGATCGAGGCGAAGAACGGCAAGGCGATCGCGGTGAAATGCGATGTCGGCAGCGAGCAGGACATCCTGGCGCTGTTCAAGGCGGCCGACGGCTTCGGCACGCTCGGCGCGCTCGTCAACAATGCCGGCATTGTCGGCAAGAGCGGCGTGCGTGTCGACGAGATGTCGGCCGAGCGTATCCAGCAGATGATGGCGGTCAATGTCACCGGCAGCATCCTGTGTGCGCGCGAGGCGGTGAAGCGCATGTCGACCAGGCACGGCGGCCAGGGCGGCGTCATCGTCAACCTGTCCTCGGTCGCGGCAAAGCTCGGCGCGCCCAACACCTATGTCGACTATGCCGCATCCAAGGGCGCGATCGATTCCTTCACGATCGGCCTCGGCTACGAAGTCGCGAATGAGGGCATCCGCGTCGCCGGCATCCGGCCCGGACTGATCGACACCGACATTCACGCCGCGGGCGGCGAGCCCGATCGCGCGCACCGGCTCGCCCATATGGTGCCGATGAAGCGTGTCGGCACAGCCGATGAAATCGCCAACGCCATCGTCTGGCTGATCTCGGACGAGGCTTCCTATGTCACCAGCGCGATCCTCGACGTGTCGGGCGGTCGCTAGCACACGATCAAGAGCGGGCGGCGGTCTGCCGACACGATCGCGCCCGCGTAATTGTCACAGAGCTTAGCTACAGGACCTTCCATCATGGCTTCTTACGATCTCGTCGTCATCGGCACCGGCCCGGGCGGATATGTCTGCGCAATCCGCGCGGCGCAACTCGGCATGAAGGTCGCCGTCGTCGAGAAGAACGCGACGCTGGGTGGCACCTGCCTCAATGTCGGCTGCATGCCGTCGAAGGCGCTGCTGCACGCCTCCGAGATGTTCGAGGAAGCCGCGCACTCCTTCGCCAAGATGGGCGTCAGCGTCCCGGCGCCGAAGCTCGATCTGCCCGCGATGATGAACTTCAAGCAGCAGGGCATCGACGGCAACGTCAAGGGCGTCGAGTTTCTGATGAAGAAGAACAAGATCGACGTGCTCAAGGGGACCGGCAAGATCCTCGGTGCCGGCAAGGTCGAGGTCTCCGGCGACGGCAAGACCGAGACCGTCGAGACCAGGAACATCGTGATCGCCACCGGCTCCGATATCGCCCGCCTGAAGGGTATCGACATCGACGAGAAGCGCATCGTGTCGTCGACCGGTGCGCTGTCGCTGGAGAAGGTGCCGGAGAAATTGTTGATCATCGGCGCCGGGGTGATCGGACTCGAGCTTGGCTCGGTCTGGCGGCGTCTCGGTGCGGACGTCATGGTCGTCGAATTCCTCGACCGCATCCTGCCCGGCATGGACGGCGAGGTGGCGAAGCAATTTCAGCGCATGCTCGAGAAGCAGGGCTTCGTCTTCAAGCTCGGCGCCAAGGTCACTGCGGTCGATACCTCCGGCAAGACGCTGCAGGTCAAGGTCGAGCCGGCCTCGGGCGGCGCTGCGGAAAGCATCGAAGCCGATGTCGTGCTCGTCTGCATCGGACGGGTGCCCTACACCGAGGGCCTCGGGCTGAAGGAAGCCGGCGTTGCGCTCGACAATCGCGGCCGCGTCGAGATCGACGCGCACTTCTCGACCAACGTGAAGGGCATCTACGCGATCGGCGACGTCGTGGCCGGGCCGATGCTCGCGCACAAGGCGGAAGACGAAGGCGTTGCCTGCGCGGAGATCATCGCGGGCCAGGCCGGCCACGTGAACTACGACGTCATTCCAGGTGTTGTGTATACCACGCCGGAAGTGTCGTCGGTCGGCAAGACCGAGGAAGATCTCAAGCAGGCCGGCGTCGCGTACACCGTCGGCAAATTCCCGTTCACGGCGAACGGCCGGTCCAAGGTCAATCAGACCACCGACGGCTTCGTGAAAATTCTCGCAGATGCGAAGACGGATCGGGTGCTTGGCGTCCACATCGTCGGCCGCGAAGCCGGCGAAATGATCCATGAAGCCTGCGTTCTGATGGAATTCGGCGGATCGGCCGAGGATCTGGCGCGCACCTGCCACGCGCACCCGACCCGTTCGGAGGCGATCAAGGAAGCCGCGCTTGCGGTGGGCAAGCGCGCCATCCATATGTGATGATCGAAAGTCCGGCGTCAGCCGGGTTGAGATCATAGCGATGCTGCGCCGCCTGCTTCAGCCGTTCTGGGTCCTGCTTGCGATCATCTTCCTGGTCGAGGCTTGGCTATGGGACCACCTCGAGCCGATCGTGGCGCGGGTGGTGGCGTGGATTCCGCTCCGCGCGCTCAAGCAATGGCTTGCCGACCGGGTCGATTCGCTGTCGCCGGCGATGACGCTGATCGTCTTCGTCGTGCCGGTGATCCCGCTGTTTCCGCTCAAGCTGGTCGGGCTCTGGCTGCTCGCGAACCAATACTGGTTCAGTGCGGTCTCGCTGATCCTGTTCGCCAAGTTCGTCGGTGTCGGCGTGACGGCCTTCCTGTTCGACGTGACGCGGCCGAAACTGCTGGAGATGCCCTGGTTCGAGGCGCTCTATAATTTCGTGATGGCGCTGCGGGCCAAGGCCACCGCGCTGGTCGAGCCGATCAAGCGGCGCATTCGCGAGATGATCCGTGGCGACGGCGAGGGCTGGGCGGCACGCACGCTGCGCGTGATCGCGCGCTTCCGCAAAAGCGTGCATCAGACCAGCAAGCCTCTTTGATCAAAACTTTCTATTCCGTCATCCTGAGGAGCGCGGAACGCGCGTCTCGAAGGATGCGCGGCCCGGCCGGTGGCCGTCGATCCTTCGAGACGCGCGCAGGGGCGCGCTCCTCAGGATGACGGTTCGAAAGCGGCGCGCTGCGCCTCAATGCAGATGCAGCAAGTGCGGCTGGAACAGGCCGAGCGCCGTCATCACGATGCCGGCGAGCGTCACCAGGCCGGACACCCAGGCGAGCGCGAGGATGCCCGTGATGATGGTCGCCGACGCCAGCACGATGGCGATCTGGAAGGCGGCAGAGGCAAGCTCGAAATGATGATATTTCGCGGTGGCCTCGTCGCGCTCATGCTCGGCGTGCTTGGCGCGTTCGGAGAGCTGCTCTGAACCCTCGCCGGTTTCCGGCTCCGAACGATAGCGCGCCGCGGTCTTCTGCCAGTCGTCGATCTGCTTCTGCAGCGCAGCCCTGGCCGCCTCGTCGGTGGTGGTCGCGAGGTTCAGCTTGCCCTGTTCGGCCGCGGTCTGCACCGCGGTCCGGCGGATGCTCTTGGCCTGGAAGAAGGCCCACAGGTTGGAGGCCTCGACATTCTTGCTGATCGATTCGGTCTGGGCGCCCTTGCCGAGCGTTTCCGACAGCGCCAGGCACAGGGCGATCACGGCGATCAGGAGCGCGATCTTCTTGTTCTCGCCCGAAGCATGCTCGGCATGCTCCGCGTGCTCCATACTTTCATGTGCGCTCATGATTCCCCTCCGGATGAGACCGCGCCACGATTGCCGAATGCAGCGCACAAGGCAAGGGCCGAACGGTTTGGAGTAGCCGTCGGAAGATGAACGGCGCATGACGGCGGGCCAAAGCTCGCGCTCTATTTTTAATCCAGACCCAGGCGTTCAGCCGCGCGGATGCGCGGAGCGATAGACTTCGAGCAGGCGCTCGCTGTCGATGCCGGTGTAGATCTGCGTGGTCGACAGCGATGCGTGGCCGAGCAATTCCTGGATCGCGCGCAAATCGCCGCCGCGGCTGAGCAGATGCGTGGCGAAGGAGTGCCGCAGTGCATGCGGCGTTGCGCTGTCGGGCAGGCCGAGCGCGCCGCGCAGCCGCTCCATGGTGAGCTGGATGATGCGTGGGCTGAGCGGGCCGCCGCGCGCGCCGACGAACACCGGCCCCGCGGGGCTGAGTTGATGCGGGCAGATCGCGGCATAGTCCGCAATCAATTGCAGCACGTTCTGCAGCACCGGCACCATGCGGGTCTTGTTACCCTTGCCGGTCACCACAAGCACGTCGCCTTCGCCGGGTTTCGGCACGTCGCGGCGCTTCAGCCCCAGTGCTTCGGAGATGCGCAGGCCCGAACCATAGAGCAGCGCCATGACGGCGGCGTCACGCACCAGGATCCAGGTCTCGCGGGTCTCATCCGCGCGCTCGTCGGCATCGGCAAAGCGTTTCGCCGCTTCCATGTGAATCGGCTTCGGCAGGCTCTTCGCTACCTTGGGCGCGCGGATCGCCGAGAGCGCGCCGACCTTGCCCTTGCCTTCGCGTTCCAGGAAACGTCCGAACGAGCGCAGGCCCGCCAGCGCCCGCATCAGCGATCGCCCGCCGATCTCCTCGGTTCGGCGCATCGCCATGAAGGCGCGCACATCGCTCGCCTCGAGCGCGGAAAATGCCTTGAGCGTCACCCGCGCGCCCCAGTGTCCGGCCAGAAAGGCGAGGCATTGGCGCACGTCGCGGGCATAGGCCTCGAGCGTTTTCGGCGACAGCCGCCGCTCCGCACGCAGATGCGACAGCCAGCGCGTCATCTCCTGCGTGACCGATGCGTCGGCGCAGTCGAGCTCGAGCGGCTGGATGGGCTGATCGGTCCGGGCCATGTTCGTGTCTTAAGTCCGTGTCTTAAGGGCTATTGGCGCTGCCCATCTCCTGATTATATCGCACTGCCTTCGTTTACCGTTCGCTAAGAGCGCGAAGCGGTGGGAGAGCGTTTTCGAGCGAAGTGGACGCCGGTTCGCGTGAAGAAAACGCGTCAAAACAAGAAGCTGGAGATTTGGTTCTGATTCGATCAGAAACCGAATCTCCAGCCCGCTCGGGTTCAAGGTTTCTGATTCAATGGACCATACCACGCGCCTCGGCCCAGCCTCCGCATCGACGACACGTGTCGTCGACGTGCTGGTGCCTGTCGCGCTGAACCAGACCTATTCCTACCGCGTGCCGCGCGGCATGGAGCTTGCGCCGGGCGACGTGATCGGCGTTCCGCTCGGGCCGCGCGAGGTCGTTGCGGTGGTGTGGGCGGAAAATGCCAATCCGGATCCGCGGCTGCACAACCGGCTCAAGGACGTCAGCGAGAAGCTCGATGTTCCGCCGCTAAGGCCGGAGCTGCGCCAGCTGGTCGACTGGGTCTCCAATTACACTTTGTCGGCGCGCGGCATGGTGCTGCGGATGACGCTGCGGATGGGCGACAATCTCGGGCCGGAGCGGACGCGGCTCGGCGTGCGACTGGTCGGCGAGCCGCCGCGGCGCCTGACGCCGGCACGCCGGCGGGTCATCGAGGTGCTGTCGGACCGGTTGCTGCACGGCAAGTCGGAGGCGGCGCGGGAGGCCGGCGTCAGTTCCGGCGTGATCGACGGCCTTGTCGACGAAGGCACCCTGACGGTCGAGGCGATGCCGCCGCCGGCACCGCCGCCCGTTCCGGATCCCTCCTATGCGCAGCCGGATTTTTCGCGCGAGCAGCGCAGCGCCGTCGACGTGATGAGGGCGCTGGCTGCGAGCGGCAGCTTTCACGTTGCGCTGCTCGACGGCGTCACCGGTTCCGGCAAGACTGAAGTCTATTTCGAGGCGATCGCCGAGAATATCCGTCGCGGCAGGCAGACGCTGATCCTGATGCCGGAGATCGCGCTGACCGGCCAGTTCCTCGACCGTTTCGCGCAACGCTTCGGCGCGCGGCCGCTGGAATGGCATTCGGAGCTCACGCCGCGCACGCGGGCCCGAAACTGGGCGGCGATTTCCGAGGGCAAGGCGCCGGTCGTGGTCGGCGCCCGTTCCGCGCTGTTCCTGCCCTATGCCGATCTCGGCCTCATCATCGTCGATGAGGAGCACGACCAGGCCTACAAGCAGGACGACGGCGCGCATTATCACGCGCGCGACATGGCGGTGGTCCGCGCCCATATCGCAAAGATCCCGATCGTGCTGGCGTCGGCCACGCCGTCGGTCGAGAGCGAGGTCAATGCGCGCAAGGGGCGCTACCAGCGCGTCGCGCTGCCGTCGCGGTTCGGCGGCCAGCACATGCCGCATATCGAGGCGATCGACATGCGCCGCGCGCCGCCGCCGCGCGGCCGCTTCATTTCGCCTGTACTGGCCGAGCAGATTCGCCATGCCATCGAGCGCCGCGAGCAGGCGCTGCTGTTCCTCAACCGCCGCGGTTACGCACCGCTGACGCTGTGCCGGGCCTGCGGCCACCGCTTCGCCTGCACCATCTGCGATGCATGGCTGGTCGATCACCGGTTCCGGCAGCGGCTGGTCTGTCATCACTGCGGCTTCTCGATGCCGCGGCCGAATATCTGCCCGCATTGCGCGGCCGAGGAATCGCTGGTCGCGGTCGGGCCCGGCGTCGAGCGCCTGCAGGAGGAGGCAGCCCACATCTTCCCCGAGGCCCGCACCATGGTGCTGTCGAGCGATCTCATCACCTCGATCGAGACCATGCGCAGCGAGCTCAACGAGATCGCCGAGGGCCGCGTCGACATCATCATCGGCACCCAGCTGGTGGCGAAGGGCCACAACTTCCCGCGGCTCAATCTGGTCGGCGTCATCGACGCCGATCTCGGCTTGAGCAATGGCGATCCGCGCGCCGCCGAGCGGACGTTCCAGCTGCTGAACCAGGTGGTCGGTCGCGCCGGCCGCGAGCAGGGCCGCGGCGTCGGCTTTCTGCAGACCCACCAGCCCGAGCATCCCGTGATCAAGGCCCTGATCGCCAATGACCGCGAGGCGTTCTATGCCAGCGAGATCGAGATTCGCGAGCGCACCGGCTACCCGCCGTTCGGGCGGCTGGCGAGCCTGATCGTCTCCGCCGGCGACCGTCCGACCGCGGAAGGCTTCGCCCGCAAGCTCGCCGCGGTGGCGCCGCTCGACGAGCGGATCCAGGTGCTCGGCCCCGCCGAGGCGCCGCTCGCCGTCGTCAAGGGCCGCTACCGCTTCCGCCTGCTGGTGAAGTCGCTGCGCAATGTCGACCTGTCGCAATATCTGCGCGAATGGCTGGCGGCGGGTCCGAAGACCAAGGGTAATCTGAAGCTCGAGGTCGACGTCGATCCGCAGAGCTTCCTGTAGATCATGATCCGGAAAAGGGTGTCGCGGTTTTCCGACAAGATCATGCTCAAGACAAAGAAGTAGAGCGGGATGATGGATAGAAGTGGAGCCATTGCGCTCTACTGAGCCCGCAAAAGAGAAAGCCTGCCGTCATTTGCGACGGCAGGCCATTTTTTGGCGCGAAGCAGGCCTCGCGGCCGTTACGCAACGCAACGCTTACTGAACGCGCTTACGAGACGACCTCGGCGGTGACGCGGCCGACGCCGGCACCGGTCAGGCCGATGGCGCGGGCTGCGCCGGTGGAGAGGTCGAGCACGCGGCCGCGGATGAACGGGCCACGATCGTTGATGGTGACGACGACGCTGCGGCCGCCATGGGTGACGCGGAGCTTGGTGCCGAACGGCAGCGAGCGGTGGGCCGCGGTCATGGCGTTCTGGTTGAAGCGCTGGCCCGAAGCGGTGCGGCTGCCCGACTCATTGCCGTAGAAGGAAGCCATCCCCGAGAACGAGTGACCGCCGGACGGCTGGATCGATGCATTGGCGTCGCGCCAGGACGAGCCTTCGGCGCGGGCGTGGTGGTGATGGTGGTGGCGATGATGGTGGTGCCGGGACTTCGCGGATGCCTCGGTCACGCTGCCCCCGACCAGAATAGTTGCGGCTACAAACGCAAGCGCCGTACGCGAGCGGGTTACGTTGCCCGCCGCCTTCTTGATATTCAGCATTGATAAGACCCTCAGACAGTATTGCCGCTAACGCGGCAAGTGGAACCCCCGTCCCTTCGTTGACCAAGGCCGTTTGGTTTCCCAATGAGGCACGAATTGGGCAGTAAATCCGGATTATCTCGTGGTGAAATATCTTGTTACCGCCTGGTGGTAGTCGATCGAGGTTCCGTAATCTTGCTATTTAACCAATTTTTAACGACCAATATACTTGCCAATACTGATTATCGAAGCGACGGTAAGTTTTCGGTAAGTAATCGCCAAATGAAACCGCAACCTGCCCGGGGTTCCCTGCGCGCTCGGCCATAGGCCTATGCAAATTTCGATGGAACAAAATCGCGGCGGCGTGAATCAGGCCTGACACGCCGAATTTCCGCGCGCCAAATTTTTCCGATTCGGCCGCCGGCTGCGGTCGGCAAAAAGCGCGTGCGACAAGGCGGCACTCACGATGCCGTCATGTTGCACCTGCGCGATTGCTATGTTAGCAAAGCCGCGATTTTAACGGTCCCGGCACGTCCTGTGCCGGTCGAAAATCGAAGTCCCGCTTGAATTCCAAGGGCTTGGATCGCTAGGCGCTGCTTTGGTGGCGACGGTTTTTCCCTTGCGAATTTGACAGCAAAAAAGAGCGAGCTCGTGGCTGCTGAAGATCCGTCCGTTTCGGGAGTGTCCGGTCGTTACGCAACGGCCCTGTTCGAGTTGGCGCGCGACGAGCAATCCGTCGATCAAGTCCGGGCCGACCTCGACAAGTTCGAGGCCTTGCTCAACGAGAGCGCCGATCTCAAGCGCCTCGTCCGCAGCCCGGTGTTCGCCGCCGACGCCCAGCTGAAGGCGCTGACCGCGGTGCTCGACAAGGCCGGCATCGCCGGCACGTCGGCCAAATTCCTCAAGGTGCTCACCGCCAATCGCCGGCTGTTCGCCGTTGCCGATGTGATCCGCGCCTATCGCGCGCTGGTGGCGAAGTTCAAGGGCGAGGCGACTGCGGAAGTCGCCGTCGCCGAGCAGCTCAGTGACAAGAATCTCGACGCGCTGAAGGCCGCACTGAAATCAGTGACGGGCAAGGACGTCGCGCTCAACGTGAAGGTCGATCCCTCCATTATTGGTGGCCTGGTGGTCAAGCTCGGCAGCCGCATGGTGGATAGTTCGCTTCGCACCAAACTCAATTCGATCAAGAACGCGATGAAAGAGGCAGGCTGATGGACATCCGCGCCGCAGAAATTTCTGCGATCCTCAAGGACCAGATCAAGAATTTCGGCCAGGAAGCCGAGGTCACCGAAGTTGGCCAGGTGCTGTCGGTCGGTGACGGTATCGCCCGCGTCTACGGTCTCGACAACGTTCAGGCCGGTGAAATGGTCGAGTTCGAGAACGGCACGCGCGGCATGGCGCTCAACCTCGAAACCGACAACGTCGGTATCGTGATTTTCGGCGCCGACCGCGAGATCAAGGAAGGCCAGACCGTCAAGCGCACCCGCGCGATCGTGGACGCGCCGGTCGGCAAGGGTCTGCTCGGCCGCGTCGTCGACGCGCTCGGCAACCCGATCGACGGCAAGGGCCCGATCCAGGCCACCGAACGCAAGCGCGTCGACGTCAAGGCGCCCGGCATCATTCCGCGCAAGTCGGTGAACGAGCCGATGGCCACCGGCCTCAAGGCGATCGATGCGCTGATCCCGATCGGCCGCGGCCAGCGCGAGCTGATCATCGGCGACCGTCAGACCGGCAAGACCGCGATCGCGCTCGACACCATCCTGAACCAGAAGCCGCTCAACGCCCAGCCGGACGAAAACCTCAAGCTGTATTGCGTCTACGTCGCGATCGGCCAGAAGCGTTCCACCGTCGCGCAGTTCGTTAAGGTGCTCGAAGAACAGGGCGCGCTGGAATACTCGATCATCGTCGCGGCCACCGCGTCCGATCCGGCCCCGATGCAGTACATCGCGCCGTTCACCGCCTGCACCATGGGCGAGTACTTCCGCGACAACGGCATGCACGCCGTGATCATCTATGACGACTTGTCGAAGCAGGCCGTCGCCTACCGCCAGATGTCGCTGCTGCTGCGCCGTCCGCCGGGCCGCGAAGCCTATCCGGGCGACGTGTTCTACCTGCATTCCCGCCTGCTCGAGCGCGCCGCCAAGCTCAACAAGGAGCATGGCTTGGGCTCGCTGACGGCGCTGCCGGTCATCGAAACCCAGGCCAACGACGTGTCGGCCTACATTCCGACCAACGTCATCTCGATCACCGACGGTCAGATCTTCCTGGAAACCGACCTGTTCTTCCAGGGTATCCGTCCCGCGGTGAACGTCGGTCTGTCGGTGTCACGCGTCGGTTCGTCGGCGCAGACCAAGGCGACCAAGAAGGTTGCCGGCAAGATCAAGGGCGAGCTCGCGCAGTACCGCGAAATGGCGGCGTTCGCGCAGTTCGGCTCGGACCTCGACGCCTCGACCCAGCGCCTGCTCAACCGCGGCTCGCGCCTCACCGAACTCCTGAAGCAGCCGCAGTTCTCGCCGCTGAAGATGGAAGAGCAGGTCTGCGTGATCTGGGCCGGCACCAACGGCTATCTCGATCCGCTGCCGCTCAACAAGGTGAAGGAGTTCGAGGACGGCCTGCTGTCGCTGCTGCGCGGCAAGAACGCCGACATCCTCGATGCGATCCGCACCAGCCGCGATCTGTCCGACGAGACTGCCGCCAAGCTCAAGACGGCCGTCGAGGGCTTCGCCAAGACCTTTGCATAACGAATGGGGCGTCGCCCGGCTCGCCGCCGGGCGTGACGAACGGAGGCTTGCGATCTGATCACTATGGTCGGATCGCCGGGGTGAACGAAGAATGGCGTCACTAAAAGACATGCGGGTCCGCATCGCCTCGACCAAGGCGACGCAGAAGATCACCAAGGCCATGCAGATGGTCGCAGCCTCGAAGCTGCGCCGCGCGCAGAACGCCGCCGAAGCGGCGCGGCCCTATGCCACCAAGATGGATGCGGTGATTTCCAACATCGCCGCGGCGGCCAACGGCACGCCCGGGGCGCCCGCGCTGCTTGCCGGCACCGGCAACGATCAGGTGCACCTGCTTCTGGTCTGCACCGGCGAGCGCGGCCTGTCCGGCGCGTTCAACTCCGCCATCGTGCGCCTGGCGCGCGAGCGGGCGAACGCGCTGCTCGCGCAGGGCAAGGAAGTCAAATTCTTCTGCGTCGGCCGCAAGGGCTACGAGCAGCTGCGGCGGACCTTCGAGAAGCGCATCGTCGAGCACCTCGACCTGCGCTCGGTACGCCAGATCGGCTTCACCAACGCCGAGGACATCGCCAACAAGGTGCTGGCGCGGTTCGAGGCCGGCGAGTTCGATGTCTGCACGCTGTTCTATTCGCGCTTCCAGTCGGTGATCGCGCAGATTCCGACCGCGCAGCAGATCATCCCGCTCGAGGTGGCTGCGCCCGCGGCCAATGCGGCGCCCTCCACGTCCTACGAATACGAGCCTGAAGAGGACCAGATTCTCGGCAGCCTGTTGCCGCGCAACCTCGCGGTGCAGATCTTCCGCGCGCTGCTGGAGAACAACGCCTCGTTCTATGGCGCGCAGATGAGCGCGATGGACAGCGCGACCCGCAATGCCGGCGAGATGATTCGCAAGCAAACCCTGATTTACAACAGAACCCGTCAGGCCCAGATCACGAAGGAGCTGATCGAGATCATCTCCGGCGCTGAGGCGGTCTAAGGCAGATTTCGAAGGAGAACAGTCCATGGCTACAGCAGCCAACCAGATCGGTCGCGTTACCCAGGTCACGGGCGCCGTGGTCGACGTGCAGTTCGAAGGCCACCTTCCGGCGATTCTGAACGCGCTCGAGACCAAGAACGGCGGCAACCGCCTGGTGCTCGAAGTCGCGCAGCACCTCGGTGAATCGACCGTCCGCACCATCGCGATGGATATCACCGAGGGCCTCGTGCGCGGTCAGGAAGTGACCGACACCGGCGAACCGATCCGGGTGCCGGTCGGCGAGGGCACGCTCGGCCGCATCATCAACGTCATCGGCGAGCCGATCGACGAAGCCGGCCCGATCAAGTCTGACGGCCTGCGCGCCATCCATCAGGAAGCACCGACCTACACCGACCAGTCCACCGAAGCCGAAATCCTCGTCACCGGCATCAAGGTCGTCGATCTTCTTGCTCCGTACGCGAAGGGCGGCAAGATCGGCCTGTTCGGCGGCGCCGGCGTCGGCAAGACCGTGCTGATTCAGGAGCTGATCAACAACGTCGCGAAGGCGCACGGCGGTTACTCCGTGTTCGCCGGCGTCGGCGAGCGCACCCGTGAAGGCAACGACCTCTATCACGAGTTCATCGAATCGAAGGTCAACGCCGATCCGCATAACCCGGATCCGAGCGTGAAGTCGAAGTGCGCGCTGGTGTTCGGCCAGATGAACGAGCCGCCGGGCGCCCGCGCCCGCGTCGGTCTGACCGGTCTCACCGTTGCCGAGCACTTCCGCGACCAGGGCCAGGACGTGCTGTTCTTCGTCGACAACATCTTCCGCTTCACCCAGGCGGGCTCGGAAGTGTCGGCGCTGCTCGGCCGTATTCCTTCGGCGGTGGGTTATCAGCCGACGCTCGCGACCGACATGGGCGCGCTGCAGGAGCGCATCACCACCACCCAGAAGGGCTCGATCACCTCGGTGCAGGCGATCTACGTGCCGGCCGACGACTTGACCGACCCGGCGCCCGCCACCTCGTTCGCGCACTTGGACGCCACCACGGTGCTGTCGCGCGCGATCTCGGAAAAGGGCATCTATCCGGCGGTGGATCCGCTCGACTCGACCTCGCGCATGCTGTCGGCGCTCGTCGTCGGTGATGAGCACTACAACACCGCGCGCATGGTCCAGCAGATCCTGCAACGCTACAAGTCGCTGCAGGACATCATCGCCATTCTCGGCATGGACGAACTGTCGGAAGAGGACAAGCTGACGGTGGCCCGCGCCCGCAAGGTCGAGCGCTTCCTGTCGCAGCCGTTCCACGTCGCCGAAGTCTTCACCGGCTCGCCGGGCAAGTTCGTCGACCTCGCCGACACCATCAAGGGCTTCCGCGATCTCTGCCAGGGCAAGTACGACCATCTGCCGGAAGCGGCGTTCTACATGGTCGGTACCATCGAAGAAGCCGTCGAGAAGGGCAAGAAGCTGGCGGCTGAAGCCGCCTAAGCTTCGGGATGTCGTCATCGCCGGACTTGATCCGGCGATCCATCGCACGAGAAGTATTTTGACTGATGGACCCGCGGGTCGAGCCCGCGGGTGACAGCGCAAAGAACGGAAAGACCATGGCCACCTTCCACTTCGATCTCGTCTCTCCCGAAAAGCTCGCCTTCTCCGGCGAGGTCGATCAGGTTGACGTCCCCGGCGTGGAGGGTGATTTCGGTGTGCTCGCCGGTCATGCACCTGTGGTCGCTACGGTTCGTCCGGGCATCCTGACGATCACGGCCGCCGGCAAGCGCGAGAAGGTGATCGTGCTCGGCGGCCTCGCCGAGGTTTCGGACAAGGGGCTCACCGTGCTCGCCGACGTCGCGACCGCGCTTGCGGACATCGATCGCGCGAAGTTCGCCGAGACGATCAACGAGATGCAGGAAAAGCTTGCCGAGAAGGAGGGCTCCGAGCTCGACCACGCAATCGAGCGGCTCGACCACTTCAAGAGCATCCAGCAAGAGCTCAACACGACGGCTATGCACTAAGGCGCGGTTGCCGACCGGCGATCGCGCCGCCATGTCGAGTGAGCCGACCCCCTTAGTGGAATAGCTCACACTTTTTCGATCATCGCCTGAGAAGGCTTGAATAATTCAACGCTCGCCACGCCGTGGCGAGCGTTCAATGCTTGTTGCGCGCGGGATCGACTGGCGGCATTCTCCCCGGCATATCTGGGTTCGGGGGCTGGTCCTCATGAAGCGCAAGGTCGCAGCGATCCTCGCGGCCGATATCGCAAGTCAGAGCCGATTGGTTGCCGACGATGAGGGAGAGACGCTGCGGCGGCTCGCCTCTTCTCGACAAGTCCGCTTCTTCGCGGTCGGCCCGAACGAACGACCTGCGAATATGTGAAGCAGCTTACAGCAGGGATCGTGCACAAATGACAAGCTGCAGCGCGACGACGATTTGGCCCGACCGCATCGCGATTTCATTCCTGACATAACGGACAAGCTGCCGTGCTGACTTTCACCACCGATGCTCTCCGCCCGCAGGACCGCTTCGAGCACTGGTGCGAGGTGCGCGGCAAGAGCCTGTTCGGGGTCACGATCGAGCTCGAACGCGACAAGAGGGCCGATTTCCGCGGGCGCTTCTCCGCGACGCCGGTGGGCAGTGCCGTGCTGGCGCAAATGTCGGCCTCCTCCTACTGCGTCAGCCGGACCGCATCCGACATCGCGCGCGTTCCGAGCAACAGCCTGCATCTTGCCTGGCAGGTGCGCGGCCCCGGCCACATGAATATCGGCCGCGATCGCGTCCAGTTTGTGCGCAACGGCGACCTGGTGTTCGGCCATTCCAATCTTCCGTTTGCCTCGACGCCCGAACGGACCGATGGCTTCGACTTCTTCAGCCTCAAGATCCCGGCCACCGACGAGCTCGTGCTCGGCGCGCGGATCGAGGACGCTCCGCCGGTCGCGCTGGCGCGCGATGCGAGCCTGACCCGGCTTGTCGGCGCCATGTTCCGCTCGATGGCACGAGATCTCGCGCAAGCCGGGCAGTTCGCCGGCGACGTTGCGCATATGGTGCGCCTGGCGCTGCTCGCGCGCGGTCGCCTGCGGCCACGCCAGGACGAAATCCGTGCCGCGCTGCATGCGGGCTACCTGCATGCCGCCCGCGAAATTCTGTTCCGCGACCTGCATCGCGCCTCGCTCACGCCGGCCGCGGTTGCCGCCGAGCTCGGCATCTCACTGCGGCAATTGCATGCGCTGTTCGAGCCGACCGGCCTGTCATTTGCGCGGACGCTGACGGCGGCAAGGTTGAAGGCGGCGAGGCGTGCGCTCTACGCCATACGGGAGCGCAGCATCGACGAGATCGCGTTCTCGTGCGGCTTCGACAGCATCGCGACCTTCTATCGCGTCTTCCGCTCGACCTACGGCATGACGCCGGGCGACGCGCGGCGCATTCCGCCGCAGGATCAGCCGGCGAATTCCGCGAACCGGGTCGCGACCGCGCGGTAGACGTCGCGGCGGAACGGCACCACGAGACCGGCAACGCGGTCGAGGCGCTCCCAGCGCCATCGATCGAATTCGGCAGGCTGGCCGTTGCGCGGCGTCAAAGGATCGATCTCCTCGTCGCGTCCGGTGAAGCGCAGCGCAAACCATTTCTGGCGCTGGCCGCGGAACTTGGCGAGCCGGTGCGATGTCGGCCCGTCATAGGCGGGGAATTCGTAGGTCATCCAGTCGGTCTCGCCGAGATAGTCGGCGTTGACCGCCCCGGTCTCTTCCCACAATTCGCGCATCACGGCCTGGCGCGGATCCTCGCCGGCGTCGATGCCGCCCTGCGGCATCTGCCATTCGAGGCCGGGCAGCACGATCTCCGGACCATCGTCCTTGATCCGGTGGCCGATCAGCACGCGTCCGTCGGCGTTGAACAGCGCGATGCCCACATTGGGGCGATAGGGCTTATCTGATGACATCTCGGGGGCTACGTCGCGCGTTGACCCGGCCGGCTACTTGGCTGCCAGACCGGCGAATTCCTTCACGACGCGCTCATAGACCGGACGCTTGAACGGCACAATCAGCTCCGGCAGATTCTTCATCGGCTCCCAGCGCCAGGTGATGAACTCGGCCTTGTGGCCGCCGCCCGGATTGGCGACGTTGATCTCGTTCTCATCGCCGGTGAAGCGCAACGCGAACCACTTTTGCCGCTGTCCGCGATAGCGGCCCTTCCAGGCGCGGCCCGCGACGGTGCGCGGGATATCGTAGATCAACCAGTCCGAGACCTCGCCGAGCTTCTCCACGGACTTGATGCTGGTCTCCTCATAGAGCTCGCGCCGTGCGGCCTGAAACGTATCCTCGCCGGGATCGACGCCGCCTTGCGGCATCTGCCAGACATGCGCGTCGTCGACATGCTCGATGCCGCCCGCACGGCGTCCGATGAAGACCAGCCCTGCTGTATTCAGCAGCATGATGCCGACGCAGGTTCGATAGGGCAGGTCTTCATAACGTGCCATGCTGCCGCTACCTCGCACAGTTCCGGCGCTGCCCGACCCGGCCCCCCGGCAAGGTCTCGAGCAGCACCAACGGATTGATCTTCAGCCCGATTTTGATTTCAGCATCGCCGTTGTCAATGGCACAAGCATAATGCCCTTGGAATCCAGTGTCTTGAGCCAGGCGCCGAGCCGCTCGATCGAGACCGGCAACGCCGAGGCGACGCCCACCGCCGTGCCGCGTTCCTTGGCGATGGTTTCCAGCTTGACCAGCGCGCGGTCGATCTCCGCCGACGTCGGCACCGCGTCGATGGCGAAATCGGCCTTGGCGAACGGCAATGACTGGCCCGCGGAGAGGGTCTGCGCGACGCTGCGCGGCGTGGAACCGTCATCGAAATAGCTCAGGCCGCGCTTGGCTGCTTCGCGGACGATGGGCTGCATCACGGGATCGGCCGCGACGAACCGGCCTCCCATGAAATTGGCGATCCCGGCATAGCCTTGCAGGCGGCTCAGGTGCCAATAGAAGCGGTCGAGGTTCTGCTCGCTGCTCAGCGTGGTCAGCAGGGTTTGCGGCCCCGGATCGTTGTCGGGATAGTCGAACGGCTCCATCGGGATCTGCAGCAGGATCTCGTGGCGTTGGGTCCGGGCGCGTTCCGCAAGCTTGCCCGGATCGGAGCCATAGGGCGTGAAGGCCAGCGTCACCGCCGGCGGCAGCTTCATGATGGCGTCGGTGGTCTTGGCGGCGCCGACGCCGAGGCCGGCGACCACGATGGCGACCACGGGCATCCGGGCGGCCTTGGCGCGGTCGGCCTCGGCTGCGTAGACGGTGGACGGCTTCAGGCCGTCGGCGACAACAGGGATCATGCCATAGCGTGACTTTTCCAGCAGGCGCGGATCGATGCCGGTCATCGCGAGTGGCGGCGTATCGCCATCGGCCTTGTCGGCCGGATCGCCGGCGCCGATCACCACGTCCTGGCGCTTGCCGCTGGAGCCGTCGATGATGGTGACGGTTCTCGCGTCGCTGGCTGCCGCCGGCGCCTTGGCGGCGGATTTGGCCACCGGTTCGGCCGCCGCCTGGCTGGCCGGAGCGTGCTTGTCGTCAGCGGCGGCGGGCGGGGGATTGCGGAGCGTGACACGGGCGATCGGTTCGCCGCCGAGCGGGTTGTCATTGAACAGCGCGATGCCGACAAAGCCGACCAGTACGAGCCCGAGCAGCACGGCGAGCGCCTGCATCGCCGTGAACGGCAGGCGAAACCGGCGCGTCCTGCCCACGGTCTGCTGCCCAAGCGGCGTGCTCAGTTCGTCGGCCGCCTCTGCCATGACCCTCCCCGAATCAACAGCGCGAACGATAGCACGATGCGGTGCATTCCCGCGCGCCGGCCTCCCCGTCAAAGCACGGTTACGGGTGGACACCGAAAGCAGAAAGGGCGGCCCGCGGGCCGCCCTGTTCGCCGAATCGATCGGATGAAATCAGTTCGCGGCCTTGTTGCCCGGCTTGTCGACCGCGGCCTTGTCGCGCGCAGCCTCCGGCGCCGCTGGCGCGCTCGAGGTCGACTTGATGCCGTGCAACAGGTCGTCGGCCATCTTCAGCGCCTTGTCGTCCTTGGCGTCCGGCGGGACGTAGGACTGCGAGCCGGTCTTCTCGTCGCCATCGTTCTTCAGATGGCCGCGCAGCGAAGCTTCGCCCTTGGTGTCGGTGCGCGCCTTCAGCTCCTCCGGCACGTCCTGCAGCACCTCGATGTCGGGCACGATGCCCTTGGCCTGGATCGACTTGCCCGACGGCGTGTAGTAGCGCGCGGTGGTCAGGCGCAGCGCGCCATTGCCCGAGCCGAGCGGGATGATGGTCTGCACCGAGCCCTTGCCGAACGAACGGGTGCCGACCAGCGTCGCCCGCTTGTGGTCCTGCAGCGCGCCGGCGACGATTTCGGAGGCCGAGGCCGAGCCGCCGTTGATCAGCACGATCACCGGCTTGCCCTTGGTGAGGTCGCCCGGATGGGCGGCGCGGCGCTGGGTTTCCTCGGCATTGCGTCCGCGGGTCGAGACGATCTCGCCGCGCTCCAGGAAGGAGTCGGACACCGTGACCGCCTCTTCGAGCAGGCCGCCCGGGTTATTGCGAAGATCGATGACGTAGCCCTTCAGCTTGTCGCCGATCTGGCCCTGCAGATTGGTGATCTCCTTCTTCAGGCCTTCGGTGGTCTGCTCGTTGAAGGTGGTGATGCGGATATAGGCGATGTCATCGGCCTCGACGCGCGCACGCACCGAGCGGACGCGGATGTTGTCGCGCACCAGCGTGACGTCGATCGGATTGTCCTGGCCCTTGCGGATGATCTTCAGCTTGATCTTGGTGTTGACCGGACCACGCATCTTCTCGACGGCCTGGTTCAGGGTCAGGCCCTGCACGGCCTCGTCGTCGAGGGTCGTGATGATGTCGTTGGCCATGATGCCGGCCTTCGAGGCCGGGGTGTCGTCGATCGGCGAGACCACCTTGATCAGGCCGTCTTCCATCGTGACTTCGATGCCGAGGCCGCCGAACTCGCCGCGGGTCTGCACCTGCATGTCGCGGAAGCTCTTGGCGTCCATGTAGCTCGAGTGTGGGTCGAGGCCGGACAGCATGCCGGAGATCGCGGATTCGACCAGCTTGCTGTCATCGGGCTTCTCGACATAGTCGCTGCGCACCCGCTCGAACACGTCGCCGAACAGATTGAGCTGGCGATAGGTGTCCGACGTCGCGGCGCGCGCGCTCGATCCCATCAGCACAGCGCGGGGCTGCGTGACGAAAAGCGTCAGGGCCGCGCCGGTGGCGGCGCTAAGGAGAATTACCGAAGTCTTGCGCATCATCCGCGAACCTTTTCGCCTTCATTTGCGGCCCACCATGGACCTGGATCGATTGGAGTGCCGTCTTTCCGGAACTCGACATAGAGCACTGGCTGGCTCGCATTGGTGGCGAGAATGGATGCAACTTGGGACGTCGACCCCATGGTCGCAACCGGCTCCCCCGTAAGTACAAACTGACCGATGTTTACCGAAATACGCTCCATCCCGGCGATCAGGACATGATACCCGCCCCCGGCATTGAGGATCAAGAGTTGTCCATAGCTGCGGAAAGGACCAGCGTAAACAACCCAGCCGTCACACGGGGTTGTGACCTGCGCGCCCGGCTTGGCTGCCAAAGAAATGCCTTTTTGTACGCCCCCCGCGCCGTCGGAACCGCCAAATTCGCGAATCTTGGTGCCATTCACGGGATAGGAGAACAGGCCTTTGGCCGAGGCGAAAGCGACCGCCGGGCTCATGCGGGCCGGGTCCTTGAGCGCCCCCAGATTCGGCTTGCCGTTAACCGTCGCCGGCGCTCCCTGGAGGCTGGCGGTGGCGGCGGCCTTGGCCGCGCTCTTGAGATCCTGCTCCATCTTGGCGATCAGGCTCTGCAGATTGTCGGCCTGTTTCGACAGCGCGATGGCACGGGCGCCTTCGGCCTCCATGTCCTTTTCGGCCGCGCTCTGCTGCCGCTGCCGTTCGTCGACCAGCGCCGCCAGGCGGGTCTGGTCTTCCCTCAGCTTGTCGCGGTCGGCCGCCAGCGCGTCGCGCTCGGTCGAGATGGTCTTGCGCAGCGCCACCAGCTCGCCGAGATCGGTCGCAAGCTTCTCGGCGCGGACCCGCAACTCCGGCACCACGGCGCCGAGCAGCATCGCGGTGCGGAGCGATTGCAGCGCGTCCTCGGGCCGCACCAGCAGCGCCGGCGGCGTGCGTCGTCCGGCGCGCTGCAGCGCGGCCAGCACCTCGATCACCTCGGAGCGGCGTGAATCGAGCGAGGCGCGGATGTCGCGCTCACGGCCGTCGAGCGGCTGCAGGCGCGCCTCGGCGTCGGCGATCCGGGTCTCGACGCCGCGCACCTGGCCGGCAATATCGATCAGCTGCTGATTGAGCTTGCTGCGGTCCTGGCCGATCGCGGCGATGTCGGCCTTCAGCTTCTCCTGCAGCTCGGTCGCCTTGCGCTGCTGCTCGCGCGCGGCCTCGAGCTCCTGCTCGCGCTGCTTGATGGCGTCGGGCGATGTCTCTGCGGTTGCGGCCTGCTGCGCCGGCGGCGCAGGCTGTTGTGCGGGTGGTGTCGCTTGCCCATGCGCCGCGGCCAGCGGACAGGCGGCGAACATCGCGATCGACAGCGGCAGCGATGCCGGCAGCCAGCGGCGGCGCGCGGCGCCGGCATGCGAAGCCGAATACGAAGCTGTGTCCCGCTTGTGCTGCATTCGCGTGAGTTCAGCGCTTTCGACTGTCCGTCACCACGCCTTACGCGCGATGATAGGGGTGGCCGGCCAAAATGGTCGCGGCGCGATAAATCTGTTCCAGAAGCATGACGCGGACCATTTGATGCGGCCAGGTCGCGGAGCCGAATGCAATTCGCAACAAAGCCTTGCGCTGCAATTCGGGCGAAAGTCCGTCCGCGCCGCCGATCACGAAGACAGTATGCGCTGTTCCTTCGTCGCGCCAGCGGCCGAGCTGCCGGGCAAAGCTCGCGCTGTCGATGCTCTTGCCGCGTTCGTCGAGCGCGACCAGCGCGTGCTTCTCAGGCAGCAATGCGGAGATCGCCGCAGCCTCTTCGGCAATGCGCGCGGCGGTGTCGCGCGCGCGGCTTTCCGCGATCTCATGGATCTCGAGGCCGCGAAACCCGAGCTTGCGGCCGATGTCCTCGAAGCGCTCGCGGTAACGCTCGGCGAGCTCCCGTTCAGGGCCCTGTTTCAGACGGCCGATGCAGATCACGACAAGGCGCATACACGCGTTTTCCGGCAAACTGGAAACCGGTTTGCCGCAGAAAACGCGTCAAGTCTATGACTCGCGCGCCTTAGGGCGCGCGCACAAGCTATATGCGCCGCAGCCGATTCGCATCGGCTTGATACCCGTTAGACCGCCGCGACCGCCGGGTTCTGAGTCCACAACCGCTCGAGATTGTAGAACTCGCGCACCTCAGGCCTGAACACGTGCACGATCACCTCGCCGGAATCGATCAGCACCCAGTCGCAATTGGGCAAGCCCTCGACATGGATGTTCTTGACCCCGTTCTCCTTGAGGCTCTTCGTCACATTTTCCGCGATCGCGCCAACGTGCCGGTTAACCCGGCCCGTGGTGACGATCATGTAGTCGGAATATGCGGATTTGCCCCGAAGGTCGATGGTGACCGTCTCTTCCGCCTTCACGTCCTCGAGGCGGGAGAGGATCAGGCTCAGCGTCTTGTTGGCATCCGGTTTGTCGGCGTCCGGTTGCGCCTGCAAGGCCGCGGTTTTGGTCGATGTTTTACGCGCAGTCTTTGGAACCTTGGGTAAAACAGACTTTGACAATACAGATGTGGCCAGGGACCATTCCTTTCACTGTATCGCGGGTGCCGAATCCTCGGCCCCACGCACCATACTACGCATGTGGGGTTAATGGTTTCAATATTCCAGTAACCCTTTTGCGCTTCATGCCGTTCTCCAGCTCCCGTCCGGGTTCCGAAGTCCGGTCGAAGACAGATTGGATTTCATTCCTGTCAGGAACACCCAGGCCGGCGCCCGCTGGTCGGCCAGCCGTGTCGCCTGATTTTCGGGCATGCGATAGCGCGCGAGCGCCTGCGCCGCCGGTGCGGCAAGGGCGCGGAAGCTTTGGGGCGGACGGTCGATCACGGCAATCGGCACATCGGACGCGATGCGCCGCCAATCTTTCCAGCGATGAAATTGCGCGAGATTGTCAGCGCCCATGATCCAGACGAAGTGCACGCCGGAGACACGGCGGCGCAAGTGGATGATCGTGTCCACAGTGTAGCTGACGCCAATGACAGCTTCGAGACAGCTGATGTCGATGCGCGGATCATCGGCAACGCGGCGCGCGGCCTCGGCGCGCTCGGCAAGCGCGTGCAGGCCATCATGGTTCTTCAGCGGATTGCCCGGCGTCAGCAGCCACCACACGCGGTCGAGCTGCAGGCGCTTGAGCGCGAACAGGCTGATGGCGCGATGTGCGGCGTGCGGTGGATTGAACGAGCCGCCAAGCAGCCCGATGCGCATGCCGTTGGTATAGAACGGAAGCGCCTGGGCTGCGGATAACGACACGCTCGATGCTTGATGCAATGGCTTACCGTGCGCGTGCGACAATGATCACGGCCGCGTCTGCCCGGTGCCGTGGACGCGGTACTTGAAGCTCGTCAGCTGCTCGGCGCCGACAGGCCCGCGGGCGTGGAATTTGCCGGTGGCAATGCCGATCTCCGCGCCGAAGCCGAACTCGCCGCCGTCGGCGAACTGGGTCGAGGCGTTGTGCAGTACGATCGCCGAATCGACTTCGTTGAGAAATCTTTGCGCGGCAGCGGCATCCTCCGTCACGATCGCATCGGTGTGGTGCGAGCCGTGATTCTGAATGTGCGCAATCGCTTCATCGAGACCGTCGACGACCTTCGCCGAGATGATCGCGTCCTCATATTCGGTGTCCCAGTCCTCGTCGGATGCGGGCTTCACCCTGGCATCGGCGCTTTGCACGACGTCGTCGCCGCGCACCTCGCAACCGGCATCGATCAACAGCTCGACCAGCGGCTTCAGCTGCGTCGCGGCAGCGTTGCGATCGACCAGCAGGGTCTCGACGGCGCCGCAGACGCCGGGACGGCGCATCTTGGCGTTCAGCACGACCGCCTTGGCCATATCGAGCCTGGCGCTGGCATCGACGTAAATGTGGTTGACGCCCTCGAGATGCGCGAACACCGGCACGCGTGCCTCCGCCTCGACGCGCGCGACGAGACTCTTGCCGCCACGCGGCACGATCACATCGATGCCGCCGTTCAATCCCGTCAGCATCAGGCCGACGGCCGCGCGGTCGCGGGTCGGCACCAGGGTAATCGCGGCCTCAGGCAGGCCGGCTTCGCGCAGGCCCTGCACCAGGCAATCATGAATCGCGCGGCAGGAGCGGAAACTGTCCGAGCCGCCGCGCAGGATCACCGCGTTGCCGGACTTCAGGCACAGCACACCGGCGTCGGCGGCGACGTTGGGCCGGCTCTCGAAGATCACGCCGATCACGCCGAGCGGCACGCGGACGCGCTCGATGGTCATGCCGTTCGGCCGCTGCCAGCTTTCGGTGACGGCGCCGACCGGATCAATGATCTCGCGCACGGTGGCGACGCCATCGGCCATGCCGGCGACGCGCGCCTCTGTCAGCGTCAGGCGGTCGACGAAGGCAGAGGTCATGCCGCCCGCGCGCGCCTCGGCGACGTCCTCGGCATTGGCGGCGAGGATGGCCGGCGCATTGGCGCGGATCGCGCGTTCGATCGCGGCGAGCGCCCGGTCCTTCTGCTCCGGCGGCGCCAGCGCGAGCACGCGCGCGGCGGCGCGCGCCTTGGCGGCGAGGTCGGTCATCAGGGCGGTGAGATCGGCGTTGCCGTCGATCGCCTTCAGGGGGGCGCTCATGAAATTACCAGCTTTGGACTAAGGCCATGTTCTAGCATGGCAATTGAAGGGTGGCGAGGCGCGGAACCGGCATGGCAGGTGGGCGGCAGGCCGCCCGCTCGGCCAATGGCCTATCCAATGGCCTACTTGGGCGGGATCGCCCCGGCCGGGCCGATCACGAGGTCGTCGCGATGGATCATCTCGGACCGGCCGCTGATGCCCAGAATGGTCATCACGTCGGGCGAAGAGCGGCCCATGATCTTCTCGGCGTTTTCGGCGTCGTAGGCGACCAGGCCGCGGCCGATCTCATGGGTGTCGGGGCCGCGCACCACCACGGCATCGCCGCGGGCGAACTGGCCGTCGACCCGGATCACGCCGGCCGGCAGCAGGCTCTTGCCGGCGCGCAGCGCCGCCACCGCGCCGGCATCGATGGTCAGCGTGCCCTTCGGTTCGAGCGAGCCCGCGATCCAGCGCTTGCGCGCGGTGACGGGATTGGCCGGGGTCAGGAACCAGGTGCAGCGGCCGCCATCGGCGATCGCAGCAAGCGGATGCTCGATCTTGCCGGACGCGATCAGCATATGGGTGCCGGCCGTGGTCGCGATCTTCGCGGCCTCGATCTTGGTGGTCATGCCGCCGCGCGACAGCTCCGAGCCGGCCGAGCCGGCCATCCCCTCGATCTCCGAGGTGATGCTTTCGACCACCGGGATCAGCCTGGCGTCGGAATCGAGCGCGGGCGGCGCGGTGTAGAGGCCGTCGATATCGGACAGCAGGATCAGCAGATCCGCGCTCGCCATGGTGGCGACGCGGGCGGCGAGGCGATCATTGTCGCCATAGCGGATCTCGGTGGTCGCGACCGTGTCGTTCTCGTTGATCACGGGCACCGCACCCCATTCCAGCAGCTTGGCGATAGTCGAGCGCGCGTTGAGATAGCGGCGGCGCTCCTCGGTGTCCTGCAGCGTCACCAGGATCTGCCCGGCGCCGATGCCGTGATGGCCGAGCACCTCCGACCAGATTCGCGCCAGCGCGATCTGGCCGACGGCCGCGGCCGCCTGGCTCTCCTCGAGCTTCAGCGGGCCGCGCGGCAGCTTCAGGCGGCTGCGGCCGAGCGCGATCGAGCCCGACGACACCACCATGACCTCGCAGCCTCGCTTGTGCAGCTTTGCGATGTCCTCGACCAGCGCGGCAAGCCAGGACGCGCGCACTTCGCCGGCCTGCGAGTCGACCAGCAGCGACGAGCCGACCTTGACGACGATACGGCGAAAGTTCTTGAGCGCGGGGCGTTTCATGGATTCGGTCTGGCAGGAAGGTGGAAGCAATAGACGCCACAATGTGGCTTGGGAAGTCCAGGTGTTGCGCGGCTTGTGCCGTTCAACCCTGCGGCACCGGCGTCGCCCACGGCTCCGCCTGGCCGCCCTTGGCCTTGTTGGACACCGGCGCTTCGCCGATCACCTCGACCAGCGCGCGCAGCGCATCCTGCACGCCTTCGCCGGTCGCGCCTGACAGCAACAGCGGGGTCTTCTTCGCCGCCCGCTTGAGGCGGTCCTTCTGCTTCTTCAGTTCGTCGGGCGCGACGGCGTCGATCTTGTTGAGCGCGACGATCTCGATCTTGTCGGCGAGATGGCCCTCATAGGCTTCGAGCTCGGTGCGCACCGTCTTGTAGGCCTTGCCGGCATGCTCGCAGGTCGCGTCGACCAGATGCAGCAGCACGCGGCAGCGCTCGACGTGACCGAGGAAGCGGTCGCCGAGGCCGGCGCCTTCATGCGCGCCTTCGATCAGGCCGGGGATGTCGGCGAGCACGAATTCGCGGCCGCCGAAATTCACCACGCCAAGCTGCGGATGCAGCGTGGTGAAGGGATAGTCGGCGATCTTCGGCCGTGCCGCGCTGACCACCGACAGGAAGGTCGATTTGCCGGCGTTGGGCAGGCCGACCAGGCCGGCATCGGCGATCAGCTTCAGCCGCAGCCAGATCCAGCGCTCTTCGCCGGGCGCGCCGGGATTGGCGTTGCGCGGCGCGCGGTTGGTGGAGGATTTGAAATGCGCGTTGCCGAAGCCGCCATTGCCGCCTTCAGCCAGCACGAATTTCTCGCCGAGTTCGGTGAAGTCGTGCAGCAGGGTCTCGCGGTCCTCGTCGAACACCTGGGTGCCGACCGGCACCTTCAGCACGATCGGCTTGCCGTTGGCGCCATGGCGGTCCTTGCCCATGCCATTGGTGCCCTTCTGTGCCTTGAAGTGCTGCTGGTAGCGGTAATCGATCAGCGTGTTCAGTCCGTCGACGGACTCGATGATGACGTCACCGCCGCGACCGCCATTGCCGCCGGAGGGACCGCCGAACTCGATGAACTTCTCGCGCCGGAACGCGACGCAGCCGTTGCCGCCGTCGCCCGAGCGAATATAGACCTTGGCTTCATCGAGGAATTTCATGATCCGCTCTAGTTAGGGCAGGGTGGCCTTTGCGGCAACCCGGAAAGGCCCTGACTTCGGCGAAAAGCCTTAATTTTCGGGCCTTTTTGCGGCCCAAGCGGCTAAGCAGGCCGTCTCCGGACCAGGAATTTCTGCATCCCCTCCAGCACCAGCTCGCGGCGCTGGTTGTGCACGGTCGAGCGCAGCGTCACGACGCCGGTGGTCTTGCCCGGCGACAGCTCGATCACCTCCAGCGCGGAGTAGATGGTATCGCCGGCATAGACCGGTTTCAGGAACTTGCTCGATTGCTCGAGGAAGCCGATCAGCGACTCCTCCACGACATAGGGAAACAATCCGGCGCCGGGCGCGGTGTGCACCAGGGTCTGGAAGCCGTGGGCGAGCAGATCAGGCATGCCGCGCGCGCGGCAATATTCGACGTCGTAATGGATCGGATGGGTGTCGCCGCTGGCGGTCTGGAACGCCGCGAACACGGCCGAGGTCTGGGTCCGGCTCGGAATCACGAAGCGCTCGCCGAGCACGAAATCCTCGAACCAGCGCTGCGCGGGGACCATGCGATGCTGGGTGGGGTCGAAGTCGCTCATGCGGCGTTTCCTGCTCTTCTTGTTGCCGGGATCAGCTACCGGTATCGCAGCGACGCAGGTGCGGCAATCCGTTCAATTCGTCATGCCCGGGCTTGTCCCGGGCATCCACGTCTTTAAAACCGGACGACTCGGGAACAATAGCGCAAGTCTGCTCATGAGCCTGTTCGCAAAACTGTCTTCCTACGACGACCGGTCGGCGCGGCTCGCCGGCATCGGCTTGATGCTGCTGTCGATCTTCATGTTCTCGTTCGGCGACGCGATGGGCAAATTCATCGTCGCCACCTATTCGGTCGGGCAATTGCTGTGGCTGCGCGCCTGCGCGGCGCTGCTCGTGCTGCTGCCGATCGTGTGGCAGCGGCGCGCGGATTTCCTGCATCTGGAGCGCCCGTGGCTGCAATTGCTGCGCGTCACGCTGTCGACGGTGGAGGTTGCGGCGTTCTTCCTGGCGACCGTCTATCTGCCGCTCGCCGACGTCATCACCTACTATCTGGCCGGACCGATCTTCGTTACCGCGATGTCGGGCCTCGTGCTCGGCGAGCATATCGGCTGGCGGCGCTGGACCGCGATCCTGGTCGGCTTCTGCGGGGTGTTGATCGCGCTCCGGCCGTCGGCGCAGACGATCAGCTGGCCGGCGATGATCGCGCTTGGCGGCAGCCTGTCGTTTGCGGTGCTGATGCTGATCACGCGCTCGCTGCGCGCGACGCCCGATATCGTGCTGGCGACGTCGCAGTTCGGCGGCACCTTCATCCTCGGCCTCGTGCTCTCGCCGTTCGGCTGGGTGACGCCGTCAGCCGGCAGCCTCGTGCTGTTCTTCACGGCCGGCATCATCTCGGTCGCGGCGCTGCTCTGCGTCAATCGTTCGCTGAAGCTCGCGCCGGCGAGCGTAGTGGTGCCCTACCAGTATTCGATGATCGTCTGGGCGGTGATCTTCGGCTTCGTGGTGTTCGGCGACGTGCCGTCCTGGGCCACCATCATCGGCGCCGCCATCATCATCGCCGCCGGCCTCTACATCTTCGTCCGCGAGCAGCAGCTTGGGCGCCCGGATTCCGCAGTGAATCCGCCGGCGTGATGTTTACCCTCCCCTGGAGGGGGAGGGTCGGATCACATTGAGCGCAGCGAAATGTGAGACGGGGTGGGGTGATCTCTCAACACGGGCAGCATCCGGGTGGAGCGACTGTCACCCCACCCCGCTGCGCATTCCGCTCCGCTGCATGCCCAGCGACCCTCCCCCTCCAGGGCAGGGCAATCGCATGTGGCGTTTGAGGTAATCGGAGTTCCCACAAACTCGTCATGCCCGGGCTTGTCCCGGGCATCCACGTCTTCGTTTCCACGCGAAGAAAAGACGTGGATGGCCGGGACAAGCCCGGCCATGACGGCGCGGAAGAATCGGTTCATTCCATATGCGATTGCCCTGCCCTCCAGGGGAGGGTGAAGACCAGAAGTCTCAGCTCTCCCGCCGGGTCGAGTTGTTCCAGCTCTTCAGCGACGCCCAGACGCCGCGCGACAGGCGGAAGCAGTCGACCGGGCTCGATGAGCCCAGCGCCTCGAAGCGGTGCAGCTCGACGCCGCCCCACTGGAAGCCGCACTTCTCGAGGATGTTGCGCGACGACGGATTGACGACGCGGGCGCCCGAGATCAGCTGGTCGAGATCGAATTCCTCGAAGAAGTAATCGATCACGGCGCGCGCGGCCTCGGTGCCGAAACCCTGGCCCCAATAGTCGACGCCGAGCCAGTAGCCGAGTTCGGCCGATGTCTCCTCGCGCCAGTCGATGCCGACCATGCCGATCGGCGTGTGATTGTTCTCGATCAGGAAAACGGTTTCACGTCCGCCGGCGCCGAGCGCGCGCACGAAGTCGATGGCGTCGTCGTGGGTATAGGGATGCGGCAGGCGGCGGGTGTTCTCCGCGATGCGGCGGTCATTGGCGAGGCGTGCGATTGCTTTTACGTCCGCGAGCGTCGGCTTGCGCAATGTCAGCCGTTCGGTCTCGAGGACGCATGCTCTTGCCTCGCGCAAGGTCGGCGTCGGGATGTCCTGCAACATGTCGAGCTCCTGTGATGCGAAAAATCGATACGCAACGCTTGGAACGTCACGCGCGTTCGAACTCGAACGCGCGCAACAAAAAGGGGAGGCCGGTCATCCCGCCTCCCCTTGGAGCCCTTTGCGACTCCGCCGGTTCAACAGGACCCGGCGGACTCATGTGTGTCCACCGTCTACTCGGCCGCCTCTGCCATCGGAATAACCGATACGAACGTGCGGCCGTTGGCTTTGGCACGGAACTCGACATGACCCTCGACCTTGGCGAAGAGAGTATGATCGGTGCCCATGCCGACATTAAGGCCAGGATGCCAGGTGGTGCCGCGCTGACGCGCGATGATGTTTCCGGGGATCACGCGCTCGCCACCGAACGCCTTGATGCCAAGGCGCTTGCCCTTGGAATCACGTCCGTTGCGCGATGAACCGCCTGCTTTTTTGTGAGCCATGGCTCGTCTCCGACTTCGCTTTGATCTCTAGATCAATTCCTTGACGGAATCATTTCACGTTTTGTCACGCTTCACATCTGAAAGCGCGACGATCACTTCTTCTTAAGCCTTGGCTGCGGCCTTCTTGGCCGGAGCCTTCTTGGCGGCCGGCGCCTTTGCGGGCGCCTTCTTCTTGGCCGCCTTCGGCGCTGCGTCCTCGCCATCGGCGGGCGCTGCGACCTTTTCCTTCTTCGGCCGCGGGCCGACGGTCGGCTTGGCGTTATCGGCGAGGATCTCGGTGATGCGAAGTACCGTGAGCTCGTCGCGATAGCCGCGCTTGCGGCGTGAATTCTTGCGGCGACGCTTCTTGAACGCGATCACCTTGGCGCCGCGCTTGTGCTGCAGCACTTCGGCTGCAACGGACGCGCCTGCCACGGTGGGCGTTCCCAGCACCGGCGTGTCACCGCCGAGCACCAGAACTTCGCCAAGCTGCACGATCGTGCCGACATCGCCGGCGATCTTGCCTATCTCGAGTACATCATTCGGAACGACACGGTACTGCCGGCCGCCGGTTTTGATGACTGCGAACATCGTTTGATTCCTTCGTGTTCGATCCCGGCCTCGGACGGTTCGCCCGGGTCGGCTTTTTGTTCAGTCGCTATGGGTTGCGTGTCACGTGCGAAGGGAATGAATTCCCAAATGGTCCGCACGAAAACAATCGGCGCGAGAAATCCCCGCGCCGGATGGGGGACTTATAGCCGCAAACGACCGAGAGTCAAGGTAAAGCAGGGCAAAAACCGGCCAAAAATGAAGGGTTTGGGATGGTTTTGGCCCGAATCGGCGGCCAAGCCGACGCTTGGTCGCGGCCAGGCTGGCGGTCCGTTTGGCGCCGTATGGTCTGGAGCGGGCTGGCCCAGCGTGACCGCCGCACCCGTGGAGCCGGTCTTGCCGCCAAACCCGTCCATCAAATGGCGCCGGCGCGCGCTGCAAGCAACCAATTGGGTTCCCCGCCGTTAACGACCCGACCTCAAGACGGGCAAGGGCGAATGGCCGACGACGCAGGATTGACCACGGGCATCGCGCACCACGGTGCCGCGCGGCTGCCGTCTGTCGACATCGACAGCTTCAACATCGAGCTGAAGGACGACGAGGGCTTTCTCGGCGATCGCGCCTCCAAGGGCGCCTTCCGCAAGATCCTCGACCGCTGGCGCAAGCCGCTGCGCAAGTCGGACGAGGATCCGTTCGGCGACGAGCCGTCGGACAAGATCAGCAAGAAGAAGCTCGACGAGCTGCTGGTCGGCGACGACACCGAGGCCTCGGCGGTCGTGCATAGCGCGATCGAGGAGTTTGCCCAGGAGCTCGCCTATGTGACGCGGCGTTTCCTCAACACCAAGGCCTGGGCCAAGACGGAGCGCATCGTGGTCGGCGGCGGCTTCCGCGACTCCAGGCTCGGTGAGCTCGCCATCGCGCGCACCGAGATCATCCTGAAGTCGGAGGATTTCAAGGTCGATTTGCTGCCGATCCGCTTTCACCCCGACGATGCCGGGCTGATCGGCACGCTGCATCTCGCGCCATCGTGGATTTTCGAGGCCCATGACGGCGTCCTCGCCGTCGACATCGGCGGCACCAATATCCGCTGCGGCGTTGTCGAGACGCGCTGGAAGAAGGCGCCCGATCTCTCCAAGGCCACGGTCTGGAAATCGGAGCTGTGGCGCCACGCCGATGACGAGCCGACGCGCGAAGGCGCGGTGAAGCGGCTGGTGAAGATGCTGAAGGAGTTGATCGCCGCCGCCGAGAAGGAGAATCTCAAGCTCGCGCCGTTCATCGGCATCGCCTGTCCCGGTGTCATCAATGAGGACGGATCGATCGAAAAGGGAGCGCAGAACCTGCCCGGCAATTGGGAGAGCAGCAAATTCAACTTGCCGGCGAGTCTGGTCGAGGCGATCCCGCAGATCGGCGATCATGACACCGCGATCGTGATGCATAATGACGGCGTGGTGCAGGGGCTGGCCGAGGTCCCGTTCATGCAGGATGTCGCGCGCTGGGGCGTGCTGACGATCGGAACCGGGCTTGGCAATGCCCGCTACACCAATCGCAAGAAAGACAACGGCAAGGACGAGAAGAAGGCCGAGAAGAAAGACAAGGATGACGAGAGCGAAAAGAACGAGAAAAAGGCCAAAAAGGCCAAGAAGGCCGACGCCTGAGCCGCGCTGGCTCGGCGATCGCGCGCGCTTCATCCGTGCTACTGTCTGCCTTCTCCTTCCCCCTGAAAGGGGGAAGGTCGGGATGGGGGGGCAGCCGCAGGCGATGCTGTTTGCGGAGAGAGCAGATCCCCACCCGCTTTGCTCTGGCGAGCAAAGCGACCTCCCCTTTTCAAGGGGAGGTAAGCCTGCGTAGCCCCGGATGCAGCGAAGCGAAATCCGGGGCACCTCCATCCGCAGATCCAGCGGCCCCGGATTACGCGCGGTAAGGTTGATCGGTTAGGTTAAGATCGGGTTCGCGTTGCCGTTTCGACGTCGCTCGCTACCGTGGCCCGTGTCGCTCCCGCCGACCGGCGAAGCCGCACTTCCCGGCCAGCAATATTAAGAAGCGGCACGGGACCGCCAGTTTTTGTCGCGTCCTGGCGGTCCCACCACTTCTACTTCCAATTGATCCGCGCGAAGAAGCCGGCGATCTCGGCGGCCGCGCGGTCGGGGTCCTCGCGATGCGGGAAATGCCCGACATCGAGAAACATCCCAAGGTCCAGATCGGAGAAGGTCTCGCCCAGCCGGTCGGTCCAGGCATAGGGAAACAGCGGGTCGTGCTCGGCCCAGCGAATGCAGGTCGGCACAGTGATCGGCGGCAGCGCCGGGGCCTCGCCCTGCATCATCTTCACGCGCGCGGCATGTGACGCGCGATAATGCGCAAAGCCGCCGGCGAGATTGCCGGGCTTGCAGAAATTGTCGGCGAAATCCTCGATC
This sequence comes from Bradyrhizobium elkanii USDA 76, assembly GCF_023278185.1. Taxonomy (NCBI): domain Bacteria; kingdom Pseudomonadati; phylum Pseudomonadota; class Alphaproteobacteria; order Hyphomicrobiales; family Nitrobacteraceae; genus Bradyrhizobium; species Bradyrhizobium elkanii. The sequence goes on along the minus strand of NZ_CP066356.1, from coordinate 8,861,185 downwards.
ACGTCGTCGAACGCAGCCTTGCGGTGCGACCAGTTGTGCAGGAAATGACGGATATAGGTGCGGCAGCTGTCTCTGCTGGCACCGACCAGCGCGGGCGCCATCTCCATCTGGTGGAACGACTGGTACCAGATGTGGTTCAGCCGGTCGGGCGCGGCCATCCGCGGCCCGATGCCGGGATAGACGAAATCGAACAAGAACAAGCCGGCGATGCGGTCGGGCGCCTTGCGGGCGAGGGGCTGCATCACGGCGCCGCCGACGTCGTGGCCGACCACGCCGGCCTTGTCGACGCCGAGCGCGTCCAGCAGCGCCAGCATGTCGTCGGTATGCTGATCGGGGCCATAGGCGCCGTGCGGCTTGTCGCTGTCGCCGAAGCCGCGCAGGTCGGGCGCGATCAGGGTGTAGCGGTCGGCGAGGCGGGCCATCACCGGCTTCCAGGTCAGCCAGAATTCCGGCCAGCCGTGCAACAGCAGCAGCGGCCTCCCAGCGCCGGTCCGCGCGACGTGGAACGCCGCACCATTGGCTCGAATCGTCACATGCTCCATGGCCCGCTCCTGCTCCGGCTGGTTCGCTCGCGCGCCGATCGAACCAGAACCGTTCTGCTAGACCTTCGGTTCTGATTGAATCAGAACCGAAGCTCTGGATTCTTGTTCTGACGCGTTTTCTTCACGCGAACCGGTGTCCACTTCGCTCGAAAACGCTCTAGTGCTTTGTTTCCGCGCGCTTTCCTGGCGTATCCCGGTGCTTCGGTGGCGCGAGGCGCCGGTGACGGAAATATTATTGCAGCGCCTTGTCTGTCCCGCCATCCTCGCCTAGAACACGCCCCGACCGCGGGTGGCGCAAATCACCCGGGCCACTGGAGAGGTGGCAGAGTGGTTGAATGCACCGCACTCGAAATGCGGCATAGGTGCAAGCCTATCGGGGGTTCGAATCCCTCCCTCTCCGCCATCTAACCAATCGATCCGACCCCGCCAAAGCATCCGGCTGCGCCGGACCAGGAGGACGCGGCCGGTCGTCGCGACCCGGTCCGCGGCGCGCGATTGTCAGCCAATGACCCAGCGCGCGGGTGCTTCGAGGGGTGCGATCAGTTTCGCCGCCCCGTCATATTAGGGACGTTTTGCAGCTTGTCCGGATTGCGGGTCACATAGATCGCAACGACCTTTTGTTCTTCGATATGCAAGGCTGTCGTTTGAACGAGGTCGTCCTCGATGGTGATGAAGCCCGGCAATCCGTTGATGGTCGCGTAGCGGATCAATCGCGAGGGCTGCACGGCGAAGAGCCGGGCAAGCGCGGCGAAGCGCTCCATGGTTGCTTCAAGCCCGAGCAGAGGTCGGATAGGTGCAGGAACCCGGCCGCCACCATCCGCATAGACCACGACATCTTCGGCGAGCATCGCGCGCAGCGTGGCGAGGTCGCCTGTCCGGGTTGCCGTGAAGAAGGCATTTGCGAGCCGCAGGCCTTCTTCATTGCTGACGACAAACCTCGGCCTGGCAGCGTGGATATGCGCGCGTGCGCGGCTGGCGAGCTTGCGGCAGGTCGCAGCCTCACGCCCGATCGTCTCCGATACGGCATCGAACCCCAAGCCGAACACGTCATGCAGCAGAAAGGCTGCCCGCTCCAATGGCGACAGGCGTTCCAGCGCAATCATCAACGGCAGGATCAGATCGTCCGCCGCTTCCTCTGCTTCGGGGTCGAAGAACGGTTCGGGAAGCCACGGTCCGACATAGGCGGCACGCCGGCGCCGCGCGGATTTCAATTCGTTGAGGGATAATCGGGTGACGATGGTGTGCAAGACTGCCTTGGGATCGCGCATCTGATCGCGATCGGCGCCGAGCCAGCGCACCCAGGCGCTGTGCACGACATCCTCTGCGTCGGCGACCGAGCCCAGCATCCGATAGGCCAGCCGGATCAGGCGCGGACGCAGCTCGGCGAAGATCTCGGCCGCCGATGCGTCTTCAGCCGCGTCGGTCATGACGCAGCCCGAACGGCCGCTGAAGCCGCGTCACGGCCGCGCACAAACTGCAGCGCCGTCTTCGCCACCCGCTGTCCCAGGTGGCGGGCGGTCGCGAGATCGGATTCGGGCGGGGCGGTGTCCACACCCTCGTCGGTGTTCGACTGCGCCCCGGCTCCGAGCCAGAACCCCAGCCTGTTCGGATCGGCTTCCGATCCCGATGCGGAGTTGTTTCCCGGAGGCAGATCGAGATTGACCCAGTGCATGCCATGCTGGGCGGCGAACAACGCAAGCTGGACCAATGTGGACAGCTTGTCGCCGGCGTGTGCCCCCGAATTGGTGAAGCCGGCCGCGAGCTTGTCCTTCCAGCGGTAGCCCTTGGCCATCACCGCCCGCGACGTTGCTTCCTGAAAGGCTTTGAAGGCCGCGGAGGCGGCGCCCATGTAGGTGGGCGTGCCGAAGATCAGCGCTTCCGCATCCATCAGCCGATCCCAGTTCTGTTCCACGTGCTCGACAGGCACCAGAAGCGCCTCCGCGCCATCGATATCCTGGACGCCGGACCTGACGGCCTCCGCTTGACGCCGGGTATGGCCGTAGGCGCTATGATAGACGATTGCGATCAGGGTACGACCGCCTCCGGTTCCGAGTGTGTGCATGGTGTCCTCTGCTGCTGCCATTGCCGAAGCCAAGACAAGGCAGCGCGTCGAAACGTGACATGCCCTGCGAACTTTCGTCCGGAGGATGTTGCTCCAATTGACCGCCGCGCGGGCCGGAGCGGCGGCCGCCGGCTCCTTTGCATGGGGTTGTTTTCGATATTTTGGTGGGAGCCGGCCTTCGGGTCGCCTCGGTAACCTTAATTTTTCGTTTCGATTGTCGATAAAGTTTTATCGATTATCCTCGTGGCCATTGAGCGGTGTGACGAACCGCACGATGAGCGGCAACAGCCGAGTGGCTGGACGACCGCTCTGAAATCGAAGGGTGGGCAGAGCGCAGTGCCAGCCACCTTTCGGGCTGTCCGGCGGCGGCCGGCGGGGCAAATCAATTTTGAAGTGCTTTTGATTGCCAGGTTGCGGCGCATATCGCTCCGCATGAAGCCTTTCAATTGGGATGTTCCAAGATGACGCTCGCGCATGTCCTGATCGCGGCCGGTGGCGGCTTTTTGTTGCTGGCTGGCTTCGTCGCATTTGCCCTTTGGAGAAACGCGCTCCATTCGACGGCGCGGATTTAGCAACAGACCAGATTCAGCTCCGACGGCCTCGCGCTTGGGGACAAGCGAGGCTGGCGGAATGGCCGCACCGTCGCGCGGCCTGACAGCCGGGCACCGCGCCTTACGACCTACCCCAAGGCGACGCGTGCTCGGCTGTTCAATTCCTGACTAATCTTCGTCGTTCGAGCATTGATTGCGTAACGGCAATTTCTCGCTCTCCGCGTCACCTCCACGACGCGAGAATCAGTCTGCGCGTGATCGCGATGGCCTCGAGGAAGGCCTCGTCGTGGCTGACGACCAGCAGCGCGCCGTCATAGGCGCGCAAGCCGGCCTCGACCGCTTCCATGGATTCGATATCCAGGTGATTGGTCGGCTCATCGAGGATCAGGAAAGGCGGAGGCCTCACGCCGCCCAGCACACAGGCGAGACCGGCGCGAAGCAACTGGCCGCCGGAGAGGCTCGCGACGGGCTGCAGCGCGGCATCGGCGCGGAACATGAATCGCGCCAGCGCCGCGCGGCAGGCGTTCTCGCCGGCATCCGGATTGATGCGCCGGAAATTCTCCAGGATCGAGGCCGACGCATCGAGCAGGCTGACTGCCTGATCGAACATCGCGAACCGGGTCATCACCTCGACGGTGCCGCGCGCCGCGGTCAATTCGCCGCTGACGAGCTTGAGCAGCGTCGTCTTGCCGGCGCCGTTGGGGCCAGTGATCGCGACGCGCTCCGGACCTGACATCGAGAAGGTGACGTCACGCAGGATCGGCGCATCCGTGCTGTAGCCGACATCGGCCGCGTCGATCCGCAGCACGATCCTGCTCGCCGGCAGATGCGTCGAGGGCAGCTGCACCGAGAACGGTTGCAGCACCTCGACGCGCTGCCGCGCCGCGCTGGCAAGTTCGAGCGCTTGCGTCCGCCGCCGTTCGGCGAGACGGGCATTCTCGCCGCCGCTGTCTTCGCTGCGGTCCTTACGCAGCCCGGCAGCGATGCGCGGCAGATCACCCTTGGCGCGCTTCCTTGCGCCTGCGCCGTCCTTGCGCGCCTTCCGCTCGTTGGCTTCTCTTGCGTTGCGGTCGATCTCGGCGACGCGCTTTTCGGCATCCGCCAGATTGTGCCGTGCTGCCGACAGCTCGATGGCCTTGCGCGCGCCGTACGCGCTCCAATTGCCGCCGTAGCGCCTGGCTTGCAGCGAGGTCAGTTCGATGATCGCGTCCATGGTCTCCAGCAATTCGCGGTCGTGGCTGACGACGATGGCGCCGTGTCGCCAGTCGGCGAGCAGGTCGATCACCGCCTTGCGTCCCGCACGGTCGAGATTGTTGGTGGGCTCATCCAGCAGCAGAAAGTCGGGCTGCGCGAAGGTCAGGGCCGCGAGGCGCGCCCGGGTGGCCTGTCCGCCGGACAGCGTCGCCAGCGGCGCGTCGAGCGCATCGCTCAGTCCGACGCGCTCGAGCGCGGTCGCGATGCGCGTGTCGAGCGTCCAGTCGAGGTCGGCGATCTCCCCCGTGCTCGCAAGGCCCTGTTCGGCACGACGCAGCGCGACCAGTGCGCGGCGCGCGCCGAACAGGTCGACGACGCGTTCATCCGGCTTCAGTTGAACCGTCTGATGCAGCATCGCGACGCGTCCCTGAACCGAGATGGTGCCGGATTGCGGCGCGCGCACCCTCGCGATCAGGCCGAGCAGCGTCGTCTTGCCGACGCCGTTCCTGCCGACAAGGCCGGTGCGTTCGGGTCCGAAATTCAGATCGATGTTGGAAAGGAGAACCCGGCCGTCAGGCGCGGACAGGGTCAGATGAGAGAGCGCGATCGATGCAGGCATGGATATCCCCGAGGGCAAGGCTGATGGGCGTTGCTGTCAGGGTGAAATCCATGGTCGTCGGCATCCTGTCGGATTGATGATTGAACTGATGTAGTCGCCTGTGAAGGCAGGATCAAGGCGCGAAGCGTATTGTCACGCGGCTTCGGCGAAGGTCCAGCGGTCGGGATCCGGCGTATGGCCGATCAAGGCGAGGCCGTAGGCGATCGATTCGAATTGATCCGCCGAGGTCAGCCGCGCCGCGCCGAAGCGCTCGGCGAACAGCCGCTGCACGGCTGGCACGAACGATGTGCCGCCGGTCAGGAACACCTTCTCGACGTCGCGCGCGGTGATGCCGGACTTCGCCAGCGCCTCATCGACCGTCGCCCCCAGCCGTTCGATGTCGTCGGCGATCCAGGATTCGAAATCGTCACGCGTCACGGTCGCGCCGATATCGATGCCTTCGCGGGCGAAGCGGAACTCGACGCGGTCGCGACTCGACAGCGCGACCTTGGTGTCGGACACGGCGCGATAAAGCGCGAAGCCGAGATCGTGGTCGACGATGGTGATGAAATCGTGCAGCGGCGCCGGATCGAGCGCGGTGCGCGCGAGCTGCTGCAACTCGCGCAAATCGCCATTGCCCCGCATCATCGCCAGCTGATGCCAGCGGGCGAGGCTCGAATAATAGTGATTGGGGATCGGCAGCACCTTGTCGAACGAGCGGTAGCTGGTGCCCTTGCCGAGCCGCGGCGAGACGATATGGTCGACGATCCGGTAGTCGAAGGTGTCGCCGGCGATGCCGATGCCGGCATGTCCCAGCGGCTCGGCGCGCAACACGCCGCCCTTGCGCGAGAACCGCATCACGGAGAAGTCGCTGGTGCCGCCGCCGAAATCGGCGACCAGCACCGTGGCGTCGTGGTCGAGTGTGCGCGCGAAGGAGAACGCCGCCCCCACCGGCTCGTAGACATAGCGCGCATGGCCGGCGCCGAGCCGCTCGAACGCGGCCCGGTAGCGCTGCATCGCGAGCTCGTCATTGGGATTGCCGCCGGCAAAGCGCACCGGCCGGCCGACCATGATGGTCGGCGCGCCGAGATCGAATCCGTCGCCAGCATGGCGCGTCAGCGTGCGCAGGAACGCCGCGAGCAGGTCCTCGAACTTGTAGCGTTGCCGAAAGATCTGGGTGGTGTTGAAGGCCGAGCTTGCCGCGAACGTCTTGAACGACTGGATGAAGCGATGGATCGTGCGTCCCTCGAGGAACTGCTCGATCGCCCACGGGCCGCCCTCGGCGCGCGGATGCAGGCCGGCGCCCGGCCGTTCCTCCCAGAAGCACAGCGCGGACACATAGACGCTATGCGTGCGGCCGCCATGGTCGAAGCGAACAGCCTCGACGCGGCCGTCGCCGTCGGACAGCGCGACCACGGTGTTGCTGGTGCCAAAATCGACGCCAATCGAGACGGCGGGCGGGGCGCTCGACATGTCATGCTCGGATTGTCTGTGAAAGGGGGCGGACCTTTAGCGGCTTTGGCCGGATTTGCCAACCCGTCTGGACGCTATCCTGCTGGGCCAGTTCCACCTCCCCTTGGAAAGGGGAGGTCGCTTTGCTCACCAGAGCAAAGTGGGTGGGGATCCGCTCCCTCCGTAGAGAGCATCGCCTGCGGCTGACCCCCATCCCGACCTTTCCCCTTTCAGGGGGAAGGAGAAGGAAAATGACGGCCCCGATGAAGCGGCTCAATCCTTCAATGCGTAGGCGATGACGTAGTCGCCGCGCTTGGTGCCGAACGAGCCGTGGCCGCCGGCCGCGGTGACGACGTATTGCTTGCCGCCAGCCTCGTAGCTCATCGGCGTCGATTGGGCGCCGGCCGGCAGGCGATCCTCCCAGAGCACCTTGCCGTTGCGCACATCGTAGGCCCGGATCGTGTACTCATAGGTCCCGGTGTAGAACGCAACGCCGGCGGCGGTGGTGATCGGACCGCCCAGCATCGGCACGCCCATCCTGAATGGAAGCGGCAGCGGCGTGGTGTCCCGGATCGTGCCGTTGGGATGTTGCCAGACGATCTTCATCGTCTTCAGGTCGATTGCGGCCATCGAGCCCCATGGCGGCCGGTAGCACGGCACGGAGAAGGGCGAGAGGAAGCTCGAGATACCCACCCCGAACGGCGTGCCATACATCGGCTGCACCCCGACCTCGCTGCCGACCGGCTTCTCGGCGGTCGGCGCCGGAGGATTCTGCGGGCCGCGCGGAATGAGTCTTGAGGCGAACGGCAGCGACATCGGATTGGCGATCGCGATCTGCCTGACCGGATCGACCGCGATGCCGCCCCATTCGAACATGCCGAGATTGCCCGGAAAGACCAGCGTGCCCTGCAACGACGGCGGCGTGAAGGTGCCTTCGTAGCGCAAGCGGTGGAACATGATCCGGCACAGTAGCTGGTCGAAGATCGTGCCGCCCCACATGTCGGCGCCGGTCAGCTTCGCCTCCGGGCGGAAGGTCAGTTCGGAGAACGGCTGGGTCGGTGCCGAGCGGTCGCCGGGCGCCGGCCCTTGCGGCACCGCGCGCTCCGGCGCCGGCACGATCAGCTCGCCGGTCCTGCGGTCGAGCACGAAGATGTTGCCCACCTTGGTCGGCTGGATCAGCGCGGGAACGACGCCCTTGGCCGTCGTCACATCGACCAGGCTCGGTTGCGAGGGAACGTCCATGTCCCAGAGATCGTGATGCACGGTCTGGTACGACCAGGCGCGCTTGCCGGTGTTGACATCAAGCGCGACGATGGCGCTGGAATAGCGCTCGACCAGCGCATCGCGATTGCCGCCCCAGATGTCCGGTCCGTTGTTGCCGGTCGGGATGTAGACCAGATTCAATTTCGGATCGAACGAGGCCGTGATCCAGGAATTCGGCGACCCGTTGGTGTAGTGCCGCGTCGGCGACGGCAATGCGTTCTCGTCCGCCGCGCCGGAATCCCAGGCCCAGACCAGTTTGCCGGTGTAGACATCGAAGCCGCGGATCACGCCCGACGGCACCTCGACCGCATAATTGTCGATCACCGCGGCGGCCACGACCAGGATCTTGTCGCTGACGACCGGCGGCGACGTCGGCTCGAAGAAGCCGGCGGTCTTGATTCCCATCCCCTCCTGCAGGTCGAGGATGCCGTGATCGGCGAAACCCTCGCAGAGCTTGCCGCTGTCGGCATCGAGCGCGATCATGCGGCCGTCATTGACGGGCAGGAAGATCCGCCGCGGGCATTCGGCCGGCGCTGGATTGCCGCTGCTGTCGACGGCGCCCTGCGCGGTTTCATGATAGGAGACCCCGCGGCAGGTCATGTGCTGGAACGTCTTGTTGTGCACGAGCTTGGGGTCGTAGCGCCAGCGCTCCGTGCCGGTCTTGGCGTCGAGCGCGAACAGCACCTGGTGCTGCGAGCAGAGATAGAGCGTATCGCGCACCTTGATCGGGGTGACCTCGAAGGTCGTCTCGCCGGAATCCTCCGGCGTCGCCACGTCGCCGGTGCGGAAGGTCCAGGCGACCTTGAGGTTGCCGACATTGTCAGGCGTGATCTGCTTCAGCGGCGAATAGCGCTGTCCGAATTGCGTGCGTCCATAGGCGCGCCAGTCGCCGTCCGGCTGCGGGTCGGCTTCGCTTTGCGGCGCGGCAGAGCCGGACTCGGCAATCGTGCCGTTGATGTCGTGATAGCTGGACAGCAGCCCGGCGATGAGCACCGCCGCAGCAGCGATGACGCCGATCCAGAGCGGCGCCGTCGCGCGCATGTAAGGCACCGGGCCGCTTCGTGTCAGGGCGCGAACGATCACCGGCGTGAGCAACCAAAGCGCCATGGGGAAGACGACGTCGCCACGCGCCGCGAGCGGCCACCAGTCGAACCGCACCTCATAGACGGCCCACGCCAGCGTGCCGAGCAGCACGATCGCAAACAGCCATAACGCCTGATGGCGTTGCGCCAGCAGCAGCATAGCCGTGGCGAGAACGCCGACGCCGAGGACAATGTAGAAGATGGATCCACCCAATGCGGCGAGCCAAATGCCGCCGCCGGCGAGGACGAGGCCGATCAAGGCGTAGACGGTCGCCGTGATGAAGACTGCCCTGGATCGCTGCATGGTCGCTCCGGTGCGGGGCGGGATCGGGCTTGTCCCGCACAAGCGCGACAGACCGCGTCCGCCATCGCGAACTGTCGTTCAGCCAACCGCAACTTGCAACCTGGAACTGCGCCGTTGACGCAACACAAGCGCGTAAAGGTTGCCATGCGAAACCCGCCGAAGCCAATCATTCAAAATGCGTGCACCTTCAACAGGGGGTAGCGGAGCTGCGCGCTGACGCAAAGGTGAGAGGTCTTCAGCGGATTTTGAATCGACGCGCTCTTCCAGTCCTGTGCAGGCGCTGCTCTATACCGTTCCGCGGATCGCACCGCGGACGGTTGGCACGCAGGAGAAGCAACAATGACACTGAACCCCACTGCCGAGAACTATCGTGTCGCGGTCGCCGCCTACGAGGCGGGCCGACCGAGCTACCCTGCGGAGATCGTCGCCGCGCTGCCGCTTGCGGCCGCGCGCTGTGTCGTCGACCTCGGTGCCGGAACCGGCAAGTTCACCCGCCTGCTGCTGCAGCATTTGCCCGCGACAGCGCACCTCGTCGCGGTCGAGCCCGTCGCCGAGATGTCGGCCAGGCTGGCCAGGGAAGCCGGGGTGGAGGTCATCAACGCGCGCGCCGATGCGATCAACCTCGAAACCGGCAGCGTCGACCTCGTCACCTGCGCCCAGGCGTTTCACTGGTTCGACAACGAGGCGTCGGTCGCCGAGATCGCGCGGCTGCTGCATCCCGGCGGGACGCTTGCGCTGGTCTGGAACAACCGGGATGACCGCACGCCGTGGGTCGAGGCGTTGTCCGTCATGATCGAGGGCTATGCGGGCGACACGCCCCGGCAACGGACCGGACGCTGGCGCTGGATCCTGAAGGACCCGCGCTTCGTGCTCGAGAGGGAAATCGTGCAGGATCATCCGCACCGGATGAGGCGACAGGATGTCTTCGAGCGCATCGCATCGACGAGCTATGTCGCCAATCTCCCCGATGCGGAGAAGGCGATCCTGCGCGACAAGACCGGCAGCATCCTGCGTGAGGCCGGTCTCGGCGACGCCGACGAAGTGGTGTTCCCCTATGTCACGCAGCTCTTCCTGCTGAAGCGGGCCTAGGCGCGCTACTGCGGGGCGCGTCCTTGCTCGACCGCGTGCTTCAGGCGCGGCAGCGTCATGCGCCAGTAGAAGGCAACGTGTTTGGCGCCTGAGTCGGGCCCGATTTCCCAGCCGCTTCCGCGGCGGATCGGCGAAGGCGGCACCTGCTGGGTGACGGTCAGCACCGTTTCGCCGCCGTCAGGCACGAGCGTCATCGTGATCGTCGCATAGGATTGCGGAACATCCGGCAGGCCGGAGACCTGCGACCAATAGGAGTATGCGAGCCGCATCGGCGGCTCGACATGGAGGACGCGGCCCTTGTCGCGATAGCGCCTTGCGCCGATCTCCGCCTCGATCTCGATCGGCGCGCCGATCCGCCAATCGGTCCTGAAATGCGCATTGCGCCATCTCACGCCCGCATTGGGGTCCATGATCGCGTCCCACACATGCTTTGGCTCGGTAGCGATGCGGATCGTTTCGGTGACGGACTGGAAGGCCGGGGGCTCGTGCGTCATCGCATGCTCACTTGTCGCCCACGACTTTCCATCTTCCATCAGCGCCGCGCCGCAGCGAGGGATCGCCGATGCGGATGTGCTGTGCGAGAAAATCGATGAAAGCGCGGACCCGCGCCGGCAGCGGGCCGGCATGGCCGACATAGACCGCATGGATGTCCTCGCGGTCGCCGGGATTGAGGTTTTGCAGCACCGGCACCAGACGCCCGGCCTCGATGTCGGGGCCGATGTGGAACAGCGCCAGCCGGCCCAGTCCGATCCCGCCGAGCGTGAGCTGACGCGCGGCTTCGCCGTCGCTGACGCGGGCGACCGGCGGCGGCAGCGCTTCCTCGATCCGTTCAGCGCGGCGGAACGGCCAGCCGCGAATGCTGCGCGGAAAGGTCCAGCCGATGCCGCGATGGGCGGCGAGGTCGGCCGGCGTCTTCGGTGTGCCGAAGCGGGAGAGGTAGGACGGCGCGGCGACCACCGCCATGCGGCTGGTGCCGAGCTTGCGCGCGATCAGCCGTGAGGCGCCGAGCGGCCCGGCGCGGATCGCGACGTCGGCGCGCTCCTGCATCAGATCGACCAGCGTGTCGGTCAGCACGATGTCGAGCGTGATGTCGGGATGTTCGCGCATGAAGCGCGGCAGCAGCGGCATCACATGCAGCATGCCGAACGGGATGTTGCTGTTCACGGTGAGATGGCCGCGCGGCACGCATGAGGCGGCCTCGCGTTCGGCCTCGTCGATATCGGCGAGGATGCGCTGGGCGCGCTGGTAGAAGGCCTGGCCTTCCTCGGTGAGCTGCAGCTTGCGCGTGGTGCGGTTGACCAGCCGCGTGCCGAGCCGCGTCTCGAGCCGCGAGACCAGCTTGCTGACGCCGGACGGCGTCTGGCGCAGGCTGTTCGCGGCAGCCGTGAAGCCGCCGAGATCGACGACGCGGACGAATACGTCCATCTCGCCGGAGCGGTTGGTGTCTGTGCGGGCCATCTTGAATTCAAGTCACAAATGATTGGATTGCGGCCATTCTAATCCTTCCCGGCCCGGACCGCTATCTCGCTTTGCGGAATCCTTTTGTCCGGAGCGACACATGCCTGCTGCAGTCCTTGCCTTGACCGCCGGTGCCTTTGGCATCGGCACCACCGAATTCCTCATCATGGGACTGCTGCTGCAGGTCGCCGCCGACATGCAGGTATCGGTATCCGCGGCTGGCCTGCTGATCTCCGGCTATGCGCTCGGCGTGTTCGTCGGCGCGCCGATCCTGACGCTGGCAACGCGGCGGATGCCGCGCAAGGCGGTCTTGCTGGCGCTGATGGCGATCTTCACGCTCGGCAATGCGGCGTGTGCGCTGGCGCCGAGCTACGGGCTCTTGATGGCGGCGCGCATTCTCACCTCGCTGGCGCACGGCACCTTCTTCGGCGTCGGATCGGTGGTGGCGACAAGCCTCGTCCCGGAAGACAAGCGCGCCTCGGCAATCGCCACGATGTTTATCGGGCTCACCCTCGCGACCCTGCTCGGCGTGCCCTTCGGCGCCTGGTTCGGCCTGATGCTCGGCTGGCGCGCGGCGTTCTGGGCGGTGGCGGCGATCGGCGTGATCGCGTTCATCGTGCTGGCGGTGCTGGTCCCCGGCCATGTCGGCGCCAACGACAAGCCCGCGCCGCTGCGCGAGGAGCTCGCCGTGCTCGGCCGCCCGCAGGTCCTGCTCGGACTTGCCATGACGGTGTTCGGCTTCGGCGGGCTGTTCGCGGTCTTCACCTATGTGCAGCCGATCCTGACGCGGCTCACCGGCTTCTCCGACGCCGCGGTGTCGCCGATCCTGCTGGTGTTCGGTGCCGGCCTTGCGATCGGCAACGTCGCGGGCGGACGGCTCGCCGACAAGGGACTTGCCCGCGCGCTGCTGGTGTCGCTCGGTGGCCTCGCCGCCGTGCTCGTCACGCTGACGGCGGTCGTCTCGATCAAGGCATTGGCGGTCGTGCTGCTGTTCGTTCTCGGCATCGCCGCGTTCGCGACCGTCGCGCCGCTGCAGCTCCGCGTGCTCGAAGCCGCCGGCGTCGAAGGACGGACGCTGGCCTCCAGCCTGAACATCGCGGCCTTCAATCTCGGCAACGCGCTCGGCGCCTGGGCCGGCGGCGTCACCATCGATCGCGGCCTTGGCCTCGGCGCGCTGCCGCTGGTGGCCGCCGTCATCACTGCAATCGGCCTGGTGCTTGCGCTGTGGAGCCTGCGGCTCGATCGGCCGATCGCGCTCGCCGCGCAGTGCCCGGCGGAATGAATCGGATCAAGGGAGCATGACCATGGAATACCGCAATCTCGGTGCATCCGGCCTGAAAGTCCCCGTGCTCAGTTTCGGCACCGGCACGTTCGGTGGACAGGGACCGCTGTTTTCGGCCTGGGGCCGCAGCGGCGCCAGCGAGGCGCGACGGCTGATCGACATCTGCCTCGAGGCCGGCGTCAATTTGTTCGACACCGCCGACGTCTATTCGAACGGCGCGTCGGAGGAGATCCTCGGCGCCGCGATCAAGGGCCGCCGCGACCAGGTGTTGATCTCGACCAAGACCGGCCTGCCGATGGGCGACAGTCCGCTCGATGCCGGCACGTCGCGATACCGTCTCGTCGCCGCGGTCGACGCTGCGCTGCAGCGGCTCGGCACCGACTATATCGATCTCCTGCAGCTTCATGCCTTCGATGCCTTCACGCCGGTCGACGAGGTGCTGTCGGCGCTCGACGCGCTCGTGCGTGCCGGCAAGCTGCGCTATGTCGGCGCCTCGAATTTTTCCGGCTGGCATCTGATGAAATCGCTCGGTGTCGCAGAGCGGCACGGCTGGCCGCGCTATGTGGCGCACCAGGTCTATTATTCGCTGGTCGGCCGCGACTATGAATCCGAGCTGATGCCGCTCGCGCTCGACCAGGGCGTCGGCGCGCTGGTCTGGAGCCCTCTCGGCTGGGGCCGCCTCACCGGCAAGATCAGGCGCGGCCAGCCGTTGCCGACCAACAGCCGCCTGCACGAGACCGCGCAGTTCGGGCCGCCGGTCGACGACGAGAAGCTCTATGCCATCGTCGATGCGCTGGACGCTGTGGCTGCCGAGACCGGCCGCAGCGTGCCGCAGGTTGCGATTGCCTGGCTGCTGACGCGGCCGAGCGTATCGTCGGTGATCATGGGCGCGCGCGATGAGGCACAGCTTCGCGACAATCTCGGCGCAGTCGGATGGTCGCTCTCGGCGCACCAGATCGCGCGTCTCGACCGCGCGAGCGCGGTGATGCCGGCCTATCCGTACTACCCCTACCGAATCCAGGAAGGTTTTGCGCGCCTCAATCCGCCGCCGGTGTGAGGCCGTCGCTGGCCCAGTCTCACGCCTGGACGGTGTGCTCGCAGACCTGCCGGCGATATTCCGCCGGCGTGACGTTCATGTGCTGCCGGAAGACGCGATTGAGGTGGCTTTGATCGGCGAAACCGGCGAGCAACGCGATCTCCTTCAGCGCGACGCGGTCCTTGCGCAGATGCTGGCACGCATGCTCGACCTTGCGCCGCAGGACATAGGCGTGCGGCCGCATGCCGTAATGCACGCGGAATTTGCGGGCGAACTGGACCGGCGTGCAATTGCAGATGTTCGCGAGCTCCTCCAGCGTGATGTTCCGGAAGATGTTCTGCTCGATATAGTCTTCGATCAGCCGGGCATGCGCCGGGCGAAAGCGTCCTTGCGCGCAGGGCATCTTGAACTCGATCGCCGCATATTTCCGCAGGATGTGCACGCTCGCCTGCAGCGCCAGCGCATCATAGCAGAGCCGGCCACCGGGACCGCCCGCGGCAACTTCCTGGACCATTTGATCGTTGATCCAGGTCAGCATCGGGTCTTCGACCTTGAGCAGGTCGTGAATCTCGATCGTTTCGGCGTCGCGGTCGAAGGCATCGCTCGCGGTCTTCGTCATGAGGGCAGGGGAGATGTAGAAATGGCTGACCTCGATGTCATTCTTCCAGTGCCAGCTTGACGGCTCTGCGCGCGTCATGAGCGACGTGACGCCGCGACCGACGTGATCCTGCTTCCATGCGCCGGTGACACGGCGGTTCATCGACGTCGTGCCGTCGCGATAGAGCACGAGGAGGAAGTTCTCCGATGGCGGGACCCAGATGTCGGACGGCGCATAGCGGAAGATGCGCAGCCGGAAATCGTTCCTCCCGACCGAGGCGCTATCCAGCTTCAGCTCGCCGGGAGCGTAGCGCGGCAGCTCCTCGACCGTGATCAACTGGCCCATCGCGCGAGCCTCCTCCCTAGGATTGGTGGCGCGGTTGACCGCTTGTTCTTGGCCGGATGGCGGAGCGCAGAATAGGCCGCTTTCGCCGTTTGCCAAGGAGACCAATGGCCAGTCGGGCAATTGAACGGCAGCGTTCCAGAGATTGTTGGTTTCATCCAAGCCGTTCGGTCGAGCGGCCCGTAGCCTGCTCTGCGTTTCGGCGACAGCGGCCGAGACCAAATTGACGCAATGCACCATCACCCGGCGACGCCGGCGATTGGAGCGTGTGTGAAGCAGGATACAGGAGGAAACCATGACGGAGACCGTCACGAGATCGAATGGAAGCAATGGTGCGCATGCAACGACCAAGCTCGACGCCGTGGTCGTCGGCGCCGGCGTCGCCGGTCTCTATCAATTGTTCCGCCTGCGCGAGCAGGGGCTGAGTGTGAAGGCGATCGATGCCGGGTCCAGCGTCGGCGGCACCTGGTACTGGAACCGCTATCCCGGGGCACGCTTCGATTCCGAAGGCCACACCTATCAGTACCTGTTCTCCGAGGAGCTCTACAAAGGCTGGAGCTGGAGCGAACGATTCCCGGGTCAGCCGGAAATCGAGCGCTGGCTGAACTACGTCGCCGACCGCCTCGACCTCAGGAAGGACATCAAGTTCGGCACCACGGTGAAGAGCGCGCATTTCAATGAGGCGACGCAACGCTGGCTGGTCGCGACCGATCAGGGCGACGTGATCGATACCCAGTTCCTCGTCACCTGCTGCGGCATGCTCTCGGCCCCGCACGTGTCCTTCCCGGGACAGGAGACGTTCAACGGCAAGCTGTTCCACACCGCGCGCTGGCCCAAGGGGCCGATCGAGCTCGCCGGCAAACGCGTCGGCGTGGTCGGCAACGGCGCGACCGGAATCCAGGTGATCCAGTCGATCGCCGGTGAGGTCGGCCACCTCAAGGTGTTCATCCGCACCCCGCAATACATCATCCCGATGAAGAACCCGAAATGGGATGCGTCGGATGCCGAGGCCTACAAGTCGAAGTTCAAGTTCCTCACCGAGCGGCTGCCCAAGACGTTCACCGGCTTCGAATTCGACTTCGAGCATGCCTGGGCCGACCTGACGCCACAGCAGCGCCGCCAGGTGATCGAGGATTGCTGGAACGACGGATCCCTGAAGCTGTGGGTCTCGTCCTTCGCCGAACTGTTCTTCGACGAAGCCGTCAACGCTGAGATCACCGAATTCGTGCGCGAGAAGATGCGCGAGCGGATCAAGGACCCCAAGCTGTGCGAACTGCTGATTCCCGCCGATTATGGTTTTGGCACGCACCGGGTGCCGCTGGAGAGCAATTTCCTCGAGGCCTTCCACCGGCCCAATGTCGAGATCGTCAGCGTCAAGAACAATCCGATCGCCCGCATCACGCCCGAGGGCATCCAGACCGCCGACGGCACGGTGCATGAGTTCGACGTCATCATCCTGGCGACCGGCTTCGACGCCGGAACGGGGGCGTTGACGCGCATCGACATCCGCGGCCGCGACGGGCGATCGCTGAAGGACGATTGGGGCAGGGATATCCGCACCACGATGGGCCTGCAGGTCCATGGCTACCCGAACCTGTTCACCACTGCGGTGCCGCTCGCGCCCTCGGCCGCACTCTGCAACATGACCACATGCCTGCAGCAGCAAGTGGAGTGGATTGCCGATTGCATCGGATATTTGCGTGGCAAGAACCTGAACGTCATCGAGCCGACCAGGGATACCGAGGATCAGTGGGTGGCGCATCACGACGAGACCGCCAACGCAACACTGATCGCCAAGACCAACTCCTGGTACCTGGGCTCGAATGTCGAGGGCAAGCCGCGCCGGGTGCTGTCCTATTGCGGCGGTGTCGGCACCTACCGCCAGAAATGCGACGAGGTCGCCGCCAGCGGCTATCGCGGCTTCGCCACGCAGTAGGGCTGATTTCGTAGCCCGGATGGAGCGAAGCGCAATCCGGGAACGCCCGAAATCACGATCCCGGATTTCGCTTCGCTTCATCCGGGCTACGCAGGTCAACATTACAAAATGTGGAGGAAGACAATGAGCACGAATTTCAGTGCAGCCGCCGATGCAATCCTTGACGGCGTCGTGACTTCAAGCCCGCGCGTTCCCGGCGTCGTGGCGATGGTGACTGACCGCCATCGCAACATCTATGAAGGTGCTGCCGGCAAGCGCCGCCTCGACCAGCCCGCCGACATGACGGCCGATAGCGTGTTCGCAATCTTCTCGACCACCAAGGCGATCACCGGGACGGCCGTCCTTCAGCTCGTCGAGGAAGGCAAGCTCGATCTCGACGCGCCCGCCAGGACCTACGCGCCCGACATCGGCAAGCTCCAGGTGATCGAAGGCTTTGACGACAAGGGCGAGCCACGGCTGCGTCCACCGAAACGCGACATCACCACCCGCATGCTGATGGTCCACAGCGCGGGTCTGAGCTACGACTTCATCAATCACACCTATAACCGGCTGGCGCAGGAGAAGGGGCAGCCCAGCGTCATCACGGCGTCCAAGGCTTCGCTGATGACGCCGCTGCTGTTCGATCCGGGCGAGCGCTGGGAATACGGCACCAACATGGATTGGTGCGGCCAGATCGTCGAGGCCATCACCGGCAGGCGGCTCGGGGAACTCTTCAAGACACGGATCTTCGAGCCGCTCGGGATCATGGACACGACGTTCGAGCTCACCGATGCGATGCGCCGCAAGCTTGCCGGCATCCACGCCCGCAACGCCGACGGTTCGCTCACGCCGATGGATTTCGAATTGCCGGCCAAGCCCGAAATCCACATGGGCGGCCACGGGCTTTACGGGACCATCGGCGACTACATGCGCTTCATCCGGATGTGGCTGAACGACGGCGCCGGCGAGCACGGGCGTGTCCTCAAGGCGGAGACCGTGCGGATGGCGGAGAAGAACCATCTCGGCAACAACAGGGTCACCGCGATCACCGGCGTGATCACGTCACTTGCCAACGACGCCGAGTTCTTCCCCGGTCAGTCGAAGTCCTGGGCGTTGAGCTTCATGATCAATGACGAGCAGGCTCCGACCGGCCGCCCCGCCGGCGCGCTCGGCTGGGCCGGGCTCGCCAATTTGTTCTACTGGATCGATCGGCAGAACGGTTTTGGCGGATACTGGGCGACGCAGATCCTGCCGTTTGGCGATCCGACGTCCTTTATCGGCTACATCAATTTCGAGACCGCGTTCTACGAATCCCTGAGGCTGCGCAAGGCGGGCTAGGCTTCCGAACGACCTGGACAAGGAAAACGCGCCAAAACAACCAACGAGAGTGCCGTTCCGATACCATCGGTGCGGACTCTCGTTTCGCGGCGCTCGCCGTGGCCGCATCCGCGCGATCAGCAGGACGGCTGAACCGTCGCAAACACCATTCGCATGCAGGCGCCGCCGGACGGCGCCCGATCGACCTCGATCCGGCCGCCGTGCAGCCGCATGATGGTCTGTACCAGATCGAGGCCGAGGCCGGCGCCGCGCCCGCCCGGATGCAGCCGGCGGAACGGCTCGAAGATTTGCTCGCGCTCGTCGGGCGGAATGCCGTTGCCGTCGTCGTGGACCTCGATCCGGCCGGCTGTCGTCACCCGAACCAGGATCGTGCCGCGCCGCTGTCCGTGGTCGATGGCGTTCTGCACGAGGTTGGTGAGGGCACGTTCCAGCGAGGTGTGGTCGCCGGAAACGACGACAGCCTCGTCCTCCTGTTCAAAGGACATTTCATATCCCGCCGCGAAGGCGAGCGGCGCCAGATCGAGCACGACCTGCCGGGCGATGCCGACGAGATCGACTTCGACGAACGTATCGGTTTGCTGATCGAGCCGTTGCAGGTCGAGCAACTGCCCGGCCAGCACGCTGAGGCGGGTGGCGTCTTCGAGCAGACGGGTTTTCTCCAGTCCGGCCTGCAGCGAGGCGACCCGTGCCGAAAGAATTGCGATCGGGGTCCGCAGCTCGTGTGCGGCCGCGGCGAGGAAGCGCCGGTGGCGTTCGTAGCCCTT
Organism: Bradyrhizobium elkanii USDA 76; assembly: GCF_023278185.1. Taxonomy (NCBI): domain Bacteria; kingdom Pseudomonadati; phylum Pseudomonadota; class Alphaproteobacteria; order Hyphomicrobiales; family Nitrobacteraceae; genus Bradyrhizobium; species Bradyrhizobium elkanii. Next base: position 8,842,315 of record NZ_CP066356.1, on the reverse strand, counting down.
GTCGAGGCGACCGAGCGCGGCATTGATGGCCTTGACCAGCGGAACGATCTCGACCGGCACCGTATCGAGCGGCAACTGCACGCCGCGCTGGTCGATGTCGATGCGTTCGGCTTGCGCTGCGACCTGGGCAAGGCCCGTCATGGCCCGGCGCACCACGAACGGGGTCGCGACCAGCGTCGCCAGCGTCATCAGCACGACGATCGGCAGGATCATGTTGAGGAATAGCAGGGGCGTGCTCTCCAGTGCTCGCCACATCGAGAGCTCGCCGTATGTGCCGGTCAGGATCTGGAGCCGTCCAGCCGGCGTATCGACCCATTTGACGAGCCCGGCAGGCCGCGCGGTTTCCGCAGCGTTCCATTTGAGCCGCGCTTCGCTCACATGATCGAGGGCCGAGGTGATCGGCGCCAATTGCGTTGGCACCATGCCCTCGGACAGCTGTTGTCCCTCGGCGTCGCGAACGATGAACCACAGATCGGCATGCTCGGCACGCAGGGCGGCCAGTTCCGGCGTTTCGCGCAACATCAGGCGGCCCGCTTCATTGCGCGTGAGAGCGTCTCGCAGCGTATCGAGCGTGCTGCCTTCGTACTCGCCGATCAGCAGCCCCGCCCGCAGCAGCCCGATCGCGACGGCGCCGATCACGAGAATCAGAAGGGTCAACGTGACGGCTTGCAGGCCTGCGAGGCGGCCGACCAGGCGCCAGGTGAGGGATCGCGGTCGCAATACGCTCACGGTGTTTCCCGCAGCACATAGCCGAGGCCACGCACGCCATTGATGGTGACGCCGGCGTCGGCCTCGGCGAGCCTGCGGCGCAGACGCGACACATGGCTGTCCAGCGCATTGGGCTGCACGTCGTCGTCAAGGCCGTAGACCGCCTCCATCAGCGCAGAACGCTGCACCATGCGTCCCATTCGATGCAGCAGGCTCTCGAGCACCAGCCGTTCGCGACGCGGCAGTTCCAGGGGACGTCCGTCCACGCTGGCCTCGCGATGGGTGAAGTCGAACGACAAGCGCCCGATCCGCGCGGCGTGTTGCTGCACGCCCGCCGGCCGGCGCAACAGCGCCCGCAATCGAGCCAGCAGCTCCTCGAACGCAAACGGCTTGCCGAGATAATCGTCCGCGCCGCTGTCGAGACCCGCGACCCGGTCCGCGAGCTCACCGCGGGCGGTCAGCACCAGCACCGGTACGGCATTGCCGCTCGCGCGCAATTTCGCAATCAGCGACAGTCCGTCGCCGTCCGGCAATTGCCGGTCGAGCACGATCGCGTCGTAGCTTCCCGCTGCGGCGATCGCCTCGGCTTCCAACAGATCCGGCGCATGATCGACCAGCATGTCGTGGCGTGCGAGCGCCGCGCGCAACGCCGCGACCATGTCCGGCTGGTCCTCCACCAACAGCACTCGCATTCGTCGTCGTTATCCCTGCACCGTTTCGTCTCTCGATTTGCCGGTTTATGTCCCATTCATTGCGGCAACCTTGCGATTTGCTCCGCGCCAATGCGTCGCGGATCGAAATCTCGCACACGGGCGGATTCGCGACAGGCTGACGCAAGCTTCGCATGAGACGAAAGCGCCTGCCGGAGCGGGTCGAATCGTTTCCCATTGCCGGCCGACACGGCTCAACCGGCGGGAATCTCCACGCGCGATCGTGGGGTACCCGCAATGCGAAAGACATTTGAATGGCTTTGCTCATTGATCTTCAGCGCCAGACCGGCAATGCGCACATCGTGCGGGAGCTTCAGCATGTCGGCCGCTGATATCCTGCCGTTCTTCCGGGCCTGGGTGCGCAATCCGCTGGCTGTCGCTGCAGTCGCGCCGTCCGGGCCGACGGTCTCGTCCCTCATGGTGCAGGAGATCACGGCAGACACCGGCCCCGTGATCGAGCTCGGTCCCGGCACCGGCGTCTTCACCCGCGCGCTGCTGGAGCGCGGCGTCAGGCAGCGGGATCTGACGCTGGTGGAGTACGGTTCCGAGTTCATCCCGCTGCTGCAGCGGCGCTTCCCGGGCGCGCGAGTGCTCTGGATGGATGCGGCCTGGCTGCAGAGGGAGAGGCTGTTCGACGGGGCGCCGGTCGGTGCGGTCGTGAGCGGCCTCGGGCTTCTCATGATGCCGCCGGAGAAGGTCACGGCGATCCTTGCCGGCGCCTTCGGCTATCTCCGGCCCGATGGCGCGTTCTACCAGATCACCTATGGCCCGCGCTGTCCCGTCGCAGACGCGATCCTGGATCGCCTCGATCTGCAGGCGAGCTGCATCGGACAGACGTTTCGCAACCTGCCTCCGGCTTCCGTGTATCGGATCAGCCGCCGCCACCCCCACATGTGATCGAGGCCGTCATGGACACGTCGAGCACGATCGCGGTCTTTTTGCATTTCGGCCTGGTGGGCATTGGCTGCCTCGCCCTCACCGAGAAGTTCATTCCGCTGCTGCCGTCCTATGTGTTGCTGATGCTGCTCGGCCTGACGGTCTCCGACGGCACGACGCTCGCGATGACGATCCTGGCGACCAGCGCCGGGTCGGTCGTCGGTGCGATCGGCTGGTACGGGCTCGGCCGCGCGCTCGGCTCGCGCCGCATCGAGCGGCTGGTGACGCGCTTCGGCAAGTTCGTGTTGCTGCGGCCTTCGCTCTACCGGCAGCTCACCGACGCCTATCGCGGCAATCATTTCTGGGTGACGCTGATCGGCCAGACCCTGCCCACCGTGCGGATCTATCTGGCCCTGCCCGCCGGCGTGCTGCGGCTGGAGCCGCGTGCGTTCGTGACGGCGACGGCGATCGGCACCGTGATCTGGAACATGCCGTTCCTCAGCCTGGGCTATGCGCTGCGCGGCAGCGGTCACGATCCGGTCAGCCTCGGCTTCTGGGTCGTGGTCATCCTGATCGCGGTGGAGGTCGCGCTCGTGCTGGGATTTCGCCTCTACAAGCGTTCGCTCGCGCCGCGGAGCGTCGCGCCGCCGCTTGCGCTTCCCCCGCACCTGCCGCTCGAGGAGGGCGCATGAGAGCGCTGCCGTTTAGCGTGCGGCGAGGCTCGCACACGCTTGAGTATGTCGCCGCGGCATCGGAGGCGGTCGGCTGATGCGTGTGCTGGTGGCGACCGACGCCTGGCGTCCGCAGATCAACGGCGTGGTTCGTTCGCTCGAATACCTCGCCAAAGAGGCGCCCTCGTTCGGCGCAACGATCAGCTTCCTGACGCCGGCCGATTTCCGCACCGTGCCGCTGCCCGGTTATCCGGAGATCCGGCTCGCGCTGCCGTCGGTCCGGCGCATCGCGCGCGCGATCGCGGCCGCGCGCCCGGACTCGGTGCACATCGCAACCGAAGGCCCGATCGGCTGGATCGCCCGGCATGTCTGCCGGACGCGCGGCTATCCATTCACGACCAGCTATCACACCCGCTTTCCCGAATATCTCGCCGCGCGACTGCCGGTCCCGCTACGGTGGAGCTATGCGGCGCTGCGCCGCTTCCACAATGGCGGCGACGGCATCATGGTCGGCTCGCCATCGCTCGAGCAGGCGCTGAAGGCGCATGGTTTCCGCAAGCTGATGCCGTGGTCGCGCGGCGTCGATGCCGAGCTGTTCTGTCCCCGCGCGGAGCGGCCGCTCGCCTTCCCGGCGCCGGTGTTTCTCTATGTCGGCCGCGTCGCGATCGAGAAGAACCTCGAAGCCTTTCTCGCTCTCGACCTGCCGGGGTCGAAAGTCGTGGTCGGGGATGGGCCGCTGCGCCGCAGCTTGCAAGCCCGATTTCCGCAGGCGCATTTTCTCGGGACACGGACCGGCCAGGCGCTGGCCGATGCCTATGCGTCGGCCGATGTCATGGTGTTTCCGAGCCTGACCGATACGTTCGGGATGGTGATGCTCGAGGCGCTGGCCTGTGGCCTGCCGGTCGCAGCCTATCCGGTGATGGGGCCGCTCGACGTGATCGGCCGATCGGGATGCGGATGTCTCGATCACGACCTGCGTCGTGCGGCGCTCGGCGCGCTGCTGGTGCCGCGCGAAAAATGCCGTGCCCACGCCCTGACGTTTACCTGGCAGGAAAGCGTGCGCCAGTTCCTCGACAATATCGGGCGGGCTCACGCCCCGCTGGCGGGTGCGGTGGTCGCGGCAGGATGATGCCGGCGATCGCCGTCAGCCGCCGAGCAGCTCCGTGATCAGCCCCGCCGCCTTGATCCCGGTGCCGCTGATGATGACGACGGTGCGCTCCGCCGGCCGGATCGCGCCGCGCGCCTTGAGGACGTCGAGCGCGGCGGCGGCCGAGGCCGAGGTCGGCTCGACGAACAGGCCGCTGCGCGCCAGCCGCTTCAACGCGGCGACGATGCCGTCTTCGGGAATTGCCACCGTGCCGCCCCCGCTCTCCTTCAGCGCCGCGATCATCTGCTTCAGCCGCAGCGGGTGCTTGATCGCGGTGCCCTCGGCGATGGTCTTGCGGACCGCGCGATCGATGGGCGTGTCGACGCCGGCGGCGAAGCTGGCGTCGACCGGCGAGCAGTTGAGCGGCTGCGCCGCGAACAGGCGCGGCAGCCGCGTGATCTGTCCGGCCGCGAGGAGCTCCTTGAAGCCGATATAGCAGCCGAGCAGGCTGCTGCCGGCGCCGACCGGCATGATGACATTGTCGGGCGCGGTGAAGCCGAAATCTTCCCAGATCTCGTAGGCCAGCGACTTGGTGCCCTGCAGGAAGAACGGCTGCCAGTTGTGGCTGGAGTAGAAGATCTGCTTCGACTGGCGGATCGCCTCCGCCTCGGATCCCTCGCGCGGACCTTCGACCAGCTGCACCTCGGCGCCGAAGGCGTGCATCTGCGCCACCTTCATCGGCGACGTCGTCGCCGGCGCAAGGATTTTGACCCGCATGCCGCCGGCCGCGCCATAGGCTGAAACCGACGCGCCGCCATTGCCGGAGCTGTCTTCCAGCACCGCATCGACGCCGAGCTGGCGCAGCAACGACAGCATCACCGTGGTGCCGCGATCCTTGAAGCTTGCGGTCGGATTGAACCATTCGAGCTTGAAATGCGGCCGCAGCTCATCCCACGCCTTCTCGACGGCAGGCGTGCAGCCTTCGCCCATCGTGATCGGCTGCCTGATCTCGACCGGCAGCGCCGCGCGATAGCGCCACAGCGACCGCGTCCCACGATCGATGTCGTCGCGGGAGATGCCCGGCAGCGGCGTGATCAGGAGCGGCTTGCCCTCGTCGGAGCACCAGCGCGGGATATCCAGCGGATAGAGCTTTCCGTTGAGCGGGTCGATGTAGCTGGGTGCAGACATGTCGTGAGATCCCAAACGCGAGGGGCATTCGGCGGCCGTTACGCCGCGCCGGCCTGCTTGCTCAGATAGCTCTTCGCAAAATCGAGATACCAGTCGAGGCATCCCGGATTGGCCATCGCGTCGCGGTTGATGATCTTCTCGACGGGATGGCCGAGCAACAGCTTCTTGACCGGAAGCTCCTGCTTCTTGCCGGACAGCGTGCGCGGAATCTCCGCCACGACGAAGATGTCGTTGGGCAGGAAGCGGCGCGACAGCCCGGCCTCGACCGCCTTGTTGATCTTCTCCTTCATCGCGGCGTCGAGCGCAATGCCCTCGCGCAGCACCACGAACAGCGGCATGTAGCTGTCGCGGCCGAGATATTCGAGGTCGACGACCATCGAATCCAGCACCTCCGGCAGCGCCTCGATCGCGGAATAGAGCTCGCTGGTGCCCATCCGCAAGCCATGGCGGTTGATGGTGGCGTCGCTGCGGCCATAGATCACGCAGGAGCCGTCGGGGTTGATCTTGAGCCAGTCGCCATGCCGCCACACCGGGCCGCGCCCGGACCCGTCGAAATTGTCGGGATAGGTCTCGAAATAGCTGGAAAGGTAGCGCGCATTGCCGGGATCGTTCCAGAAGCGCAGCGGCATCGAGGGCAGCGGCTCGGTGCAGACGAGCTCGCCGACCTCGTCGATCACCGCGCGGCCCTGCTCGTCGAACGCTTCGACCGCGCAGCCGAGCAGGCGGCATTGCATGATGCCCGGCGTCTGCGGCAATTCGCGATTGCCGCCGATGAAGGCGCCGGCGAAGTCGGTGCCGCCGGAAATATTGGCCCACCACATATCGGCCTGCGCGGCGTTGCCGTTCTGCTGCGCCAGCGCGGCGAAGCGCTCGTTGAACCAGGCCTGGGTGTCGGCGCTGAGCGGCGAGCCGGTCGAGCCGAGCGTGCGCAGGCCCGAGAGGTCGCCGACGGCTGCGAGATCGATCTCCGCCTTGGTGCAATTGGCAAAGAACGCCGCCCCTGCGCCGAAGAAGGTGGCCTTGGCGTCGGCGACGAAGCGCCACAGCGTGGTCCAGTCCGGCTTGTCCTTGGTGCCGCCGGGACTGCCGTCGAAAATGCAGCAGGTCGTGCCGTTGAGCAGGCCGTTGGCCTGGCAATTCCACATGATCCAGCCGGTCGAAGAGTACCAGTGGAAGCGTTCGCCGAACGAGTTTGGCTGATAGCTGCAGCCGATGTCGTTGTGCAGCGTCGAGAGCGGCAGCGCCACGACGATGATGCCGCCATGGCTGTGCAGGATCGGCTTCGGCAATCCGGTGGTGCCCGAAGAATAGACGATCCAGAGCGGATGATCGAACGGCAGCCATTCCGGCTCGAAGGCGTCGATCTCCGCGCTCCGGCCCGCGAGGATCGATGACAGTCGCGTCTCGGACGGCGCGGCGTCGCTGTGCAGGATGACATGCTGCACGGTCGGCAGCGCGCGCCGCAATTCCTCGATCACACCTTGCCGGTCGTGGCGGCGGCCGGCATAGGTCACGGCGTCGCAGGCGATCAGCACCTTCGGCTCGATCTGCTTGAAGCGATCGATCACCGCGGGCGCCGCCATGTCGGGCGCGCAGACGCTCCAGACCGCGCCCAGACTCGCGGTCGCGAGGAACGCGATGATCGTCTCGGGAATGTTCGGCAAGTAAGCGGCGACCCGGTCGCCGGCGCGCACGCCATTAGCTTTCAGATGCAGCGCCAGCGCCGCCGATTTGCGCTGCAGCTCGGGCCAGCTCGTCTCGGAGAGCTTGCCGTCCTCGCCGCTGGAGATCAGGGCCGGCAGTCCTGCGGCATGTGCCGGCGCGACATGGCGAAAGACCTGGCGCGCGTAGTTCACCGAAGCGCCGGGAAACCACGCCGCGCCCGGCATCTTGCGCTCGGCCAGCACCGCCGAATGCGGCGTCGGCGAGCGCAGGTCGAAATAATCCCACACGCTCTGCCAGAAGCCGTCGATATCGGTGACCGACCAGCGCCGCATCGCCTCGAAATCCGCAAATTCAAGGCCGCGCGTCTGCTTCAGCCATTGGCGGTAAAGGGCCATTTGCGGGACGTAAGCTGCTGTCATGGGCGTTTCCGAAAGTCCTTGTGTCGTGGCAGGCGATCGAGGCCCGCCGGCGTGTCTTAACATAGTGATGCGAGCACGGGGAACGCAGTCGAGCAGCAAGCTGCGTCATATTCTTACCGCCGCCGCAGCGTGCTATTCCATCGGGCGCGGCTGATTCCATGCGGCAACCGAATCGAGCGGCCATGTCCGTCGGCGAACTTTTCATTCTCGGCTTCTACGGCAAGGTCATTCCGCCCTGGCTGAAGGAATTTGCCGCGCAATTCGGGCTCGGCGGGGTGATCCTGTTCGACTACTCCTGCCAGACCCGGCAGTACGACAACAATATCGCCTCGCCGGCGCAGGTGCAGTCGCTCTGCGCCGAGATCGCGGCGCTGCCGTCGCGGCCGCTGGTCTTCATCGACCAGGAGGGCGGCCTGGTGCGGCGGCTCAAGGACAGCTGCGGTTTTCAGCCGCTGCCGAGCGCGAAGGAGTTCAATCTGCTCGCGCGCGCGGAAAAGCAGGCAGTCCTCGCCGCAAGCTATGGCGAGCTGCGCCGGCTCGGCATCCGCTACAATTTCGCGCCTGTCATCGACGTCGACTACAATCCCGACAATCCCAACATCGGCAGGATCAAGCGGTCCTATTCGCCCGATACCGGTGAGGTCGAGGCCAATGCCCGGCTGGTCGACGCTGCGGCGCGGCAGGCGGGCGTAGGCCTTTGCCTGAAGCATTTTCCGGGCATCGGCGGTGCAAACGTCGATTCGCACCTGGAGTTCATGGACATTTCCGATGCGCTGCGTCCCGAGCAGGAGGAGCTGTTCTACACGTTGGCGCCGCGCACCTATGGCGATGCGGTGCTGGTCAGCCACGCCATCGTCCGGCAGTGGGACGCGCAGCATCCGATGACATTGTCATCGGCCGGGCTCGGCCGGCTTCGCCGCCGCCTGCCCGAGACGCTGCTGATCACCGACGACATGCAGATGCAGGGGCTGCAGAAGGCGCTCGGCACAAGCGCGGCCAGCCTGCAGTCGATCGCCGCCGGCATGGACATGATCTGCATCGGCAACAATTTGTTCGACCAGGAGCAGGAGATGGCCGGCATCGCCGCGGCGGTCGCGGGTGCGGTGCAAGACGGGGCGCTGGATCGCACCGCGGTTCAGCGCTCCATTGCGCGGGTGCGAAAGCGCAAGGCGCTGCTCGCCTGACGGCATTGAACGAAATTCCGCGCCGAGCGACCACAAGAGGTGGAACCAAATTTCATTGCCGCGATTTAACAATGACGCTCATCGGGGCTGACAACCATGAAGATGCTCAAGCGTCTCTTCCGATTGACCTGGCTACGCCGGGCCGCAAGCAAACCAGCCGAGTTTCCGCCTGCCTCCATCGATCCTGACGAATTCAGCCGCCTGCTTTGCAGCGGGCGCCCCGAGGATTTGCGGATCCTGGCAAAGAGATTGAGCCAGCGTTCGCGGGCCCACGCATAGGCGGTGGATCGGATTCAATCGCTAGCCCGGTCTTCGGTCAAAACCGGCAAGTCCGGCGCGCGGCCGTGACTCCCGGCATCGGTCTCGACGCGACCAGCTACTGCTTTGCTTTTTCATGATTGCCGATCCCGACCGCCTTGTAGTCGTAGGTCGGGTAGAACTCGGTGTGGTAGGCGCCCCAGGCACTGTTCTCGATGACGCGGTTGACCTCGCGCAGCCGCGATGCCGGCAGCCGCAGCGTCACTACCTGGCCGATCCCCATCATCACGTACCAGCTGACGACCTCGACCCCTTCGGGCGGAAACGCCTTGTAGAAGCCCTGCCGCTCAAGCTGGGCATTGAGCTCACCGAGCGGGCGTGACTGATCATGCTTGAAGAAGATGGTGAGCATGACCGCGTTGTCGGGCGTCGGCGTTGCATCGCTGGTCGGCGGGGTCTGGGCCCGCGCGCCTGCGCCAAGCAGCAGTGCCGCGGCGAGCGCCGCAATCGTCATCCAGGATATCCAGGATTCGTTCCGCCCTCGCTTCATGGCCGCGCCCTTATTGCTGATCGAGAGGCGGCGATCATCGCGACGCCTGTCGGGGCTGTAAATTGACGTTCGCCTGATCCGATGCCGGCCCAATGCGCACCCGATGCTCGGTTGATGTGAACCGTCTCATAGGTGCGCGCGCCCGCATGCGGTATGCCGACACTATCCCGATGTCGAGAGGGATGATCGATGACGACCCGACGAATGGCGTATTGGTGGTTCAGGTTCGTTCTTTCGGGGCGGTTCCTGCAGAAATTCCTTCGGCTCCGGCGCCCCTGAGGCGATGCCGGGCCGCGAAATTCGGGCCCTTTCAATCCGGAACCAGGGGGCCGGAAACTGCTGGCTCGCCGATGGCACCCAAGCCCACCCGTCCCGTAAGAATACTGTAATTCGACTCAAATATGCGAGATTCGTTGCCAAATCAGCGGTAATCTGCGCCTGCTTGGCAGGTCGGGGCCCGAGGTCACAGTTGCGTCACCCGTAGTTTTACGGAGTCCCGTGTTAACGCGGCCACAAGTTCACCTTTGGTAAACCATACTTATGACGCAACATGACAATCGAGCCGAGGCGCGCCTTCCGGCATGGATGGGTGGAACCGCGACGCTCGAGCCGCAGCCGCCTGAGCCGCAGCCGCTCGAGACTCAGGGAGTCGCAGCGCCGCGGCCGCAGGCCGACGCCGGTGCCGCGATCGTCCGGCAGTTCAATGGGCCGGTGACGGCGCTGCTGCTCTATATGAACGAGCTCAAACAGCACAGTCAGCAGTTCGCGCACGCGCCCGGCAATGGCGTCTATCTGCGGCAGGTGATCGAGAACGCGCTCGAGCAGACCGAGCGCGTGTCCGCGATGCTGAAGCAGATTTCCGACCTCTATCCCAATGCCGTCCCGGCCGCCGATCTCAAGCCGCCGAGCGACGACAAGCCGGCAGCCTCTCGGTCGCCGGATGTCATGTTCGCGCCGGAAGCCGGCCGCAAACCGTTGACCAAGCGCGAACGTGAAGTGCTCAGCCTGATCAGCGACGGCTATTCCAACAAGCAGGGCGCGCTGCGGATGAATATCAGCCCGCGCACGTTCGAGAGCCATCGCGCCGAGGCCATGCGCAAGCTCGGCGCGCGCAACACCGCCGATCTCGTTCGCAAGGCCTTGCTGCATTCCGCATAGAGCGTTTTCAAGCGAAGTGGTTCGCGTCAAGAAGACGCGTCAAAACTGCAGTCCAGAACCCCGTTCGGTTCGTTAGAACCCGGTTCTCAGAAATCGTCTTCCGCGGCGAAGCACAGGCGCGGCGCGGGCCGCGCGGCCGGCGCGGCCGCCTTCGGCTCATCCGGAACGATCGTGACCACCCATGCCGCCGTCGCGCCAGACTTGCTTTCGACGATCGCGCGCACGCGTCCGGTGACGGTCGCGCCGGCCGACCGTATGGTCGCGGTTCGGCCGTTGAACTGGGCCATGCGGAAGCGCCGGGCTTCCTTCCGGTCGGTCGTCTGGTACGTGAACATCGGCTCCCCCGTGCGTCCACACAACTGTGCGGAGGCAGCGTTATCCGACGGTGAAAATCGCACGCCGTAGAAGTACGGCTTGCACGGCGGTCAGAGCGCTTTCGAGCGAAGCGGTGCCGGCTCGCGCAAAAGAAAACGCGGCAAAACAACGAACTCTAGCGACCGACTTCCTGACAACTCAGCAGCCCCGCATATTGCGCCTTGACCGCGGCGTAGCATTCGCACGCGGTTTTGATCAGCCCCTCGGCGTTGGTGATCTCGATGTGCCCGCGGCTGTAGTGGATGAAATTGGCCTGTTGCAAGGTATGCGCGACCAGCGACACGCTGTTGCGGCGCGCGCCGATCATCTGCGCCATCGCCTCCTGCGTCAGGACGATCTTGTTGCTGCCGGAGAGATCGCGTGTGTGCAGCAGGCATCGCGCCAGCCGTGACTCCACGGTGTGCGCGGCGTTGCAGCCGGCGGTCTGCTGGATCTGGGCGTAGACGGCGAGCCCATGCCGGATCAATCTCGCGCGAAGCGTCGGGCTCTGGCCGGCAGCTGCGCGCAATGGCTCGAGCTCCACGGTCGAGGCGATGCCGGGCACCAGCACCGCTGCGTTGTTGAGAACAGGCCCTTCGACGAGCGGGGCGAATGCGTCATAGATGCTGTCGCGGCCGACCATCGCGACCTGCACGCGCTCGCCTCTTGCCAGCTTGACCACCAGCGAGATCACGCCCTTGTGCGGCATGTATGTCCGCTTGAGCACCTCGTCGGTCTCGACCAGGACTGAATCGGCCGCGAGGTCGACCGTCCGCAGATGCGGCCGAATCAATTCGAAATCGCTTGCCGAAAGCGACGCCAGGAATCCGTTGGGTGGTCGCGAAACCTTATCCAAAGCAACCTCCTGCCTGCCGGCAAAGTTTGTCTCTGGTCAGTGGAGTTGACGCGTGCAGCTGGGCGTCCCTGCAACCTATTCTGGCATGTCCTGGTTCCAATGGAAACATGTCCGGGTTCCATTGAGAAGCACGTATTGTCGCGGGGGCGGGCTCGACATTATCCTATGTTAAAGAATTCGCGGCGCGATCAATCTTCCGGCCCGATCAATTGTTCGGCGTGCGCCTTGACCGTCGTGTAGCATTCACACGCCGCCTTCCGCAGCCCATCGATATCGGTGATCTCGATATGACCGCGGCTGTAACGCAGGATGCCGGCCTGCTGAAACCCATGTGCGACAATCGAAACCGCATTGCGCCGGACGCCGATCATCTGCGCCAGCATCTCTTGGGTCAGCGGCAATGCCTCGCTGCCGCACAAATCGCGAGCGCGCAGCAGCCATCGTGACAGCCGCGCCTCCACCGGATGGGAAACATTGCAGGCGACGGATTGTTGCGTCTGCGCCATCAGCGCCTGCTCATAGAGCGCAACCAGGGTCCGGAAATCCGCGCTGCGATCTGCTGCCTCGCGGAAATCCTCCGCACGCACCATCGAGGCCGAGCCTGGCACCACAACAATTGCGTCGGCAAGCAGCGGCCGCTCGTGCAGGGCGGCAGACGCGCCCACGACGCCGTCACGACCAATGGTGGCAATTTCGACAGATTGCCCGTCGGACAGATTGATCATCATCGAGACCACGCCGCTATGCGGAAAATACACCCGCTGCACCGGCGCGCCGGCATCGGCGAGAGCCGTTTCCCTGGTCAGATCGATGGTTTCCAGAAGGGGATGAAGCTGCGCGTACTCCGTGGAGGGAAGTGCTTGCAACAGACGATTGGGCGGACGCGATACCGCGGACATTGGTGCTCCTGCCGAGGGCGGGAGCACTTACGGTCTCGCATCACCTACTCTTGGCGTGTGGAATGATTGCGAACATAGCTTGCCTGTCCAATTGCACAAGGGTTGTAGTGTTGAAACTATACCCTCTAGAGGGCAGACGACGTGGCCGTCGCCGGCACCGGTGATCGACGTCGATTCGCGCGGCGTTCGACACGGGCGCGAATTTGTCTCTCATTTATTGATTTCCATTAACTCTGTTCCTCACCGGACTTTGCATCGTGATGACTGGCAACGCCGGCTATCGACGCGCCGCGCCGGCCGCGCCGGGATGTCGCAAGTCCTGCACATGCGCAGGAAATTCGCGGCCATGACGTCGGTCCGGCGCCGAACGTGCGCTGCCGCGGTCAACCATCGCGCCGGCCGCCGGTCGAATCACCGGCAAGGCCATTCTGGGTATTTGTACGGACCAGCCCTTTAACGAACGGGTAGCGCGGACGGACCAGTGTGGCGTGGGTCGCCGTGCGAAATTTACGGCGTCGCGTCAATCGTGTTCATCCAGAAGGGTATCCAGTATGTCCGGCATCGTTCTTTCGGCATCGGTCCGTCAAAACCTGCTTTCGCTGCAGTCGACCGCTGACCTGCTCGCCACCACGCAGAACCGCTTGTCCACCGGCAAGAAGGTCAACACTGCTCTCGACAATCCGACCAACTTCTTCACGGCGCAGTCGCTCGACAACCGCGCCAGCGACATCAACAACCTGCTGGACGGCATCGGCAACGGCGTGCAGGTGCTGCAGGCCGCCAACACCGGCATCACCTCGCTGCAGAAGCTCGTCGACAGCGCCAAGTCGGTCGCCAACCAGGCCCTGCAGGCTGCGGTCGGCTATTCCGCGAAGTCGTCGGTGACGACCGCCGCGATCCCCGGCGCGACCGCTGACAACCTGCTCGGCACGGCCGCTCCTGCGAGCAACGCCGTTCTCACCGGCACGTCTGCGCTCGCCACGCTCGACCTGACGGCGGCGGCAACCGACCTGACCTTCAAGGTCAACAGCCAGACCGTCACGCTGACCAAGGGCGCATCCTACACCGCGGCCCAGATTACGAGCGCGATCAATACCCAGGTCGGCACCAGCGCCAAGGTCAACGCCACGCTCAACGGCAGCGGAGATCTGGTTCTGACCAGCACCAACACCGCTGGCGCTTCGGATGCTGTCACGGTCGACACCTTCAGCTCCGGCGATGCGTCGCAGCTCGGCTTCCCGGCCGGTGCATCGGCGACCGCCAGCGGCTCCGCCGGCGGCAGCCCGCTGAGCGGCCTCACGCTGACCATCGGCGCAACCGGCAACGGCACCGCCACCAGCATCACCTTCGGCACCGGCGCAGGCCAGGTGAAGTCGCTCAACGACCTGAACAACGCGCTTTCGGCCAACAACTTGCAGGCCTCGCTCAGCGCGGCCGGTGCGCTCACCATCAGCACCACCAACGATGCCGCTTCGGCGACCATCGGCACGATCGGCGGCACGGCTGCCGGCGCCGGCAAGCTGTTCAACGGCCTCACGGGCAGCGCTCCGGTGCAGGACCCGACCGCGCTGGCGAACCGCGCCAACCTGGTCAACCAGTACAACAACATCCTGGACCAGATCACCACGACCGCCCAGGACGCCTCGTACAACGGCATCAACCTGCTCAATGGCGATCAGCTCAAGCTGACCTTCAACGAGACGGGCTCCTCGACGCTGAAGATCCAGGGCGTGACCTTCGACGCCACCGGCCTCAACCTCACCAAGCTGGTGGCCGGCACGGACTTCGTGGACAACGCTTCGGCCAACGCCACGCTGAAGACGCTGAACAACGCGAGCGGCCTGCTGCGCACCCAGGCTTCGACCCTCGGTTCGAACCTGTCGATCGTGCAGATCCGCCAGGACTTCTCGAAGAACCTGATCAACGTGCTGCAGACCGGCTCGTCCAACCTGACGCTGGCCGACACCAACGAGGAAGCGGCCAACAGCCAGGCGCTGTCGACCCGCCAGTCGATCGCGGTGTCCGCGCTGGCGCTGGCCAACCAGTCTCAGCAGAGCGTTCTGCAGCTGCTCCGCTAAGCGTAGCCGCGACAGACATCGACTATCGAGGCGGCGGAGGAAACTCCGCCGCCTTTCGCTTTGGCTGCGCTTGACCATCCCGCCGGGTTCAACCAATGAGCGATCGCGTTCTGATGCAGGCGGTCGTCATGGCGCGAACGTTTCGCGTGACTTAGCAGTCCTCAATTCCAATTAGTTCAAATTGCGATGACCGATGGAACGGCCTCTTTCCCGTCCGGGTGGTAAGGCCTGTCCTTGTGAGGCTGGCCGTGATGTCGTGATGCGTCGTCGAACTGCTGAAGGGCTTCATCGTCCGTATTTGCACGGACGGCAAAATTAACGTCGCCGTGAAGTCGGCCAAGTTATCGATTCACGGCGAGCGTTCCGTAGCACCTTGAGGGGACCTATCCATGGACGATCTGTTGCGCGAGTTCCTGACGGAGAGCAGCGAGAGCCTGGATACGGTCGACAACCAGCTGGTGCAGTTCGAGCAGGATCCGAACAACGCGAAGATCCTGGATAACATTTTCCGCCTGGTGCACACCATCAAGGGGACCTGCGGCTTCCTCGGGCTGCCGCGGCTCGAGGCGCTGGCGCATGCCGGCGAGACGTTGATGGGCAAATTCCGCGACGGCATGCCGGTGAAGGCGGAAGCCGTAACGCTGATCCTGTCCTCGATCGACCGCATCAAGGAGATCCTTGGCGGCCTTGAGGCGACCGAGGCCGAGCCTGAAGGCAACGACCGCGATCTGATCGATCAGCTCGAGGCGATGGTCGAGCACGGCATGGCGGCGATGTCCGATTCGCCGCAGTCGATATCGTCAGGCTCGACGCAGTCGGTGCCGGCTGCTGGCGAAGCCGCCGCTGAAGAAGACGTGCCGGTCGTCGAGGCTCCGCCGGTGCAGGCGGCGATGACCCAGGCAGCGACCGAAGGCACCCTCGTGGTGCAGACGCTGGAGCGTCCGCTGCGTCCGGGCGAGGTCTCGCTCGACGAGCTCGAGCGCGCCTTCCGCGAGACCGAGACCGAAGTCGCCGCGCCGGCACCGGCCGCCAAGCCCGCGGCCGAGCCCGCCGAAGCTGTGAAGAAGCCCGCCCGCAAGGCCGCGGGTGAAGATGTCCAGGAAGGCGACAAGATCGCCAACCAGTCGATCCGGGTCAATGTCGACACCCTCGAACACCTCATGACCATGGTCTCCGAGCTGGTGCTGACCCGCAACCAGCTGCTGGAGATCTCCCGCCGCAACGAGGACACCGAGTTCAAGGTGCCCTTGCAGCGGCTCTCCAACGTCACCGCCGAGCTGCAGGAAGGCGTCATGAAGACGCGCATGCAGCCGATCGGCAATGCCTGGCAGAAGCTGCCGCGCATCGTTCGCGATCTCTCCGGCGAACTCGGCAAGCAGATCGAGCTCGAGATGCACGGCGCCGACACCGAGCTCGACCGCCAGGTGCTCGACCTGATCAAGGACCCGTTGACGCACATGGTGCGCAACTCCGCCGATCATGGGCTCGAGACCACCGCCGAGCGGGTCGCCGCCGGCAAGCCGGAACAGGGCACCATTCGCCTCTCGGCCTATCACGAAGGCGGCCACATCATCATCTGCATCGCCGACAATGGCCGCGGGCTCAACACCGAGCGGATCAAGACCAAGGCGCTCCAGAACGGTCTCGTCACCGAGGCCGAGCTCGAGAAGATGACCGAGGCCCAGATCCACAAGTTCATCTTCGCGCCGGGCTTCTCGACCGCCGCGCAGGTCACCTCGGTGTCGGGCCGCGGCGTCGGCATGGACGTGGTGCGCACCAATATCGACCAGATCGGCGGCACCATCGACATCAAGAGCGTGGCCGGCGAGGGCGCTTCCGTCACCATCAAGATCCCGCTGACCCTGGCGATCGTCTCCGCGCTGATCGTGGAAGCCGGCGGCGACCGTTTTGCGATTCCCCAATTGTCTGTCGTCGAGCTGGTGCGGGCCCGCGCCAACTCCGAGCACCGCATCGAGCGGATCAAGGACACCGCGGTCTTGCGGCTGCGCAACAAGCTGCTGCCGCTGATCCATCTCAAGAAGCTCTTGAAGATCGACGACGGCGCGACCTCCACCGACGCCGAGAACGGCTTCATCGTGGTCACGCAGGTGGGCAGCCAGACCTTTGGCATCGTGGTCGACGGCGTGTTCCACACCGAGGAGATCGTGGTCAAGCCGATGTCGACCAAGCTGCGGCACATCGACATGTTCTCCGGCAACACCATTCTGGGCGATGGCGCCGTCATCATGATCATCGACCCCAACGGCATTGCGAAAGCGCTCGGCGCGTCCGGCTCCTCGGCCCATGACCTCGCCGACGACAGCGCGAGCGCGCACGCCAATAGCGGCGAGCAGCTGACCTCGCTGCTGGTGTTCCGCGCCGGCTCCTCGCAGCCCAAGGCGGTGCCGCTCGGCCTCGTCACCCGGCTGGAAGAGATCGCAACCGACAAGATCGAGCTCTCGAACGGCCGCTACATGGTGCAGTACCGCGAGCAGCTGATGCCGCTGGTGCAGATGGCCGGGGTCGAGGTGCAGAACCAGGGCTCGCAGCCGATCCTGGTGTTCGCCGACGACGGCCGCTCGATGGGGCTCGTGGTCGACGAGATCATCGACATCGTCGAGGAGCGGCTCAACATCGAGGTCGCGGGCAGCCAGGACGGCATCCTCGGCTCGGCGGTGATCAAGGGCCAGGCCACCGAGGTGATCGACGTCGGCCACTTCCTGCCGATGGCGTTCGCCGACTGGTTCTCGCGCAAGGAGATGCGCCCGTCGGCCTCGGCGCAGTCGGTGCTGCTGGTCGATGACTCGGCGTTCTTCCGCAACATGCTGGCGCCGGTCTTGAAGGCCGCCGGCTACAAGGTGCGGACCGCGGGCGGCGCGCAGGAAGGGCTCGCCGCGCTGCGTTCGGGGCAGAGCTTCGACGTCGTGCTGACCGACATCGAGATGCCCGAGATGAACGGCTTCGAGTTCGCCGAGAACATCCGCAGCGACCACAACTTCAACCAGCTGCCGATCATCGCGCTGTCGGCGATGGTGTCGCCGGCGGCGATCGAGCGCGGCCGGCAGGCCGGCTTCCACGACTATGTCGCCAAGTTCGATCGTCCCGGGCTGATCGCGGCGCTGAAAGAGCAGACCGCCGAACTGCGCCGCGCGGCCTGACCGGATGCAAGGAACAGAATTGATGACCAGCAAGACCGAAACCAGTGAAGGCGCGATGGCCGAATACGTCACCGCCGTGATCGGCGGCCAGCTGTTCGGGCTGCCGATCTCGCGGGTGCAGGACGTGTTCATGCCGGAGCGGCTGACGCGGGTGCCGCTGGCCTCCAGCGAGATCGCCGGCGTGCTCAATCTGCGCGGCCGCATCGTCACCGTGGTCGACATGCGCGCCCGGCTCGGGCTGCCGAAGGCCGACGACGGCCAGTTGCCGATGGCGGTCGGCGTCGACCAGCGCGGCGAATCCTATGGCCTGCTGATCGACCAGATCGGCGAGGTGCTGCGGCTGCCCGACGACAGCCGCGAGGACAACCCGGTCAACCTCGATCCCCGCATGGCCAAGCTCGCCGGCGGCGTCCACCGCCTCGACGGCCAGCTCATGGTCGTCCTCGACGTCGATCGCGTGCTCGAACTGGTGCCCAAGACCGATCCAAGGACAGCTGCTGCAGCGTAACACTCCACCGCGGAGACGGTGGATTCCACAAGGAGGCCGACACATGAAGACATGTCTCGTCGTCGACGATTCCGGCGTGGTGCGAAAGATCGCGCGCCGCATCCTCGAAGGAATGGAGTTCACCGTCATCGAGGCCGAGGACGGCGCGGTCGCGCTCGAAGCCTGCAAGCGCGCGCTGCCGGATGCCGTGCTGCTCGACTGGAACATGCCGGTCATGGACGGCTTCGAATTCCTCGTGCAGCTCCGCCGCATGCCCGGCGGCGATCAGCCCAAGGTCGTGTTCTGCACCACCGAGAACGGCATAGACCACATCTCGCGGGCGCTGCATGCCGGCGCCAACGAATACATCATGAAGCCGTTCGACAAGGACATCGTGATCGCGAAATTCCAGGAAGTGGGCCTGCTGGCGCTCGACGCGTCGGCCGAAGCCTGACACCCAGTTTCATCATTCAGTCCCTTGTGAGGCTCCCGTGACGCCCCCCGACTACGAGTATCTGCGTAAGCTCCTGAAGGACCAGTCCGGTCTCGATCTGTCCGCGGACAAGCAATATCTGATCGAGAGCCGCCTGCTGCCGCTGGCGCGCAAGAGCGGCCTGTCCGGCATCCCCGACCTGGTCGCCAAGATCAAGGCGGGCTCGTCCGCGCACACCGTCCAGGTGGTCGAGGCCATGACCACCAACGAGACGTTCTTCTTCCGCGACAAAGTGCCGTTCGAGCACTTCCGCGACACCATCATGCCGGAGGTGCTGAAGGCACGCGCCGCGCGCCGCAGCGTCCGGATCTGGTGCGCCGCCGGCTCGACCGGCCAGGAGCCCTATTCGCTGGCGATGTGCCTGAAGGAAATGGGCGCGGCGCTTGCCGGATGGCGCATCGAGATCATCGCGACCGATCTGTCGCAGGAGGTGTTGGAGAAGTCGAAGGCCGGCATCTACAGCCAGTTCGAGGTGCAGCGCGGGCTGCCGATCCAGATGCTGGTCAAGTACTTCAAGCAGTCGGGTGAGTTCTGGCAGGTCAATCCCGAGTTGCGCGCGATGGTCCAGCACCGCCAGCTCAATCTGCTGCACGATTTCTCACAGCTCGGCACGTTCGACGTGATCTTCTGCCGCAACGTGCTGATCTATTTCGATCAGGACACCAAGATCAACATCTTCAACCGCCTCGCCCGGTTGATGGAGGCCGACGGCTTCCTGGTGCTGGGCGCCGCCGAAACCGTGGTCGGCCTGACCGACACGTTCAAGCCGCTTCCCGAGCGGCGTGGCCTGTACCGGCCGAGCGGAGTGCGGGGCGGGCTCGCCATGCCGAAGCCTGCCATGGCGGTCGGATATTGAGCGATGACCGAGGACGGCAAATCCATTGAGCGGGTCACCTTCAGCCGGGGCGTCGATGTCTGCATCATGGCCATCGACGGCACCTGGCGGCGCGACTGCCAGCTCAATGCCATCTCCGACACCGATGCGTCTCTGACGGTCGAAGGTTCCATTCAGGGGCTCAACCTGAAGGAGTTTTTCCTCCTGCTGTCCTCGACCGGACTTGCCTATCGCCGCTGCGAACTGGTCCGCGTCAACGGCACCGAAATGGACATCAGCTTCCTCAAGGGCAAGCCGAGCAAGCGGCGATCGTCCGCCGACGAAGAGCGGGTCAGGGCCTGACGTCAAGAAGGCCTGATCCGACCCGGCGGGCAAGGCCCGCGGCTAATTCGGACGATGCGTGGAACAGATCGCCGCCTGATGGGTTGGGCGTCGACAATCGAGGTGATTGGGCCGAACTGTCGGTTGCGGTGGGTCAGTTCAGCAGGCGCGCCGGTGCCCCGGAATCGTGCAGCCGATCGAGCGCCGCGCCGAGGCCGGCATCGCAGGCCTTCAGGGCGGTGGACGCTGTGAGGCCGCGCGGGGTAACGTTGTCGCGAACGACGATGTCAGTGTCGGCCTGACGCTCGGCCAGCACGGCCTCGCGCGCAATCACCGCTTCGATCAGCCGCAGGCTCGCCTGAACATGGCCAATCAGCGCGACCAGGTCCGTCACGATCAGACCGGTGGGATCATTGCCCTCGTCCAAGCGCACTGCAACGCGGTCCGCCGCTGCATTTTCCATGCATCTTTCTCCACTGCCCCCACTTTTAGGGAACGCGGTGCTACTTGTGCGTTAAGCGGACGTCCCGTACAAATACGGGTCCATTGATCGAGATGGTCTAGTTAGTTCTTGTGCGGTCAGGGCAGCACGCTTCACCACTGATGGACGATGCATATGGTTGAGAATGGCGCTCCGCGCGGGGAAATCTTTGTAGTCGACGACGATCCTGCCGTTCGCGAGACGCTTTCAGTGGTCCTCTCGACCGCTGGTTACAAGGTGATCTGCTTTGCGGACGGCGCGGCGTTGCTCGCGGTGGCGCGCAGCAGGACGCCGGCCTGCATCCTGCTCGACGTGCATATTCCCGGCAAATCCGGCCTCGATATCCTGAGAGAGCTGCATGGCGAGGATTATCCGGCGCCGATCTTCATGATCTCCGGTCAGGGCGACATCGCAATGGCGGTCAGCGCCATCAAGAACGGCGCGCTCGACTTCATCGAGAAGCCGTTCCGCGGCAACGAGATCGTGAGCCGTCTGAATGAGGCGATCGACGCCTATACCAGGCGCCAGGCCGAGACGTCGGCGTCGCGGATCGCCGCGCTGCACTTCCCGGGTCGCGAGCCGCTCACCCGCCGCGAGCGCGAGGTGCTCGAGCAGTTCACCGCGGGCGCCTCCAACAAGGAAGCCGGGCGCCACCTCGGCATCAGTCCGCGCACGATCGAGGATCACCGCGCCAACATCATGAAGAAGCTCGGCGCGCGCAACGCCGCCGATCTGGTCCGCATCGTGATGACGGCGCAGCAAAAATAAGCCAAAGCTGGTTTACGTTCCGATTGCCACATTGCGGAGCCCGTGCGGCGCACGTTTAGCGAACGGCACGTCTGCGCCGGGCGCGGGACGACATGTCTGAAAATCGAGTGTATGCCTGAGGCGGGCAAGCGTGCCGGGATCGCGCGCGTGCGAGCAATGTCGAGACATATGGCGCATCGAAGATGACGAAAAAGAACAAGACCCCGGATCAATTGCGCAGCGCGCGCTGGTTTGCGCCCGATGATCTGCGCGCCTTCGGCCACAGATCGCGCGCGATGCAGATGGGTTACGCGCCGGAGGAGTGGCGCGACCGGCCGGTGATCGCGATCATCAACACCTGGTCGGATGTGCAGCCCTGCCACATGCATTTCAAGAGCCGGGTCGACGACGTCAAGCGCGGCGTGCTGATGGCCGGCGGCTTTCCGCTCGAGCTGCCGGCGCTGTCGCTGTCGGAATCGCTGTTGAAGCCGACCACGATGCTCTACCGCAACATGCTGGCGATGGATGCCGAGGAACTCCTGCGCGGTCATCCGGTCGACGGCGTGGTGCTGATGGGCGGCTGCGACAAGACCACGCCCGGCCTGCTGCTCGGGGCCACCAGCATGAACCTGCCGGCAATCTACCTGCCCGCCGGACCGATGCTGCGCGGCAACTGGAAGGGCCGCACGCTGGGCTCCGGCTCGGACGCCTGGAAATACTGGGACGAGCGCCGTGCCGGCAAGATCTCCGACAAGGACTGGGTCGACATGGAGGCCGGCATCGCCCGCAGCTATGGCACCTGCATGACCATGGGCACGGCCTCGACGATGACCGCGATCGCCGAAGCCATCGGCATGACGCTGCCGGGCGCCTCGTCGATCCCCGCGGCCGACGCCAACCACATCCGCATGAGTTCGGAGGCCGGCCGCCGCATCGTCGAGATGGTGTGGGAGGATCTCACGCCGCAGAAGATCCAGACCCGCAAGGCCTTCGAGAACGCGATCACGGTCGCGATGGCGATGGGCTGCTCGACCAACGCCATCATTCACCTCATCGCGCAGGCGCGTCGCGCCGGCCAGGACATTTCGCTGGACGATTTCGAGAAAGCCAGCCGCAAGGTGCCGGTGATTGCCAATGTGCGGCCGAGCGGCGACCTCTATCTGATGGAGGATTTCTTCTATGCCGGCGGGCTGCCCGGCCTGATGAACCGGATCAGGCAACATTTGCATCTCGACTGCATCACCGTCACCGGCCAGACGCTCGGCGAGAACATCGCAGGCGCCGAGGTGCACAATGACGACGTGATCCGCACGGTCGACAACCCGATCTACAAGGAGGGCGCGCTCGCGGTGTTGAAGGGCAACCTCGCGCCCGCCGGCTGCGTCATCAAGCCAAGCGCCTGCGATCCGCGCTTCCTCAAGCATACTGGACCCGCGCTGGTGTTCGACGACTATCCGTCGATGAAGAAGGCGGTCGATGATCCCGATCTCGACGTCACGGCCGATCACGTGCTGATCCTGCGCAATGCCGGTCCGCAGGGCGGGCCGGGCATGCCGGAATGGGGCATGCTGCCGATCCCGACCAAGCTGGTGAAGCAGGGCGTGCGCGACATGGTGCGGCTGTCGGACGCGCGGATGAGCGGCACCAGCTACGGCGCCTGCATCCTGCACGTGTCGCCGGAATCCTTTATCGGCGGCCCGCTGGCGCTGGTGCGGAACGGCGACCGCATCACGCTCGATGTCGCCGCGCGCACCATCAATCTCGATGTGCCGGAGGCCGAGCTGGCCAGGCGCCGCGCCGAATGGAAGCAGCCCGAGCAGCGTTTCGAGCGCGGCTATGGCTGGATGTTCTCGAAGCACATCAAGCAGGCCAATGAGGGCTGCGACTTCGATTTCCTCGAGACCGGCTTTGGCAAGCCGGTCGGCGAGCCGTCGATTTACTGACCGTCGCTCCGGGCACGCGAAGCGTGAACCCGGAACCCATTTCTCCACAGCGCATGCGGCCCGATGGATTCCGGGCTCGCGCTTCGCGCCCCGGAATGACGAAGGGAGCACCATGTCAAAACTCAGCGACGCCACCCGCAACAAGCTGAAATCCGTCTCCACCGCGACGGTCGCGACCGCGCTGTTCAGGCGCGGCTTCCGCATCCAGATGATCCAGGATGTTCATCCGCTCGGTCCGGATCAGCCGACCATGGTCGGCGAGGCTTTCACGCTGCGCTACATGCCGGCGCGCGAGGACCTCAACAAGATCGAGGTGTTCCGCGATCGCGCGCATCCGCAGCGCAAGGCGATCGAGGATTGCCCCGTGGGCGCGGTGCTGGTGATGGACAGCCGCAAGGATGCGCGCGCGGCGTCGGCCGGCGCGATCCTGGTGACGCGGCTGATGAAGCGCGGCTGCGCCGGCGTCGTCACCGACGGCGGCTTCCGGGATTCGGCCGAGATCGCGCGGCTCGGCTTCCCGGCCTTTCATCATCGCCCGAGCGCGCCGACCAATCTGACGCTGCATCAGGCGATCGAGATCAACGTGCCGATCGGCTGCGGCGACGCGCCGGTGTTTCCCGGCGACGTCATCCTCGGCGACAGCGACGGCGTCATCGTGATCCCGGCGCATCTCGCCGACGAGATCGCCGACGAGACGTTCGAGATGACCGCGTTCGAGGATTTCGTCACCGAGCAGGTCCAGAACGGCCGCGGCATCTTCGGGCTTTATCCTGCGACCGACGAGCAGACGTTGAAGGATTTTGCAGCTTGGCGGAAGGCGAAGGGGCGGTAGCGTCTCACTCTCCGCCGGTCATCCTTGATAAGCGATCGCCATACATTCCGCCGTAGTCGTCGTTGATAGCGACCGCCACGCATTCCGCAGTCGTCCCGGCGAAGGCCGGGACCCATAACCACAGGGAGGAGTTTGGCGAAGATTGGCAGTGCCGTGGGACTGCGACTTCCTTCTCGATGGATCACGCGGTATGGGTCCCGGCCTTCGCCGGGACGACGATGGGGAGGGGGCCGCGCAAGCCAACCGGCACCCTACACCTCCGCCTTGTCAGCGATCCCGACCGCCCACAGCGCGAACGCATAGACGATCGCGACCTCGTCGAGGCGGTTGAAGCGGCCCGAGGCGCCGCCGTGGCCGGCGCCCATGTTGGTGCGCAGCAGCACCGGGCCGCCGCCGCGCATGGTGGCACGCAGCCGCGCGATCCATTTCGCCGGCTCCCAATAGGTGACGCGCGGATCGGTGAGCCCGCCCATCGCCAGGATCGCCGGATAGTCCCTGGCCGCGACATTGTCGTAGGGCGAATAGGACAGGATGGTGCGGAAATCCTTCTCGCTCTCGATCGGGTTGCCCCATTCCGGCCATTCCGGCGGCGTCAGCGGCAGCGTGTCGTCGAGCATGGTGTTGAGCACGTCGACGAACGGCACCTCGGCGACGATGCCGCCGAACAGCTCGCCGGCGCGGTTGGCGCTAGCTCCCATCAGCATGCCGCCCGCCGAGCCGCCATGGCCGACGATGCGTTTTTCACCGGTATATTTCGCCTCGATCAGCGCGTGGCCGGCAGCGGCGAAATCGTCGAACGTGTTGGTCTTCTTCTCGCGCTTGCCGTCGAGATACCAGCCCCAGCCCTTGTCGGCACCGCCGCGGATATGGGCGATCGCATAGACGAAGCCGCGGTCGACCAGCGACAGCCGGTTGGCGGCAAACGATGCCGGCATCGCCATGCCGTAGGAGCCGTAGCCATACAGCAGGAGCGGCGCCTTGCCGTCGCGAACGAAATCCTTGCGATGCAGGATCGAGACCGGCACCTGCGCGCCGTCATGCGAGGTCGCCATGATGCGGGTGGTGACGTAGTCGGCCGGGTTGTGGCCGGACGGAATCTCCTGGCGCTTGCGTAAGCTCCGCGTCCGCGTCGCCATGTCGTAGTCATAGACTTCCGACGGCGTCGTCATCGACGAATAGGCAAAACGCAAGTTGGTGGTGTCGAATTCGTAGCCGCCCATGGTGTCGAGCGAATAGGCCGCCTCGTCGAAGGCGATCGCGTGCTCCTCGCCGCTCCTGAGGTCGCGGATGATGATCGCCGGCAGCGCGTTGGCGCGCTCCAGCCGCACCATGTGGCCGGCATAGAGCTCGACGTCGAGCACATAGACGCCTTCGCGATACGGGATCAGGTCGCGCCAGTTGGCGCGCGCGGGCGCGGCGAGCGGCGCGGTGACGACCTTGAAGTCGATGGCATCGTCGGCATTGGTCAGGATGAACAGCTCGTCGCCGCGGTCGGCGATCGAATATTGCACGCCTTCCTCGCGTGCCGCGACCAGGCGCGGCGGCGCGTCGGGATTGGAAAGATCGATCAGCCGCTGCTCCGAGGTCTCATGGTCGCCGCCCGCGATCACGCAGAAGCGGCCGCTCGCGCTCTCGTGCAGGTGGGTGAACCAGCCGGGATCCTGCTCCTCATAGATCAGGATGTCGTCGGCCTGTTGGGTGCCGAGCTTGTGCCGCCACACCTGCATCGGCCGGTGATTGTCGTCGAGCTTGACGTAGAAGAAGCTCCTGGAATCCGCGGCCCAGACCACGCCGCCGTCGGTTTCCTCGACGAGGTCGTCGAGATCGCCGCCGGTGGCCCAGTCGCGCACCCGGATCGAGAAATATTCGGAGCCCTTGGTGTCGGCGCTCCAGGCATGCAGGCGGTGATCGTTGGAATGTCGGCTGCCGCCGAACTTGAAATAGTTGTGGTTCTTCGCCAGCGCGTCGCCGTCGAGCACGACATGGGCGTCGCCGCCGTCGCGCGGCGTACGACAGTACAGCTCGTGCTGGCCGCCCTCGCGAAACTTGCGGAAATAGGCGAACGGGCCGTCCGGCGACGGCACGCTGGAATCATCCTCCTTGATCCGCCCGCGCATCTCCTTGACCAGCCGCTTCTGCAAGCCGTCGGTGTGGCCGAGCAGGCTCTCGGTGTAGCCGTTCTCGGCTTCGAGATAGGTCCGGATATCGGGATCGAGGATCGAGGGATCGCGCAGCACCTCCTGCCATTTCGGATCCTTGATCCACGCATAATCGTCGGTCACCGTGATGCCGTGGGTGGTGAAGGAATGCGGCCGGCGCGGCGCGACCGGGGGCGATGTTGTGGTGGCGGGTTTGGTCACACGATCCTCATGGTGCGGGGTTCCGCTCTATATCGGGATGAATGTGGCGATTGCCAGATGGCGCACCTATTCGCGTGCCCGCACGCGGCAGAGCGAGCTACCCGTTCCGTAGCCTCGCCCCCGCATTGCCGCCGGACATCGGGATCCGGTTCACCGCCAGCACCACGGCGAAGGTGATCACCAGCATCGCGATGCCGAGCACTGCGATCGCGGCGAGGTCGCCGCCTTCGTTGAGGTCGTAGATCAGGACCGACAGCACCTTGGTCTGCGATGTGAACAGCACGATCGCGGCCGACAGTTCCCGCATCACCCCGATGAAGATGAAGCACCAGGTCGCGATCACGCCGGTGCGCAGCAGCGGCGCGGTGATCTGGCGCAGCGCCTGCAACCGCGTCGCGCCGAGGATGCGGCTCGCCTCCTCGAGCTCGGGATGGATGGTCGAGAACGCCGCCTGCAATTGCTGATAGGCCGAGGGCAGATTGATGGTGAGAAACGCCAGCAGCAGGATCCACAGCGTGCCGTAGAGCACGAAGGGCGGCCGCGTATAGCTCAGGAACAGGCCGACGCCGAGCACGATGCCGGGGACTGCGACCGGCGCGGTGGCGAGGAAGCCGAGCACGCGGTGGCCCGCGATCACCTTTCGCGTTGTGACATAGGCAATGACGAGCGCGAGGATGGTGCCGATCGTCGCGGTCGCGGTGCCGAGGATCACGGTGTTCTTGAGCGCGAGCTGGGTCGACGACAGCTCGGTGAACACGAAGACGATGTTGTGCAGCGTCGCCGTCGACGGCGTCACCAGCGTGGTCGCGTTCGGCGAGAATGCGGCGTTGAGCAGCGCGAGGTAAGGCAGGAACACCGGGTTGAGCAGCACCAGGAGGCAGAAGCCGAGCGCGGCCCAGCGCCAGCCGCGCAATTCGACCCGGCGCGGCGCGCCATATTTGCCGCCGATCACCGAATAGCCGCGGCGGCCGAGCAGCGCCTTCTGGCCCTGCAGCAGCAGGATGGTCAGCACCAGCAGCGGCACCGCGGCGGCCGCCGCGAGCTCGAGCTTCGGCGGATACTGGAACAGGCTCCAGATCTTGGTCGTCATGGTGTGGAAGCCGGCCGGCAGCGCCAGGATCGCCGGCGAGCCGAACAGCGTCATCGCCTGCAGGAACGCGATCAGGGCGCCTGCGACCAGCGCGGGCAGGGCGAGCGGGATCGTCACCCGCCGCGCGGTGGTCCAGGCATTGCCGCCGAGGATCGCGGAGGCATCTTCCAGCTCGCCCGGCATGGTGTCGAGCGCATTGGCCACCAGCACGAACACGAACGGGAACGTGTAGCAGGAGATCACGAAGATGATCCCGGTCATCGAATAGATGTTGAACAGCGCGTCGGCATCCTCGCCGGCGAACAGCCGGTAGAGCTGGTTGAGCAGCCCCGAATTCGGCGCCGCCAGCAGTTCCCAGGCGACCGCGCCGAGAAACGGCGGCGTCACGAACGAGGCCGTCACCAGTGCGCGAATGGTCTGCCGCCCCGGCATGTCGGTGCGCGACACCAGCCAGCTGATCGGCGCCGCGACGATGCAGCAGATCAGCGCCGACGTGGTCGCGATGATCGCGGTCGTCAGCAGCGGATCGAGGAAATCGGGATTGCTGAACAGCGTGACGAAGTTTTGCAGCGTCGGATGCCGGCTCTTGTCGGTGAAGGCGAACACCGCGAGCCACGACAGCGGCAGCAGGATCAAGAGGACGAGCACCGCCGCGAACAGCCACAGGACGGGACGCGTCCAGTCGATGCGGGGGCTTGGGGCCGGGGAGGTGGTGATGGTTGTGGTCATCTTATCCGCGCATCCATTCTATCCCCTCATCCTGAGGAGCGCGGAACGCGCGTCTCGAAGGACGAGGCCACCAGTGGGGCCGCATGGTTCGAGACGGCGCTTCGCACCTCCTCACCATGAGGGTCCTAGACTTTGAACAGCCGCGCATAGCGCGTCTTGATCTCTTCGGTCATCGCTTCCACTCCCGCCGGATCCTCCTTCATCAGCTTGATGTCGGAAAGCTTGCGCCGGCCGGCCTTCGGCTGCACCTGGGCGTGCAGCGAATATTGGCCGGTGAAGTCGACGAAGAACTGTTGGGTCTCGCGGGTGTGCAGCCAGGCCTGGAACAGTCTTGCGGCGTTCGGATGCGGCGCAGCGGCGAAGATGCCCGTGGGACCCGAGATCGTCGGCGTGCCTTCGGTCGGATAGACCGGCTCGACCGGTTGTCCGGCTTCCTTCAAGAGCACGATGCCATATTCATTGCCGTCGGCCATCACGGCGCGCTCGCCGAGCGAGAGCTTTTTCGGCGGATCGGTCGAGGACTGCACCTGCATCACGCGCTGTTTCGCAAGCTTCTCCAGATACGGCCAGCCGAGCTCGCGCACGATCTGGAACGTGGTGGTCATGATCGTGCCGCTATAGGCCGGATGGCCCTTCACCATCTTGCCTACCCACTTGGGATCGAGCAGGTCGGCAAAGCTCTTCGGCGCGTCCTCCGCCTTCACCAGGTTGGTGTTGTAGGCGATCGACGACAGCCACAGCCGCGTCGTCACGGCCATGCCGTCGGGGTCGCGATAGTTGTCGGGAAA
The DNA here is from genome assembly GCF_023278185.1 of Bradyrhizobium elkanii USDA 76. Taxonomy (NCBI): domain Bacteria; kingdom Pseudomonadati; phylum Pseudomonadota; class Alphaproteobacteria; order Hyphomicrobiales; family Nitrobacteraceae; genus Bradyrhizobium; species Bradyrhizobium elkanii. The sequence continues at coordinate 8,813,390 of NZ_CP066356.1, read as the reverse complement.
ATGCTTCGCGACGTCTTCGGGCACGAACGGCATCAGCCAGCCGCTCTTCTTCCAGGGGATGAAATGCGAGGCGTCGGCGCTGTTGACGACGTCGGCGGCGTGGATATTGGAATCGAATTCCTGCGCCACGCGCTGGAACAGCCGCTCCGAGCCGGAGCGCTCGATCTGCACGGTGATGCCGGGATAGGCGGCCTCGAACGCCTTGCCGAGCCTTTCGCCGACCGGCAGGTCCATCGACGAATAGAACACGAGCTTGCCTTCCTTGGTCGCGGCCGCGACGAGATCGGGCGTGATCGCGACCGGCTCGGGTGCGGCGGCGCGTGCCGGTGAAGCGAACACGGTGCCGACCGCAAGCGCCGCAGAGCCTTGCAGGACATCGCGTCTGGAAACCGGCTTCTGCATCGCATCGCTCCGTTGCTTGTTGTTATCGGCTCAGCGCCCGGCAGCGCGCGGGCGGCAAGGTCAGCCAGACCTCGCTGCCCCTCTCGACCGCGGTTTCGGTCGGCGTGGTCACCCGCAGCGATGTGCCGTCAGCGGTTTCCACCATGTAGTCGCGGTTCATGCCGAGATAGACCTGCCGTGTCACGATGGCTTTGAGTGTGTTCTGCTGCGCGATGGGTGCTTGCGTCGAGAGCTGGATCTCATGCTGGCGGATCGCCACCGGCGCGCTCTGGCCGGCCGTCAGCGCGGCGCCGACCACCTCGAGCGTTGCCCCGGCGAACTCCACGTGGTTCGCATCGCGCGCGGTGCCCTTGATCACATTGGCGGCGCCGATGAAGCGCGCGACGAATTCGGATTCCGGCCGCGCATAGATGTCCTCAGGGCTGCCGAGCTGGTCGATCTTGCCGGCATTCATCACCGCGATCAGGTCGGCTGTCGTCATCGCCTCGGACTGGTCGTGGGTGACGTAGACCGTGGTGTAGCGATATTCGTCGTGCAGGCGGCGGATCTCGAACCGCATCTCCTCGCGCAGATTGGCGTCGAGATTGGACAGCGGTTCGTCGAGCAGCAGCGTTTCGGGGCCGACGATCAGCGCGCGCGCCAGCGCGACGCGCTGCTGCTGGCCGCCGGAGAGCTCGCCCGGATAACGCTGTGCCAGCGGTTCCAGTTTGGTGGTCGCCAGGATCGCGGCGAGCTTCTTGGCGATGGTGTCGCGGTCCATTTTGCGCAAGCGCAGGCCGTAGACGATGTTCTCCGCCACCGTCATGTGCGGCCACAGCGCGTAGCTCTGGAAGATCATCGACATGTTGCGCTGCTCGGGCGGCAGCGTGCGCGCCTTCGACGACACCACGCGGTCGCCGACGCGGATCTCGCCATCGGATGGTTCGAGGAACCCGGCGATCAGCCGCAGCGTCGTGGTCTTGCCGCAGCCGGACGGCCCGAGCAGACAGACCAGCTGGCCATGATCGATCGTGAGCGAAACATCATCAACCGCGACAAACGATCCAAACCGCTTGACCAGGCCGCGCAATTCCACCGATGCCAAGCGGTCCCTCCATTTTGTTGTGTCGCAGGGATCCGTGCCCGGCTGTTGCCGGCAGTAAAGCGGAAAATGATGACGACGGAAAGTGTTCGGGCCTTCGCAAAAAGTCGTGGCAGCTCTTCGTTGCGTTATCCCCGACCACTCTTCCGTCATCCTGAGGAGCGCGAAGCGCGTCTCGAAGGATCGACGGCCCGGATCTCTCAGCGTGCTCCAATTCTCTCGCGGCGGCAACTCGACCGTCGATCCTTCGAGACGCCCGCCTTTGGCGGGCTCCTCAGGACGACGGGTTAAAGCCTCGGACCACCTCAGCTACGCCTTCACGTTCTCGCCGAGCCATTGGATGGCGGCGTCGGCGCCGGCCTTGCCGTGCGGGATGTTCAGCGCGGTCAGCGCGACCTCGACGACGGCGAGGGTGCCGAGGATCATCGGGGCGTTGACGTGGCCCATATGCGCGATGCGGAAGGCCTGGCCCTGCAAATCGCCGATGCCGGTGCCGAGCACCACGCCGCATTTCTCCTTGGCGTAGCGCTGGATCGCGGCGGGATCGGCGCCCTTCACGGTCACCGTCGTCACCGTGTTGGAGCGCTCGGCGGGCTCGGCGATGTTGAAGCCGAGCACCTGTCCTTCGCCCCAGACCGCGACCGCGCGGCGCACGGCTTCGCCGAGCAGCCGATGCCGCTCAAAGGCATTCTCCAGGCCTTCGGCGTGCAGCATGTTGATCGCCTCGCGCAGCGCGAACAGCAGATGTACCGGCGCGGTGCCGGCATATTTGCGGTAGTGCTCCGAGCCCTCGCGCTCGGTCCAGTCCCAATAGGGCGTGCGCAGATCGGCTTTCTTGTGGGCGTCCCAGGCGCGGTCGTTGGCGGCGACGAAGCCGAGGCCGGGCGGCGTCATCAGGCCCTTCTGCGAGCCAGACATCGCGACGTCGACATACCATTTGTCCATCTCGAACGGCATGCAGCCGAGCGAGGCCACGGTGTCGACCATGTATAATGCAGGATGGCCGGCGGCCTTGATCGCCTTGCCGATCGCCTCGATGTCGTTATAGGCGCCCGAGGCGGTGTCGACCTGCACCACCAGGATCGCCTTGATCGTGTGCTCCTTGTCGCGCCGCAGCCGCTCCTCGACCTCGGCCGGACGGATCGCGCGGCGCCAGTCGCCCTTCAGCACCTCGACCTCGGCGCCCATCGCGGCCGCGGCCTGGCCCCAGCCGATCGCGAAGCGCCCGCTCTCCAGCACCAGCACCTTGTCGCCGCGCGACAGCACGTTGGAGAGCGTCGCCTCCCAGGCGCCGTGGCCGTTGGAAATGTAGATGTAGGACTTGCCCTGGGTGGCGAACAGCCGTGACAGGTCGCGCAGCAGGCTGTCAGTCAGTTCGACCATCTCGTTGGAGTAGATATCGAGCGCCGGGCGGTGCATTGCCTGCAGCACCTGATCGGGCATCGTGGTGGGCCCGGGGATGGCCAGAAATTCCCGGCCCGCGCGAACGGTCATCGTCCTGTTCCTTTTGGATAAAGCGCGCAAATCATGCGTGTGAGGGGTCAGGTGCGGAGACTATTCCATCGCGGCTTCGATTGCGAGCAGGACGAAGCAATCCAGCGTTTCCAAAACCGCGGGACACGCTGCTACTTGCCGATCGCTTCGACGACCGCGCGCCAGACCTGGTCCTTGAACTCGGTCGCGGCGGGGCTCGGGAGCTGCTCGACGGTGCCGTTGTTCTTGCGGCAGGCCTCGACCAGCCGCAGCACCCAGATTTCGCCGTCGGTGTAATAGGGATCGCCGCCGCCATTGCGGCCGTTGAAGGTCGGGCCGATGCCGGTGACCTGATATTTCGCGGTGACCATGCCGGCGGACTCGAGGTCAGTGGCGAGCAGCGCACGTTCGGCGTCGAGGTCGGCCGCGATGTGGTGCGTCACCGCGCCTGTGTAGTGGCTGACGCCGACGCTGCGGTCGAGCGTCGCAGCGCCCAGCCACACCGGGCGCTTCTCCTCGCCCTGATCGAGCACCTTCCAGAACCGGACATGGTTGCGGCGGTCCGCGCTCGATCCGACCGGCCGCTCGAAGGCGAGATCCTCGCGGCGGTCGAGATAGAACAGGTTGCTCACCGGCGCATCCTTGTAGGGACGATCGAGCAGCACGCTGCCCACGATCTCGATCGAGGATTTCAGCGTCACCGGATCGGCCGGAAACCAGCCGGCCTCGTGCATCGCGCAGACCACGTCCCTCTTGTCGCCGATCAGCCCGACATTCATCGGATCGCCGGGAATGCCCTGCGCGGTGCGCGTCACCATCGGCAGATTGGCGAGGCCCTTCTGATGCTCGTAATGCGTCCACAGCGCCGGCAGCAGCAGATAGGCCGCGATCAGGTAGATCGCCAGGACGAACAGCAACAGGATCTGCGCCTGCCGGAGGCGGCTGCGCCGGCGTGGCTTCTGCTGATTGACCCCGGTATCGGTCATAGCATTCCCTTCACCTCTCCCGCTTGCAGGGGAGGTCGAATCGCATCGAGGATGCGATCCGGGTGGGGGCTATCTCCGGAATATGATTCGTGGCGAGACCCCCACCCCAGCCCTCCCCCGCAAGCAAGCGGGAGAGGGAGCAGACTGCCGTTGCGGCTGCACGTCAATCTCATTCCATCAGGTGTCAGCGCCGGGTCTCGCGGCAGCCCGCGGCCTCGGCCTCCTCGACCGAGCAGAACCAGCGCGTGCCCTTGCTGATCTTCATCTCGATCTTGGCGTACCAGCGGCTGGTCCGCTGGTGAAAGATGCATTCGCCGGAGCGGTTGACGTTGCCCTTGATGGTGCAGTCGGGCGAGGGCGCCACCGGGCCGGAGGCCGAGGCGAGCAGGATCGCGTTGGCGCCGTCCGGCGGCTTCACCGCGCCGAGCACGGTGGTCTTCTTGTTGCGCACCCGCCAGTCCCACGGCGCGATGAAGGCGCCCTGCCACATCCCGGCTTTTGCCTCACGCGCGGCCTTCTCGTCGGCTTCATAGTCATGCGAGGCGCGGGTGTAGGCCAGCGCCCAGCCGCTCGCGACCAGCCATTTCTGGATGTCCTCGCCGTCGACCTCGCAGCGCGCGATGGTGCGGCCGCGGCGATCGACCGAGCGGGCGTGGCAGGTCCAGCTCTTGCTGCCGGCATGCTTGATCAGCTCGTCGCGCGCCGCGACGCCGCAGGTCCAGCGCTCGCCCTTGGTGTTGAGGCAGAGCTGGTCGGTCGATGGCGCGTCGACGCCTGCGAGGCGGATGCGGACGCTGCCGATCATGAGCTGGTCGCCGTCACGGATCTTCGGCACGCCGGTGATGTCGGCGGCGACAGCGAGCGTCGGCAGCGAGAGCAGCAGGCCCGCGGTGAGCAGCGTCTTGAACATCGGCGTTCCCGGCCAGGTTCTTGTCGTTCAAATGGCTTTTGGCGTGCAGAGGTCAGTGCCCAACGATTGTGCGGGCAATTGGGCAACCGTGCCAGTGCTGTTGCGTTTCCGCCAGTTTCAACTTCGCGTCATCCGGCTCCGCGATGTCATCCTCCCCTGGAGGGGTCGAGACGAGCGAAGCTCGCTCTGGGATCGGTTCGCATGAAGCGTAGCGCGATGCGGACCGAGGTGGGGTGACAGTCTCTCCATAGAAGCGGTGCCCGTGTGGAGGCATCACCCCACCCCGTATCGCATCTTGCTTCGCGCGATGCGATACGACCCTCCCCCTCCAGGCAGGGCTATCGCATATGGGAGGAAATGGATTTGTCCGCACCGTCATGGCCGGGCTTGTCCCGGCCATCCACGTCTTTCTTCACCTGGAAACAAAGACGTGGATGCCCGGGACAAGCCCGGGCATGACGAGTTGGTGGAGCGACCGAGCTTATATGCGATAGCCCTCCCCCTCCAGGGGAGGGTGAACAAGGCGACTTCGCTCCATCCATCCTACACTGCGGCCATTCGCTTCCTCGCCAGCGCCAGGGCCATCAGCACGAAGGCCGAGGTCACCTCCGGCCCGCCGACCAGGATGCGGGTCGGCGTCTTCATCTTGTTCCACTCATAGGCCCGGTAGGGCCCCTTGCGGCCGCCCTCGCCGAGGCCCTGCACGATGCAGTGCAGCGCCGGCGTGAAGGTCGAGACCTCGGCGCCGAGATGCGCCAGCGCCATCAGCGCCAGCGCGGCGTCGAACGGGTTCATCTCGTGGGCGATCAGCTCGTGCGTGACATAGCCGAGCACGCGGGCGCGGATCAGCGCGAACACGTTGCCGGGATCGATGATGCGCTGCGCCGCCAGCGGCAGCGCGACGAAGGCGGCATAGCAGCGGCCGAAATAGGCCGAATAGAGCTCGGGCAGATAATAGATGTGCGAGCGCGGGTTTTTGAACGCGCCGCTTTCGACCAGATGTTTCTGGAAGGCGATGATGCGATGCACCGTCTCCAGCCGCTGCGGCGTCTCGATGATCTGCCAGCGGGCGAGGTTGCGGAACGAGACCTCGAGGATGTCGAGGTTCAGCGTCGGATCGAGGTCGTTGCCATAGGGCCGCTCGCCGGCGAGATTGTCGATCCAGGTGACGACGCCGCCATCGTAGTCAAGGTGATCGTTGAGCGGCACGGTGACACGCGGCTCGTTGGCGCCCGATCGCACCTGGTAGCCGCGGTAGAAGTCGAGCAGCGGCTGCTGCAGGATCGGATCGTCGGAGCCGGCCTGGGTCGCGGCCGAGAACGAGCACGCCGTGGTGTCGCAGTCCGGCACATAGATGCCGAAGCCGAGATCCTGCTTGATCTGGGCGAAGAAACGCGAGAAGCGCGGATGCCGGCCCGGCGCCAGCGCGGTGATGACCTTCACCGTCGAGCCGTCATGCGACGGCACCTCCTCGGCGCTGGTCTTCAGGCAAAAGTCCACCATGTCGGCGATCGCGCGCCGCGCGGTAACAGCTTCATCCGGCGCGGCAAGCCCGGTCTCGACGAAGCCGAGCAGCGCCTCGGTGAAGAAGGCGTCGTAATAGGCCGAGCGGTGGCGGATCTGCACCGGCTCCCACATCGGCTCGGCGATGCCGCGCCAGGCCGGGTTGATCAGCGCGCGCGCCGGCGAATGCGCGATGAAGATCCGCGCCAGATTGAACAGCAGGGTCGAGTTCTTGTAGCCGCGCGCGTTCAGCCCGGTCAGCGCCATCAGCAGTTCGCGCCCGCCGACGTCGGGGTCGCCGATCAAATTGAAGGCAGCATAGGTCGGGATGAAGCCGTTCCTGCCGAAGGAGCGCAGGAGATGCGCGCCGGTCAGGCGGATCACGCGGTCGATCTCGGCGATCTCCGGCGGGCGACCCGGTGCCGACGCGGCGGGCGGGGCCGGGTGGTGCACGCCGATACCGTCCATCAGTGCTGCGACGGGCGTGCCGATCGCGGCCCAGTCCGGCGCCGCGACGTCGCGCGCCGCGGTGAGCGCCGCACGCAGGCCGGCGAGGCGGTCGGGATCGTTGAGCGCGGGCAGGCCGGTGCGGCGGAGCAGCGCGCGCAGCGGCGGGTTGCCGAGCGCGGTCCGGTAGAATTTTCCGAGATGGGCATCGCCGCCGCGATAGGCCTGCAGCACGGGGTCGCAGACGTCGTACAGCGACGGGCCGTCCTTCCTGACGGTCAGCGACTGGCACACCGCGCCTGCGATCTCGTGAAGGCCCAAGAAGCTCAAAGAATCCCCTTTCCCGAGGAACCGGTTAACGCCGCCGCCCGACGGTGTTTCCAGTCGCTCTGCCCCAAACTCGCAAGCCTTTGGAAAGCTACATGAATCTCTACAAAACACAAATGTGACTGAGGTCACGTAACGGGATTTTAACGGCGTCAATGGCCTCTGCCGGGCGGCGGCATGCGGCAATTCAGGTTGCCCCGGGCGGCCGTCCGGGTTAAAGGAGCGTTTGTTGCAGCGCCGCAAATTGAGTTCAATTCAACGGCACACACAGCTCAACCCCATTAAACCTGAACGTCTTTGACGCGACTAACTGGCGCGATCTTCGCTTGAGCGCCATCGGGATAAGAATTGGGACTTAGGAACGCTATGGACCTTAGGCAGCTTCGCATTTCCCGCCGCACCATCGCCGTCTGCGTGGCGGTGGCCGGCACGGTGTCGCTGGCGATTGGCGCCCATGCCGCGCTCAACAAGCGCACCCTCGATGTCGCCAAGGGTGGCGACAAGGTCGTCGCCACCGAGCTGACCGGCAGCATTCCGACCGGCACCTCCCGCCTCGCGCTGATCATCGGCAACGGCCATTACCCGGACGCCGCAGCGCCGCTGGCCCAGCCGATCAACGATGCCCGCACCCTGTCGACGGCGCTGCGCCGCGAGGGCTTTGACGTCGACGTGGTCGAGGATGCGACCAAGGACGACATGTTCCGCGCGGTCGAGCGCATGAAGGCGAAAATTCGCCCCGACACCGTCGTGATGCTGTTCTTCGGCGGCTACGGTGTGCAGGTCGGCCGCGAGAGCTACATGATCCCGGTCGACGCCACGATCTGGAAGGAAGCCGACGTCAAGCGCACCGGCGTCAGCGTCGAGTCCGTGCTCGATGCGATGAAGGAGCGCGGCGCCAAGGCCAAGCTCGTCGTGCTCGATGCCTCGCGCCGCAATCCCTATGAGCGCCGCTTCCGCGCGTTCTCGCACGGTCTCGCGCCGATCAGCCCGCCGGAGAACACCATCGTGCTGAGCTCGGCGACGCCGGGCAAGGTCGCCGACGACAGCAAGGCGCCGAACAGCGTGCTGGTCTCCGAGCTGCTCAACAACCTCAACGCCCAGGCCGGCGCCGAAAGCGCGTTCAACAAGACCCGCGTCGCCATCTCGCGCGCCAGCGAAGGCGAGCAGGTGCCGAGCGTGTCCTCGTCGCTGCTGGAAGACATCAAGCTCGGCGGCTGAGGCACGCCGTCTCCTCAATGTCGTCCTGGCGAAAGCCAGGACCCATAACCACGACCGGTTATTGTGGCTCCGCGCTGTGGCCCCAGCGCAATCCTATTCGCGCATTCGTGGTTATGGGTCCCGGGTCGCGCTTCGCTTGCCCGGGACGACACTGTGGATGTAGCGCCGCCTACTTCGCATCCGCGCTCGCACCCACCGGCCGCACCGGATCGCCCTCGCGCAGCAGCGCGCCGGCGCGGGCGACGACGATGTCGCCTTCCTGGATGCCGTCGCGGATCTCGACCTGTCCCGCCGACATCAATCCGGTCTCGACCCGCCGCGTCTCGACGCGGCCGCCGCGCACCACCTGCACCACGGTGCCCGCGGTGGAATACAGGATTGCGGTCAGCGGCACCGCGACGCCGCAGCTCTGTCCGGTCTTGATCTGGGCGCGGCCGGACGAATTCACCAGCAGCCGCTTGTTCGCGCCGATGCCGATGAAGACCTGGCCGAGCTGGCTGTTCGGCTCGACCGTCGGCGCGATCCGCCGCACCTTGCCGTCGAGATCGCCGGCGCCGAGGATCTTGAGCTGCGCCGTCTGCTCGGTCTTCAGCTTGGCGATGTCGCGGGTCGGCACCATGCCGACCAGATCGTACTCGCTCTTGGCGATGATCGAGAACAGCGCGTCCTTGCCCGATGCCGGGCTGCCTATGATCGCCGACGACGCCGAGATCGTGCCCGCCACCGGCGCCGTGACGTTGACCGAGTTGGTGCCGTCGGTCAGCTTCGCCAGCACCTGGCCGGCGGTGACGGTGTCGCCGGGATCGGCCATCACCTCCGCCACCTTCAAGCCGAAACGGTCGGGCCGGATCTGCTGCTCGTCGCGTGGCAGCACGATGCCGGAGACCTCGACGATATTGCCGAAGCAGAACTTTGCGGCCTTCAGCACCGTCACCGCCGCGCCCTTCGGCACAGCGTCGGCCTCGCCCGCGGCAAGCGCGGGAGAGGTCGCGAGCACGAGCAGCGCGGAGGCGGTGAGGGCTGAGGCGCGCGTGCGAGGCAAAATCATCGGCAAACTATTCCCAAAATGCAGCGCGTTTTCGAGCGAAGTGGGCACCGGTTCGTGTGAAGAAAACGCGTCAACCAAGACTCCTCCTGAATACCAGATGCCGCCTGGCCGAGCCAGCCGGCTGCGCCGCGTCGGCCGGCCCCGCATCCGCCGTCAGCTCCAGCTTCGCCAGCTCCAAATTCGCCAGCTTCTGGGCGCGCCAGATGTGCCGCAGGATCTCCGGGTTGACCCGATCGGCATGCGTCACCGGCAGCATGTGGCCGGCGGCCGGCAGATGCCGCAGCTCGGCGTCATCGATCAGCGCGGCGAGTTTTGCGACAATGCGCTGCGTCACATAGGGCGACAGCCCGCCCGACATCAGCAGCGTCGGCACCTTCAAGGCACGCGCGGCTTCCGCCACCCCGGCAAGATCGAGCGCGGCGTTGAAATCGCAAGGCAGCTTGTCGGCCTGCTCGATCATCCGCAGCCGCCCGCTCGGCGAGAACTGTTCGCGCGGCCCGGAGCCGGCCCAGAACGCGGTGAACGCCTCGACCGCCTCCAGCACGGCGCCGTCGACAATATCCTTTGAGACGACCTGCGCGATCCGCGCGAAGCGGTCGTACAGCCGCGCATCGGCGGGCGTATCGCGAAGCAACGTCGGAAGCACCGGCTCGATCAGCGTCAGGCTGCGAACGTGCTGCGCATAAGGCGAGGCGGTCGCCAGCCGAAACGCGATCGCCCCGCCATAGGAATGCCCGATCAGATGGATCGGCCCGTCGGCCTTGGCGAGCCAGGGCTCGAGCCGCGCGATCTCGCCATCCAGCGTCCGCGGCCAGTCGCGCCCGCAGGCGGCAACGCCATAGCCGGAAATATCCGGCGCCATGAACCGGTCGCCGCCGAGCCCGGCCGCAAGCTTGGTCCATTGCCGTCCCGACCCCAGCGAGCAATGCAGCGCCACCACCGACGCCGCCGCGAGCGTCCCATCCAAACCCGTCATCAAACCCATCCTGCTTGTTCTTGTTGTCACAGGGCGCGCGTGCGAACGCGCCCGTCATGACGCGAGCGAGGTGGGGGATGGGTTATTCCTGGGGAGGCGCGGGAGGGCGGGATCGTGATTGGGGAGGCAACCAGATTCACTGGATGGTGATTTAAGGTTCGCGAAATTTCGCGGACATGAAAGCAAGCGCGGCTGTTGCCCCCAACTCACCTGTACAACTTCCCCCGTCCCGTCCGGCAAGAGGGGCGTATCGCGATCGTCACGAACGTGCGGCGGGATGCGGTGGACGCTGGCGGTGCGCGCGACGACGCGCGCTGATCGGCGGACGGCGAAGTCGTGTGGTTCTGGTGCCCCAGTGGCAGGTGCCTCGAGACACGAATGCGTTTTGCGAAGACGGTGACAAGAAAGCCCGGTCTCGCCGGGAAGAGCACGAATTAAGCCCTGACCCATTGCGCAGGGAAGGCCGGGTGTTTCGGCTTCACCTGTGGTCCTACCTCCCTGATTTTTGCTGCACGGGACCCATGGGTGCAATCGGCGCCCGGCCTTCCCTTCGCCCTCTCACGATCATTGAAGGTGAGCTGATCGCTTCCCTCGGGCGCAACGCGCCGCGAGAGCGCGAGCGCGTCCCTTCGGCTGTTTAACAATGTTGATCGGGGACTAACGCGGCTCCGTCACCCTGAGGAGCGCGCTCTTGCGCGTGTCTCGAAGGGTCGACGGCCCGGCTGGTGGCCGTGCATCCTTCGAAGCTCGCTGTGCTCGCACCTCCAGCGACAAAGGCGAAGCCTTTGCGCGGGGATGACGGAATTGCCATTGCGAGCAGCGATAGCGACGCGGCAATCCATGGTTCTGTGCATGCTGAAGCATGGATTGCGTCGCTTCGCTCGCAATGACGGGGGATGGAAGGCGGCTCATCGGCTGTAGCTGCAATCAAAACAGCTTCGCCACAGCGCAGCGTCAGCGCACGATGCGCTTGACCCGCTTGATAGTGCGCTTGGCGGCGGGCGCCGCCGCATCGGCTTCGGTCGCCGCTTCGGCCTCGCGTGCTTCGCGGAGCGCGCGGAGGCGTTCCATGTTCTTACGGATCGCGAGGGCGTCGCGCTCGACCTCGGCCATGGCGCGCGCGCCTTCCTCGGCCGCCAGTCGCTGGCGGTCGGCTCGCGCAAGGCTTTCGGGTGATGGGTCGGGCTTTCTCGCGGTCATCGGCATCCTCTCAAGATACGCAAAAACCCGCCCAATCCGATGCGGACCGGGCGGGTCGCGACGTCATTCCAGTACATCCGTGGAATGACGCGGGCACGATCCCTTGTGGCAAACGCGAAACGCGTTTGCGCGAAGATCATGCCCAGGCAAGAGCTTCAGACGATCTGAAGGTTCTCGGCGCTGGTCTTGCCGCGCATCTTGTCGGTCTTCAGCTCGAACGAAACCTTCTGGCCTTCAGCCAGGCCGGACAAACCGGCGCGCTCGACGGCGCTGATGTGAACGAACACATCCTTGCTGCCATCGCTCGGCTCGATGAAACCAAAGCCCTTCTGGCCGTTGAACCACTTCACAGTACCTGTCGGCATTCTCTTCTCCAAAACGCGCATATGCGCAGGCGTTGCGCAGGATTGCGCACCATCGATTGAACTCACGATGTCTTTGGAGGAGGGCCGTTCTGACCATTCAACAAGGCACAACGGCTAATCGAATGTTGCAAATATACACACTTTCCGCGCGAATGCAAGGTTTGGCGGTAGCGGGTTCCCGCTGGGAGACGGGGCGGACGGTCTCTCCTCCGCAATCAGGCTAGTCCTGCAGCGATGCTCTCAAGTCGTCACCCCCGCGCAAAGGCTTCGCCTTTGTCGCTGGAGGTGCGAGCGGAGCGAGCCTCGAAGGGTCAACGATCACCAGTCGGGCCGTGCATCCTTCGAGGCTCGCCGAAGAGGTTCGCACCTCAGGATGACGGGTTTGTCCTAGCACCCGGCGACGTGCGTGCGTCGTTCATTCCGCCGCCGCCTCCGCTGACGGCTCGCCCTTCCAGCGCAAAATCTCCGCGGCCAGGATGGGATGATTGAATCCCTTCAGCACGAGGTCGTCGATGGCGCGGCCTTCGA